>NZ_JAHFPY010000025.1:0-11785 GCF_023266535.1 Sphingomonas sp. | reverse complement strand
TCAGTTGGACGGGGAGCAGCGCCTTGTCTTCCATCCCCCAGATGACGCGGACCGGGATATGGATTTTGGGCACGCCGCGTTCGACCCAGGCGGGCAAGGCCGCATTCTCTCCCATTGCCGGGACCACCACCTGGCTCGACCGATACCAGTTGAGCATGGCGGTGAGGGCGCCGGGACGACTCCACTGGTCGATATAGATTTGACGCTCGGCGGGCGGGATCAGCGACATGTCGGCATGCTTGGCGAAGCTCTTGTCGAAGAATGTCTCGAATCCCATTACCTCGATCCCGGCTTCCATTCCGGGGTTGCGGAAGGCGCGAATATATTGCGACGCAGCGCGCTGCGGTTCGTCTTCGATCACGCTTTTCTGGAAGATCAGCGGATGGGGCGAATTGATGATCGCCAGCCGCTCGATTCGGGGGTTGCCGCGCAATGCGGCGGCCCAGGCGATCGCTCCGCCCCAGTCGTGACCGATCAATGCAAACCGATCGATCCCGAGGGCATCGGCCAGCGCAAAAATGTCGGCAACCAGCGTGTCGGTGGCATAGTCGGCGACATCCTGCGGCCGGTCGCTGTCGCCGAATCCGCGCAGGTCAGGCATCACCAGCCTGAGCTTGTCGGACAGCAGCGGGACGAGGCCACGCCAGGTCCGGTGCGATTCCGGGAAACCATGAACCATGATTACCGGCGGGGCGTCCTCCGGCCCGGCCAGCGCGACATTCATGGCAATGCCGGTCGACAGCGCGACTTTGCGCAGCTCGGTCACGGATAGGTCACCGTCAGCGGCACTTCGGGCAGCGGGATGAATTCCTGATCGTCACCGGGCACCAGCGGGAAGCGGCGCGCCTTCCAATCCTCCTTGGCCTGGTTGATGCGGTCGCGTGACGAGGAGACGAAGTTCCAGAAAACGTGGCGCGGGGTCGGGAAGGCCTCGCCGCCGAGCAACATGATCCGCGAGGGAGTTTCAGCCCGAAGCGTCATCTTCTCGCCCGGCGCCAACACGTAGAGAGTGAACGCCTCCAGCCGGTCGCCGTCGAGGCTGGCGTCCCCTTCGGTCACCAGCACCGCCCGCTCGTCGGTCATGGCATCAATCGGGATGCTCGATCCGCCGCCGAGCAGGATGTCGGCATAGATCGTCTCGCTATGCTGGGTGACTTTGGCGGTCTTGCCCCACAGCGATCCCATCAGGACGCGGGCCGAGACGCCCGGCTCCTCGACCAGCGGCAAAGCCGCCCCGTCGATATGTTCGAACGCCGGATCGATCTCCTCCTTGCCTTCCGGCAACGCCAGCCAGGTCTGCATGCCGTAGAGCGAGGGGCCATCGGCGCGAAGGGCGCCGGGCGATCGCTCGGAATGGACGATGCCTTTGCCGGCGGTCATCAGATTGACTGCACCGGGCTCGATCACCGCATGGCTGCCGATGCTGTCGCGATGTTCGATCGCGCCCTCGAACAAATAGGTGACGGTGGCCAGGTTGATGTGCGGGTGCGGCCTGACGTCCATGCCCTTGCCCGCTGGCAGTTTGGCGGGGCCGAACTGGTCGACGAAAATGAAGGGCCCGACCATTCGCCGCGGCTTTGACGGCAAGGTCCGGCGAACCTTGAAATCGCCGAGATCATGGGTGGTCGGAGTAATCGTTTCCATCGCCGCGACTCCTTTGCCCTGCTCAACCACAGTTGCGGGCAAAAAGGAAAGGGTCGATTCGGCAGTCATTAAAAACCGAAATCAAATCCGATACTTAAGAACAAAGTCGCCAAATTCGACAAACGGAGGTTGGCAGCCGCGTGGCAAATTGGCTAATCCGCGCGTGGCGGAGTTCCGCCAAGTTCAGTTGCGAATTGTGAAAACAGCATTTCAATCAGTTGCGAAGGTTCCCCGGCCTTCGCTACGCCTAAGAAAAAATCAAGAAGCGCCCGCGTGCCCCCGCTGCGGTGTGCTCCAGTCAGAGGACCCCCGATGCGCAAGCTGCTTGCCGCCACTTGTTTGACGCCCCTGTCGTTCGCTCTGCTTCCTGCAACCGCCAATGCTGAAATTGTCATCGGCAATGCGGTCACCACCCCGGTCCTGACCAACACCGGCAACGACGACATCCGTATTTCCTCGACCGGGTCAGTCAAGCCGACCAGCGGCAATGCGGTCACCATCAACAGCAGCGACAACGTCAAGAACGAGGGCACGATCCAGATTACCGGATCGAACAATTCGACCGGCATTCTCGCCAACCCCGGGTTCACCAGCGACATCACCAACTCGGGCTCGATCATCATCGACGAGAATTACACGCCGACCGACACCGACAATGACGGCGACATCGACGGCGTCTTTGCCCAGGGCAGCGGCCGGTTCGGCATCCATGTGCTGAGCGGAGGCACCTTTACCGGTAACATCCTCAACGCCGGCACCATCACCATCGAAGGCGCAGTTTCGGCGGGCATCGCGGTCGACAGCACGCTCCAGGGCAACCTGACCATGTCCGGCGGCACGATCAACGTGCTCGGCGACAACAGCGTCGGCGTCAGGGCAGCCGCGATCAACGGCAACTTCTCGCTCATCAACGGCGGTGTCCTGGCCCAGGGCGCCAATTCGGTCGGCGTCCAGCTCAACGGCAACGTCTCCGGTGCGGTGGTCATCCAGAACACCGTGACCGCCACCGGCTTCCGCTACACGTCGCCGCCGGCCGATACCTCCAAGCTTGACGCAGACGACTTGCTGATCGGCGGTTCGGCCGTGGTCATTTCCGGCAATGTCGGCGGCGGCATCATGTTCGACGCCAGGCCAACTACCAGCACGACCAATACCGACGTGGATGGCGATGGCATCCTCGACGCCAACGAAGGCACCGCCGCGATCTTCGCCGTCGGTTCAGCGCCCGCCGTCCAGATCGGCACTTCATCGCAAGCCGTCACGGTCGGCGCGGTCGCCTCGTCGACCGCCGGCCACGGCCTGGTGATCAAGGGCGGTATCCATGGCGTCGGCGTCTACAAGGGCGTTTCGTCGACCGGCCTGTCGATCGGCGGTGCCGGGCAGACCGTCACGATCGCCGGTGGCGCGACCATCAGCGGCTCGGTTACCGCCAAGTCGACCGAAGCCAATGCCACTGCCATCAAGATCGGAACCGGCACTACGCTCCCCGAGCTGGTCAATAGCGGCAGCATCTCCGCCGAAGGCGGCGGCACCGCCACCACCTCGGCCCAGGCGATCGTGATCGATACCGGCGCGACGGTTAACACTATCCGCAACAGCGGCAGCATCATCGCCGCTCGCAGTGGCACAGACGGTACCGCCGCCGCGATTGTCGACAAGTCCGGCGGGCTCAGCCTGGTCGAGAACACCGGCGTAATCGGCGTCAACAACAGCGACACGCTCGGCACCAGCGCCACCGCGATCGACCTCAGCGCCAATGCCGGCGGCGCCACCATCCGCCAGAAGGTCGTGGCCACCGGCACCGCGCCGGCGATCAACGGCCAGATCAAATTCGGCAGCGGCAACGACCTGCTCGACATCCAGGACGGCGCCGTCACCGGCAATGTCTTCTTCGGCGGCGGCAGCAACTCGCTGACTCTGTCCGGCGACGCGCTGATGAACGGCAATGCCGATTTCGGCGGCGGCGCCGGCGTGCTGCAGTTGGCCGGAACTTCCTCATATACCGGCAATCTGCTCAACAGCAGCAACATCGCCGCCACGGTCGGCGCCGGGTCGAAACTCAACGCGACCAATCTAGGCAGCGTCGGACTGGCCTCGCTGACGACTGGAACAGGGTCGACCCTCGGCGTCTCCATCGACGGCAATGCCGGCACCCACACGCTGTACAACATCAGCGGCGCGGCCAATCTCGGCACCAACAACCTTATCGCTGTAAACCTGCTCACGGTCGGCAATGTCGCGGGAACCTACAAGATCCTGCAGGCAGGTTCGCTGACGGTCGGCTCGGGCCTGAACAGTTCGGTCAGTGCCCTGCCGTTCCTGTTCGACAGCAGCCTGGTCACGACCGTTCCCAACGAGGTTTCGCTGACGATCCGGCTGAAGTCCGCCGCGGAGCTCGGCATCAACCGGTCGGAAAGCGACATCCTCGACGCGGTGCTGGGCGCTGCCGACAGCGATGCCCCCTTGGCCGGCGTGCTGCTCGACATCGGCGATAGCGCAACGCTGCAGGACACGCTCCAGCAGATGTTGCCGGACCATGCCGGCGGCACATTCGAGGCGACGACCAAGGGCGTGCGGCTTACCAACCGCATCTTCCTCGATCCGCGCGCCCCGGGCGAGCCGGGCGACTGGCGCGTCTGGACCGAACAGGTCGGCTGGGCTTCGACCAAGTCGATCGGTGATACCTCTGCCTATCAATTCGGCGGCTGGGCAGCGACTTTTGGCCTCGAGGCCGGGCTCGGCAAGGCCGGCGGGGTCGGCGTGACGCTGGCTTACCTGACCGGCCGCGACACCCACAGCGCCAACGAGATGACCAGCGACCAATATGAAGCTGGCGTCTACTGGCGCGGCAAGTGGGGTGGGCTCAGCAGCTATGCCCGCGCCACCGCGGCAACGATTACGTTCGACAATACGCGCCGGTTCAGCGGCACGTCCAATGGCGTGCTGGTCGAGCGCGAAGCGGTGGGCAATTGGAACGGCCGGCTTTACTCGGCCTCGTTTGGTGCCGCTTACGACCTCAAGGTCGGCGGCCGCTTCTCGGTCCGCCCGTCGGTTTCGCTCGATTACCTCAAGCTGACCGAGAAGGCCTATGACGAGACCGGCGGCGGCACAGCTTTCGACCTCCATGTCGAAAAGCGCAACAGCGACGAGACCGGCGTCAATGCCACCGTCGCCTTTGGCTACGACCTCTTCGGCAAGCGTGAGGACCAGACCTGGCTGCGGGTTGAGGCGGAAGGCGGCTATCGCAGCATCGTCAGCGGTTCGCTTGGCAAGACAGTCGCTTATTTCGAGAGCGGCGACCCCTTCACGCTGACTCCGGAGAAGCGCTCCAGCGGCTGGCTCGGCAGCGTGCGCGCGCTGGGCGGCGACAATGGCCTCGTCGTACTCGGCGAAGTCAACGGCGAAGACCGCGATGGCAACAAGACCTCCGTTGGCGGCCGCTTCGGCGTCCAGCTCGCACTGTAATCATCGATGCACGGCGCCGGGCTATTCGCCCGTCGCCGTCGCGCGGATGGTTAGCGCGTGTACCCGTTCGCGCATCAGTTCGCCGAGCGCGGCATAGACTTTCCGCTGCCGTTCGACCCTGTTCAGGCCGGCGAAGGCCGGGCTTTCGATGGTCAGCGCGAAGTGGCTTTCGCCGCGCGGGTCGTGGCCGGAATGGCCGACATGCATCCGGCTTTGGTCTTCGAGGACCAAGCGCGTCGGCTTGAGCGCGGCATTGAGCCGCTCGATCATTTCCCTGGCGACGGGTCCGGTAGCAGTGTCGGTCATCGCTCCTATATAGGGGTGTTCAAGGCGAGAGGGACAAGTGGCGACCACGCGGCAGACCAAATGGCACGGACGGGTGGAGGGCGCGAAGGCCCGCTGCTCGGTGCGCGGCTGCAAGCAGCCGGGTGAGTTTCGGGCGCCGTTGACCGCGTCGGACTTTGATGGCCCGGGTACCTGGCAATGGCTGTGCCTCGACCATGTCCGCGAGCACAATGCGAAGTACAACTTCTTCGAAGGCATGAGCCCAGAGGAGATTCAGGCCGCGCAATCGCCGATCGCGGGCTGGGACCGGGCGACCCGGGCCTTTGCCCATGTCGGCACCGATGCCGGACCGGCGTGGCGCGATTTCGCCGATCCGCTCGACGCCATCGCCGCCCGTTTCCAGCCCGAGGCGCAGCGGCGGGCGATCGACCGCTTCACCGCCAAGGAACGCCACGCGCTCGGCGTGATGGGGCTCAATGACGACACCGACCTGCACAGGGTTCGCAAACGCTATTCTGAGCTGGTGCGGCGCTATCATCCCGACCGCAATGGCGGCGACCGCAGCCATGAGAAGATGCTCCGCGAAGTCATCGAGGCCTGGCAGACACTGCGCGTCGCAAAGGCATTCACATGAGTCACGTCCGCTTGTGGAAGTTCGAGGTCCCGCCCGCGACCGAAGAGCGCTTTCTCACGGCCTACAAAGCCGACGGCGACTGGGCGCGGCTGTTCGCTACGGCACCCGGCTTCATCCGTACCGATCTATGGCGCGACGGCGACGGCATCTATCTGACCGCCGATCATTGGGAATCGGTTGAAGCGTTTGAACGCTTTCAGGCCGGGCAGGGCGACGATTATCGCCGGCTCGACGCCGAACTCGAAGGAATCGCCGGGATCGAAACGTTTGTCGGCGCCTTCGACCTGGTCGATTAGTCGCGGTCCGGCGCGCCCAGCGGGAAATAGGGCCGGTAGGGCCGTGCGCCTTCAACGGACTTGCTGACGGCCGGATGGGCCAGCAGCCTGGCGCGATAGGCCTTGAGCCGTGGTCGGTCCTCACCGATTTCATCGACCCAATCGGCATAGAATAGGGCGGGGGCCGCAGCACAATCGGCCAGCGTAAACGAGTCACCGGCTGCCCACTCGCTGTCGGGCAGATTGGCCTCGAGCCAGTCGTAGGCGACCCTCAGCGCCTTCAGTCCTTTCTCGGCGCCATAGGCGTCGCCGCAGCCTTCGGGCCGGAGCGCGTGATTGACCGCCGGCTGCATATTGCCCTGGATGTGGAGGTCGAAGAAGCGGTCGAGAAACCGCACCCGCCGCCCTGTCTTGCCTTCCGGGATCCAGACGTTTGGACCCGGGTGATAGGCCTGCAGATGCTCGATGATGCAGGACGTCTCGGCAATCAGTTGGCCGTCATCGACCAGCACCGGGAATTTGCCGATCGGCCAAAGCTCCATGAGCTCGCCCATCACGCCGGGAAAGGCAGGGTCAACATTGCGATACTCGTAGGCCGTGCCGTCGGCATCGAGCGGGATTTGCACCTTCCAGCAATAGGAGCTGAACGGGTGGCCATAGAGTATCAGGCTGATCGGGCGCGATCCTGGCACTTCCCGCGCAGCTCACCGGCCAGCTTATGCATCGGCCGTCTCGCCTTTTAGCGCGGCCTCGATTTTGGCGACGTCGATCTTCTTCATTGTCAACATCGCCGCGAACGCGCGCTTCGCCGCGGCCTTGTCCGGATGATTATTGGCCTCGAGCAGCACGCGCGGCGTGATCTGCCAGGAGAAACCCCATTTGTCCCGGCACCAGCCGCAGGCGCTTTCCTCGCCGCCATTGCCGATGATCGCATTCCAGTAGCGGTCGGTCTCCGCCTGGTCTTCGGTAACGACCATGAAGCTGATCGCTTCATTGGGCTTGAAATTGGGGCCGCCGTTGAGTCCGACAAAGGATTGGCCAAGCAGGGTGAAACTGACCGTCAGCTCGACGCCTTGCTCGCCCCCGGGGAAATCGCCGGGAGCCTTCATCGCCTCGCCGACGCTGCTGTCGGGGAAGGTAGAAGCGTAGAATTCGGCGGCCTTGCGGGCTTCCCCATGGTCGAACCACAAGCAGGTGGTCAGCTTGTTGCTCATGCTGCTTGCTCCTTACTGGCCGCCGACCAGGGCAAACTCTGCGCCCTGCGGATCGCTGCCGATGATGATGTAGTCGCCGGTCGGGACCTGGTGCGGGCCCATATGGATGGTTCCGCCATTGGCCTCGGCCGCCTGTTGCGCGGTCGCGATCGAAGGTACGCGAATATAATATCGCCACTTGGGCTGCGCGCCCGGCATGACCCCGCACAAAGCGCCGATCCGCGTTCCGCCATGGTCGAGGAAGCGGTATTCGCCCATCGGGCCCATATCCATGAACTCACCGTCATCCCATCCGAACAGCTCGGTGTAGAATTTCCGGGCAGCTGCTGGATCGTTGGTCGAAAGCTCGTTCCAGCTGACCCGCTGCTGCTCGGTCGGCGAGAAGACATCGCTTTGCGCGTCCAGCTTTTCGGCCGGCGGGATCGGCTTCATCACATAGAAGGGTGCGCCTTGGGGATCGGCGACCATCGCGATCCGGCCTTGCGGAATATCGAATGCCGGCATCAGCGTCTTGCCGCCCCGCGCTTCGATCGCGGCAACCGTCGCATCGACGTCGTCGACGCCAATATAGCCCAGCCAGATCGGCCTGGCGCCATGGCTCTGCATCTCGTCGTTGATCTTCAGCACGCCGCCGGCGAAGCCGCCGTCCGAGCGCCCGATCATGCGGTAATCCTGGTCGCCGCCGATCGGCTCGCCAATCGACCAGCCGACAACCGCGCCATAAAAACTGGTGGCGGCGTCGGGGTCCGGCGTCATCAACTCATACCAGACATTGCTGCCCTGCAGCGGGCGCGCTCCCGCCTCGGCGCGCGGCGGCGCCAGAATCGTGTCGGTCATTATCCCTCTCCTCTACCCGGCGGTTCAGGCTTCCGCCGGCTCCTTGGTCTTGGCAGTGTCGAAAATCGGTTCGAAGCCGCCCCAGAACATGCGCTGGCCGGAGAAGGGCATGTCGCCTTCCGGCTTCAGGCTTTCGTCTTCCATGATCGTCTTCCAGCCCTCGTCACGCGTGGCCTTGTCGGGCCATTCGATGAACGAGAAAACAACCTTCTCGCCTTCCTCGGCCTTCGCGGCGCGGTAGAAGTCGGTCACTTCACCCCTGGGGACATCGTCCGACAGCGCCTCGACGACGCGCGTCGCGCCATGCTGGCGGAACACTTTGGCCATTTTCGAGGCCAGCTCGCGATATGCCTCGGTCTTCGCTTCCGGCACCGGAACGACGAACCCGTCGGTATAGTCGCCGCGCTCGCTACCCTCCTCGACGATTGGCTCGAAGCCGCCGAAGATCATGCGCTTGCCGTCGAACGGCATGTTGGCGCCAAATTCCTTCATGCGCTCGTCGCTGCGCATTTTCTCATTGGCGGCGTCGCGGGTCGCCTTGTCGGGATATTCGAACCAGGAAAAGACCACCTTCTCGTTCGGCTTGGCGTTGACCGCCTTGCGGAAGTCGGTGACCTTGCCTTCGGGAACGTCGCTGTCCCAGGCCTCGATATGGCGCCCGACGCCGAATTCCTTGAAGATCGGTGCGGCATCGGCAGCGCTCTTGCGATAGGCATCCTTGTTCGCCTCCGGCACCGGGACGATGAATCCTTCGATATAGCTCATGCTGCCTCTCCTTCGGGTTCATGTTGCTTATAGGCGGCCAGCTGGTCGGCCAGCGCACGCTGGAACGCCGGGCGGGCTTCGCCGCGCTTCTGAAAAGCGGCCAGGTTGGCGAAGCCGGCGACCAGGTCGGTGTGACGCAGGAAGCGCAGCACGGTGATCATCAGCAGGTCGCCGATGGTGAAGCGGTCGCCTTCCAGCCATTGCTTGTCGCCCAGCCATTCGGACACGCGCTTGAGCTTAAGCTTGGCGAATTCCTCGGCGCCCGGGCGGCGCAGCTTGGCCCATTCCTCGCCGGCATAGAAAATGTCGATCAGCAGCAGGTTGAGGATCGCCGGCTCGACGCTGTTGAGCGCGGCATAGGTCCACTGGATGGCCCGATATTTGCCCTGCGGATCGCGCGGCAGCAGGGCTTCGCTCTGTTCGCCGAGATACTGGACGATCGCCCCGGTCTCGAAGATCCGGACCTTGCCGTCGTTGAAGCACGGCACCTGGTCGAACGGCTGCTCGCGCAAATATTCGGCCGGCCGGACCTGGTCGAGCAGGCGGGCGCGATAGTCGAGTCCGGCCTCTTCAAGGGCCCAGCGCACCCGCAGGTCGCGGACCACGCCCTGGGCGAACTCCGGCACCAGCTTGAAGGCGGTGATTTCGACTGTTGCGTTGTCAATGAGGGCCATGGTTCAGGCCTCCTGCTTGGTCGGTTCGGCCAGCGGCTGGTGCTCGACCGGCTGCTCGCCACTGGCAACTGCCGGATCCATCCAGAACGGCTCCCAATTGTGGCCGTCAGGGTCCTCGAAGCTGCGTTGGTACATGAAACCATGATCCTGCGGGGGGCTGACGTCGGCGAGGCCGCCCGCCTTGCCGGCGGCCTCGACGATCGCATCGACATCCGTCCGGCTGTCGCGGCTGATCGCCAGGGCGAACTGCGCCGATCCCTTGGCATCGACCATCTTCTTGCCGGTGAACGTCTTCCAGAAGTCGTGGGTCAGCAGCATTACGTAGATCGTGTCCGACCAGACCATCGACGCGGCCTGCTCGTTGGTGAACTGCGGATTGTTGGTGAAACCGATCGCCTCATAGAAGCGCATCGACTGCGGCAGGTCGGTGACCGGCAGGTTTACGAAAATCATCTTCGACATCGCCCAATGCCTCCCTTGCGACTCGATTCGCCTTGAACTTAGGCCGCGCTAGTTATAAATTGCAACAATGGCGTTACAAAAACTAACTAAGGCGCAACGAGCCGACGACAGACGGAGGTACGACGATGCCTGCGCGGCAGCTCATGGCATGGACTTGATTGGTGAACGCTGGTCGATGCCGTTGATCCGCGAGTTGCTGCTTGGACCACGCCGCTTCTCGGACCTTAAAACGAGCCTGAACGGAATTAGTGCCAACGTCCTGACGCAAAGATTGGAGGGGCTTGAGGGCGCCGGCGTGCTGGTCCGCCGCAAGCTGCCGCCGCCCGCCTCGGTGCAGGTCTATGAGCTCACTCCCTGGGGCTATGAGGCGGCGCCGATCTTCCAGGCGCTCGGCCGCTGGGCGGTGCGCAGCCCCTATCACGATCCTACACGGCCGTTCAGCCCGGTCTCGCTGATGCTGTCTTTGAGGACAATGCTCAGTCCGGTGGCCGCCGGCGATCTCAAGGCCAAGATCCAGCTCCACATGAATGGCGAGCCTTTTTTCTGGGCCCGCAACAAGAAGGGCGAGATCCGCATCGGCCGCGGTGAGCTGGAGGAGCCCGACCTCATCATTCGCGGTACGCCGAGTGAGATCGCCAGCTACGTCTATGCCGGCGCGCCCTTATCTTCGCTCGACGTCACCGGGGACCTGAAGCTTGCTTCGCGGCTGCCAGGCTTGTTCCCGATGCCGGAGAAGGCGCGGCTTGAGGCGGCTTGAGGCGGCTTGAGGCGGTTGGCCGAAGTGCGTAAGGCGGCGGCCATGACCGAGATTCCCAACGTCACGCTCGACAGCCGTTCCGAGACGATTCTCGCTTCGCCCGACAAGATGGTGAAGGTGCGCGAGGCGTTCGGCGTCGACAGCGACCTTGAGGTGCCCGCCTTCACCGAGGCCGACGAGAGGGTGCCGGATCTCGATCCCACCTATGTGTTCGATCCCGACACGACCATGGCGATCTGCGCCGGCTTTGCCAGCAATCGCCGCGTGATGGTCCAGGGCTATCACGGCACCGGCAAGTCGACCCACATCGAACAGGTGGCGGCACGGCTCAACTGGCCATGCATCCGCATCAACCTGGACGCGCATATCAGCCGCATCGACCTCATCGGCCGCGACGCGATCGTCATCCAGGACGGCCAGCAGGTGACCGAGTTCCGCGAAGGCCTGCTGCCGTGGGCTCTGCAGCATCCGGTGGCCCTGGTGTTCGACGAATATGACGCCGGCCGGCCCGACGTGATGTTCGTCATCCAGCGCGTGCTGGAGACCGACGGCAAGCTCACGCTGCTCGACCAGAATAGGGTAATCCGTCCCAATCCCTGGTTCCGGCTGTTCTCGACCACCAATACCATCGGCCTGGGCGACACCAGCGGCCTCTATCACGGCACGCAGGCGCTCAATCAGGGCCAGCTCGACCGCTGGAACATCGTCGCCACGCTCAACTATCTGCCGGCCGAGACCGAGGCGCAGATCGTCCTCGCCAAGTCGGGCGAATA
>NZ_JAHFPY010000024.1:25980-33123 GCF_023266535.1 Sphingomonas sp. | reverse complement strand
TTATAGCTGGCGACGGTGATGCAGGGGCCAGAGGTCATTGTTGCCCAAACCGCCGCTGCACCGGCTTCGTTCCTTAGACGTCGAGGTTGGCGACGGAGAGCGCATTCTCCTGGATGAATTCGCGGCGCGGTTCGACCACATCGCCCATCAGCCGGGTGAAAATCTCGTCGGCGACATCGGCCTGGTCGGCCTCGACGCGGAGCAGCGAGCGGTTGGACGGGTCGAGCGTGGTTTCCCACAATTGCTCGGCGTTCATCTCGCCCAGCCCCTTGTAGCGCTGGAACTTGAGGCCGCGGCGACCCGCCGCCAGCACCGCGTCGAGCAGTTCAGAAGGCCGCGTGACCTGAATCACCTTGCCCTTGGTCTCCTGCTCCTCGGCAGCTTCTTCGCCCTCTTCGGCCGGCGCTTCTTGAACGGTCGACTGCTTCACGGTCTTGAGCAGGGCCGGAACGGCGTAGGTCGTAGCCTGTTCGGCGGCGAGCGCATGGAGCTTGCGCGCCTCGGCCGAGAGAATGAACGATTGGTCGACCGGATGGGCGTCGGTTACCCCGCGCCATAGCCGCTTCAGCACATATCCGCCCTCGGCCTGCAGTTCGCCGCTCCACTGGCCCTCGGGATCGCCGCGGCCAAGCCACTCGGCAACCCAGGCAATGGCCTGGGCCCGCTTGGACTGGTCGAGCTTGGGATCGAGCGCGCCATTGATCGCCAGCGCTTCGAGCAGCGCCGGATCGTAGCGCTTGGGCGCATAGGCCATGAGCGTGCGGATGCGGCGGGCATGGTCGACCAAAGTCTTGAGGTCACGGCCCGACCGCTGGCCCTCGGCGGTATCGAGGATCATGCCCTCTAGGCCGGCTTCTTCGAGATAGTCGTCGAGCGCCGCGTCGTCCTTCAGGTAAACTTCGGAGCGCCCGCGCGACACTTTGTAGAGCGGCGGCTGGGCAATCATCAGATGGCCCTTCTCGATCAGCTCGGGCATTTGCCGGTAGAAGAAGGTCAAGAGCAGGGTGCGGATGTGCGCGCCGTCGACGTCGGCGTCGGTCATGATCACGATCTTGTGGTAGCGCAGCTTCTCGAGGTTGAATTCCTCGCGGCCGATGCCGGTGCCGAGCGCCTGGATGATCGTGCCGATTTCCTTCGAGCCCAGCATCCGGTCGAACCGCGCCCGTTCGACGTTCAATATCTTGCCGCGCAGCGGCAGGATCGCCTGATACTTGCTGTCGCGGCCCTGCTTGGCCGAGCCGCCGGCCGAGTCACCCTCGACCAGGAACAGCTCGCTCAAGGCCGGGTCCTTCTCGGCGCAATCGTGCAGCTTGCCCGGCAGCGAGGCGATGCCCATCACCGACTTGCGACTGGCTTCGCGCGCCTTGCGGGCAGCTTCGCGTGCCGCGGCGGCATCGATGATCTTGCCGACGATCGCCCGCGAGTGCGCCGGATTTTCCTCCAGCCATTCGGCCAGCTTGTCGGCCATCAGGCTTTCCAGCGGCTGGCGCACTTCGGAACTGACCAGCTTGTCCTTGGTCTGGCTCGAAAACTTGGGGTCGGGCAGCTTGACCGAGACGATCGCGGTCAGGCCCTCGCGCATATCCTCGCCCTGGAGGTTGATCTTCTCGCGCTTCAAGATGCCCGACTTGTCGGCATAATTGTTGAGCGTGCGGGTCAGCGCCGCCCGGAACGCGGCCAGGTGTGTGCCGCCGTCGCGCTGCGGGATGTTGTTGGTGAAGCAGAGGACGTTTTCGTAATAGCTGTCGTTCCATTCCAGCGCGACGTCGATGCCGATGTCGTCACGCTGCCCATGGATGGCGATCGGATCGGGGAACAGCGGGTTCTTGGCCCGGTCGAGATATTTCACGAATGCGGCGATGCCGCCCTCGTAGAACAGCTCATGCTCGATCCGGTCGGCGTGACGCGCATCGGCCAGCACCAGGCGAACGCCCGAGTTGAGGAACGCCAGCTCGCGAAAGCGATGCTCGAGCCGCTCGAAGTCGAACTCGGTGATCTTGAACGTCTCCGGGCTCGGCAGGAAGGTGACGCGGGTGCCCTTCTTTCCCGCGGGCGCCTTGCCGACCACCTTGAGGGGCGCTTCGGCATCGCCGTGACGGAAGCGCATGAAATGCTCTTCTTCGTCGCGCCAGATGGTGAGGTCGAGCCATTCGCTAAGCGCGTTGACCACGCTGACGCCGACGCCGTGGAGGCCGCCGGACACCTTGTAGGCATTGTCGTCGCTGGTGTTCTCGAACTTCCCGCCGGCGTGGAGCTGGGTCATGATGACCTCGGCCGCCGACACGCCCTCTTCGGCGTGGATGCCGGTCGGAATGCCGCGGCCATTGTCCTCGACGCTGACCGATCCGTCGGGATTGAGCGTGATCAGGATCCGGTCGCAATGGCCGGCCAACGCCTCGTCGATGGCGTTGTCGCTGACCTCGAACACCATGTGATGCAGGCCCGACCCGTCGTCGGTATCGCCGATATACATGCCCGGACGCTTGCGCACCGCGTCGAGGCCCTTGAGCACCTTGATGCTGTCGGCGCCATATTCACTTTGGTTCGGATCAGTAGCCATAGGTCTTTCGTAGGGGGAAAAGTCGCAAAAGTCTCACTCAAACGCGCGCGCACGCGTACGCGCGCGAGGAAGGCTATTCAAATATAGGAATTCGCCTGCTTTTTTTGGAGGGCGGGATCATCGATCCCGCCTCCTTGCAGACGAATTCCAACGTTGGAAGGGCGGTTAGCCCTGGGCGCGCTGGAAGCGGCCGGGGCCGCCGCGACGGCCGCCCTTGAACGGTCGCTTGCCTTGCCCGCCCTCGGGACGATGGGCGGGATGGCCGCCGGCCCGTTGCGGATGGCGCTGGCCATCCTGGCGCGGGGCGCCGTCACGACGCGGGCCATTGCGATCGCCATAGCCAGGACGCGGCGCTTCATCGCGCCGCTGCTGCCCGTGCGCGGGGCGCTGGTCATCGCGGCGGCGCTCGCCGCCATTGGTGCCGTTCGGCTGGATAGCGGCACGGGGCGCGGCCGGACGGGCGTTGCGATGACCGCCGTCGCGGCGGCCTGCGCCAAATCCACCGCGGCCGTGGCCGCTACGCTCTTCGCGCTGCGGCGGCAGCTTGAGCGCCTTGAGTGCCTGGGCGGCCGCAACGAAGCCCTCGGGCAGCGGCGAAACCGGCAGCGGCTGACGGATCAGCCGCTCGATGTCGCGCAAATTGATGCGCTCGTCGGGGCTGCAGAAGGCGATCGCCGCGCCGTCGGCGCCGGCACGCGCGGTGCGGCCGATGCGGTGGACATATTGCTCCGGAACGTCGGGCAGGTCGAAGTTGACGACATGGGCAACGCCCGGAATGTCGATCCCGCGCGCGGCGATGTCGGTCGCAATCAGCACCGGCGCCTGGCCGGATTTGAAGGCAGCAATGGCGCGTTCGCGCTGAGGCTGCGACTTGTTGCCGTGGATCGCGGCGGCGGCGATGCCGGCGGCGCCCAGCTGGCGAACGATCTTGTCGGCGCCATGCTTGGTCCGGCTGAACACCAGCGTCCGCTCGGTCCCGGTCTTCTGCAGGAACAGGGTGAGCAGCGCCGACTTTTCGGCCTGGTTCACATGGGTGACGCTCTGGTCGATCCGCTCGACCGTGGTTGCGGCGGGCGTGACCGACACTTCGGCCGGGTTTGTCAAATAGGCGTCGGCTAACTGCTTGATCGCCTTTGGCATGGTGGCCGAGAAGAACAGCGTCTGGCGCGTCTTGGGGACGAGCTGGACGATCCGCTTCAGCGCATGGATGAAGCCGAGGTCAAGCATCTGGTCGGCCTCGTCGAGGACGAGGATTTCGAGCCGCGACAGGTCGATTGCGCGCTGGTCGACCAGATCGAGCAGGCGGCCGGGGGTGGCGACCAGCACGTCGAGGCCGCGGGCGACTTCGCGCACGCTCTTCATCGGCGCGGTGCCGCCGAAGATGACGCCGGTGGTGAGGTTGATGTTGCGCGCATAATTGCGGGCATTGTCGGCGATCTGCGAGGCTAGCTCGCGGGTCGGGGCGAGGACGAGCATGCGCACCCGCTTGGCGATCGGGTGAACCCGCGGATTGGCGAGCCGGTCGAGCGAGGGCAGCATGAAGGCTGCGGTCTTGCCGGTGCCGGTCTGGGCAATGCCCAACAGGTCGCGGCCGGTCAAAACCGTCGGAATGGCTTGCGCCTGTATCGGCGTCGGCACGATGTAATTCTTGGCCGCGAGCGCGTCCAAAAGGGGCTTCGACAGCCCGAGATCGGTGAATTTGGTCAAAAGATGAGTCCAATATGCAAGGCGAACGTCCGCGCCGCAAATGGCACGGACCCGCCGGGGTTTGGTTGAGCACCCCGCGTGAAAAGGAGAGCGTTTAAGCTGGGTCGAGACGCGGGCCGGGACCTCCTGGGAGACCGATCACGCCGCTTGCTAGGCGCCTCGTGTTGCAGTGCAATATAGAGAGAAAGTAAAGAAAGTCCAGTCAGGCAGGCAAAATCGTTCCGGCCTCAACATGAAAACGGGTTGCCGAAGCGCCGATCGCGTCGAACAGCCTCGCCTCGGTTGCCGTCATCCAAACCTGCCCCCGGCCCTCCAACCGCGCGAAAAGCGCCGCACGGCGGCCGGGATCGAGATGGGCGGCGACCTCGTCGAGCAGCAGGATCGGCGGCGCATTTCGGCGTTCGGCAACCAGCTCGGCATGGGCCAGCACCAGGCCGAGCAGCAGGGCTTTCTGCTCGCCGGTCGATCCGTGCGCGGCGGGCTGGCCCTTCGCCACATGGGTGACGATCAGATCCTGTCGGTGAGGGCCTTCCGTCGTCCGGCCAGCCGTAGCGTCGCGGCTCCGGTTGGTCCTGAGGGCGGCAGCGAGGTCGCCGATCTCCCAACGCTCCAGCGCCAGGGCTCCGCGCGGAAAATCATCGTCGGGCAAGTCTGCCATCGCCTCGGTCAGCGCGTTGACGGTGCGAAGCCGTGCTTCCCCAATCGCCGCGCCATGTTCGGCGATTTGCGCCTCCAGGGCCGACAGCCAATCGGGATCGGCGTCGAGCTCGTCCCCCAGCAACTTGTTACGTGCCCGCATGGACGCCTCGTAGCGGGCGGCATGGTGGGCGTGGGCCGGCTCCAGCGCCAGGGTCAGCCGGTCGAGGAAGCGCCGCCGCCCGCTAGCGCTGTCGGTGAACAGCCGGTCCATCGCCGGGGTCAGCCACAGCACGGCCAGCCGCTCGCCCAGCGAATTGACCGTTGCCGCGGCGCCGTTGATTCGTACCTGCCGGCGGTCGGGTGCGGCTTCAGCAGTGCCGGTACCGATGTCGATGTTGTCGTCGAGCCGCGCCGCCACGGCGAAGATGCCGGGGCCATCGCTTCGCGCCATGTCGCCGATCGACACCTGTCTCAGGCCCCGGCCGGGGGTCAGCAGCGACACCGCCTCCAGCACATTGGTCTTGCCCGCGCCATTGGGGCCGCTGAGCAGCACGAAGCCTTGGCCGGCCTCGACCAGCGCGTCGCGATGGTTACGGAAATCGGTCAGGGCAAGGCGGGTGACGGCGGTCATGGACCGCTAGCGCTTAGCCGCGCTGCCCGCGCCGGTCGATGACCTCGAAGTGCGCCGCCCGTTCGTCGAACCGCTTGAGCACCGCCTGAGCGGCGGGCGGAACATGGCTGACCGCATAATCCTCGCCCATAAAGGCGACGACCGAATCCAGGCTGTCGAACCACATCAGGGTCTGGAACTCGACCTCGTCGCCAGCCACGCGGCACATCAGGTCGATGTGGCGGAAGCCGGCAATGTTGCGCGCCTCGATCCCGGGAATCACCTGGCCGCGGACGATTCGCTCATAAGCGTCAGCATTGTCCGGCGTCGTCCAACCGCGCCACAGGCGGCAGATCATCACACCCGCATTGGCATCAGCACATATAGCGCCGCGCTCTTGTCGTTCTCGCGGAGCAGCGTCGGCGCGGCGGCATCGGCCAGATGGACCTCGACCGTATCGCCCTCGATCTCGTGGAGGATGTCCATCAGGTAGCGGGCGTTGAAGCCGATCTCGAGCCCGTCGGCGCCATAGTCGGCCGCCAGTTCCTCGACCGCCAGGCCGTTTTCGGGGCTGGTCACCGACAGCGTCACCCTGTCGCGGTCGACCGCCATCTTGACCGCCCGGGTCTTCTCGCTGGCGATAGTCGACACGCGGTCGACGCCGGCCATGAAGCTTTTCGGGTCGAGCTTTAAGAGCTTGTCGTTCCCGGTCGGGATGACCCGGTTGTAATCGGGGAAGGTGCCGTCGATCAGCTTGCTGGTCAGCACCGCATTGCCGAGCCCGAAGCGGACCTTGGTCGGCGACAGCGAGATTTCGACCGTGCCCTCGACCTCGTCGAGCAATTTCCGGAGCTCGCCGACGCACTTCTTAGGGATGATCACGTCGGGCATGCCTTCGGCGCCCTCGGGCTTGTCGACCGTGACGCGAGCCAGCCGGTGGCCGTCGGTGGCGGCAGCCTTCAGTTTCTCGTCGGCGACATGGAGGAAGATGCCCATCAGATAATAGCGCGTCTCTTCGCTGGAGATGGCAAAGCGCGTCTTGTCGATGATCTGGCGGAGCGTCTGCGCGGGCAGCTCGAACCGGGTCGGCAGCTCGCCTTCGGCGATCACCGGGAAATCGTCGCGCGGCAGGGTCGACAGGTTGAACCGGGCGCGGCCGGCAACAACCTGCATCTTGCCTTCGGACGCGCTGAGCTCGACCTGGCTGCCTTCGGGCAGCTTGCGGACGATGTCGAAGAAGGTGTGGGCGGAGACCGTGGTGGCGCCGGCCTGTCCGACCTGGGCGGGGACGCTCTCGTCGACCTGCAGGTCGAGGTCGGTCGCCATCAGCCTCAAGGAGCCGTCGTCCCTGGCCTCGATCAGCACATTGCTGAGGATCGGGATGGTGTTGCGGCGCTCGACCACCGACTGGACATGGCCCAGGCTCTTGAGGAGGGTCGCCCGTTCGATCGTCGCCTTCATTTCAGCCCCTTCGCGCGCATTTGCAGTTCGTTATAGCGAGGCTGCACCTACGCGGAAGGGGTAATGAGCGTTTTGATACTGCTTGGGGCGGGATCGTTGCCGCACAACAATATATAGTGGGCCGTTAGGCCTTCTTGCCCGGCATCAGCACGCCATCGACGCGGTG
>NZ_JAHFPY010000024.1:0-25970 GCF_023266535.1 Sphingomonas sp. | reverse complement strand
AATCACGCCGTTGGCCAGCGTTTCGTCGGTGCCCGCCATGGTCGCCTTGTGGCCGTCGCCATCAGTCAGGACGATCTTGTCGCCTTCGCGGCTCGCGGTCAGCGTGCCGCCGCCCATCGTCGCCAGCACGGCCTTGCCCTTGCCGTCGTCGATCGCCTTGCCAATGTCCGCCGCCAAAACCGTGCCCGGCAGGATGTGATAGGTCATCACGCGGGTCAGTTCGTTGCGGGATTCGGGCTTGAGCCAGCTATCGAACTCGCCCTCGGGCAGCTTGGCGAAGGCGGCGTCGTCGGGGACGATGACGGTATAGGGGCCTGGCCCGGCGAGGGTGGCGTCGAGGCCGGCCGCCTTGGCCGCCTTGAAGAAGCTGCCGTTCTGGTCGAGCCCGGCGGCGATGGTCTTGTCGCCGGCCTGCTTGACCGCTTCGACCCCCTTGGACGCTTCGTCCTTTTGGGCCTGGCTCTGGCCGTTGCAGCCCGCCAGGACCAGCACGGCACCGGCCAGGGCGAGCGAATATGCGCTCTTGTTCATGTCAAAAATCTCCTTTGTGACCTGCCGGCCTAGATGATGGCGTAAGCGATGTTGCGCACCAGCTGGGTGCCCGGATCGACCGCGTAGATGTAGCCATTGTCATAGCGGTACCAGACGTCCGGCGTATCGTAATAGGTCGACCGGTACGCCATCGGCACATTGTAGGCGCTATAGCCAGTCGGCAGCGGCTGACCGACGCTGACACCGCCGGTCAGCAGCGACACCACCGCCGAGATCAGCGCGGTGTCGCGGTCGACCCGGTAAATCGCGCCCGGAGCGTAGCGGTAATAATAATCGTCGTCGTCGACGTAATAGCTCCGGTAGGCATAGGGCACATTATAATAGCTGTAGCTGGCAGGCATGATCTGCCCGATGCCATAGCCATAGTCGTAGGTCGGGATGACATCCTCGACCATGCCGGTCATGCAGTCCGTCTCATACACATAGCCGTAGCCATATTGGTGGCAGTCATACGGCGAATTCGGGTAGAAGGCGTTGTAGTAGGACGGCTGATAATAGGGGTTGATGTAGCTCGCCTGAAGCGGCTGCCCCAGTAGCGCCGCGCCGAACAGCGGGATCAGTCCGTCGATCAGGTCGCGGTCGCGGTCGACCCGGTAGAGGTAGCCGCCACCGTAGCGATAATAATAGTCGTCATTGTCATAATAGAGGCCGCCGAACGACCTCGGTAGCGGCTCCAGCGCGCCATAACGCGCCGCCGCGAGCAGCGGCTGGCCGATGTATTTCGCCGCCTGGCCTGGGGGCATGCAGCCATTGCCCTTCTTGGCGAGGCCCGGCGGACAGCCGCCGACGCCATAGCCGAGGCGGCGGCCGAATAGCTCGTCGCGGTCGACATCGCGGTAGCGCACGACACCGCCGTCGACGTCGCGCACCTTGAAGATCTTGTTGCCGGAAACGTCGGCAAAGTCGCGGCCATGCTTGCCGCCATTGTCGAAGCGGGCCTCGCGGACATCATTGTCGCCGCGATTCTCGAACCGGACGCGGCCGTTGCCCTGATTCCCCTGGTGATTGTCACCTTGGCGGTTTTCGTAGCGAGCCTGGCGATTGCCCTGGTTGCCCTGATGCTTGTCGCCCTGGCGGTTCTCGGAATAGCCACGATCTTTGCCTTGGCCGTGGCCACGGCCATTGTCCTCCTGGACGTAGCGCATCTGCTGCTGGCCCTGGTTGCCGCCATGGTCCTTGCCGCTTCGATATTCGCGGTTCCCGCCGCCGCCACCACCGCCATAGCTGTACTGGCGGTCGCCGCCGCCGCCGTGGGACTTGCCTTCCCGCTGGCCACCGCCGCCACCGTCACCGCGGTCATTCTGGCCCTGTTGGCCACCCTGGCCCTTCCCGCCGTGCCCGCCCTTGTCAGCGCTGGCGGGCGAGGCGATTGCCAGCGCGGCCGCGCCGGCGGCAAGCATCCATTTCATCATGGAATCTCTCCTTCTTGAGCCTTCAAACGGCCAAAAAAGCAGCTCGTTCCTTCGTTTAACCGACGTTCGGACTCTCACCTAGCCTTGGTCGTCGACCCAATCCTGGCGCAGCCGCCGGACCGCCAGCAACATCAGCAGGGCCGCAACCAGATAGAAACCGACCACGCTGACGGCTGCATAACGCAACGCTTCGCTACCGTAACGGTCCTTGAACAGTTCCGAAAGGGCTCCGATCAGGGTCGGTCCGACGCCCAGCCCGATGAGATTGTTGATGAGGAGGAAGCTGGCCGACGCGGTCGAGCGCATCGGCCGCGCCACCAGATGCTGGACGGCGGTGGTGACTGGGCCGAGCCAGAGGATATTGAGCGCATTGGGCACCAGCAGAAGCGGCCAGGCCAGCCACGGGTCGGGCGTCATCAGGCCGATGGCGAACATCGGCGCGGTAATCAGCCAGGCGATTGCCGGCAGCCTGGCGTACCAGCGCTTGTCGGCTTGCCCCAGCCGGTCGGCCAGCCAGCCGCCCATGAACACGCCCGTGGTTCCGCCGACCAGGAACACCGAGGCGAGGAAATGGCCGCGCTCGATCAGGCTGAAGCCGAAACTGCGCTCGAGCACCGAGGGCACCCAGGCGGCGAGGCCGTAACCAGCCAGCGAGCTGCACGAGGCGGCGAACGCCATCAGCCAGAAAGTCGGCTTGCGGGCGAGGATCGGAAACGTTCGGGCCAGCGGTTCGCGAATCTCCTGAGCCCCCGCCGGGCGGGGCAGGTCGCGCACCACGAGCAGCATGACCGGCGCCAGCAACACGCCGGCAATGCCCATGGTAAGGAAGGCGGCGCGCCAGTTGATCCAGGATGCGAGATAGGCGCCGATCAGCGTCCCTCCGGCCAGGCCGAGCGGGATGCCGAGCGAGAAGATCGCCAGCGCCCGCGCCCGCCGCTGCGGCGGGAAGTAATCGGCGATCAGCGCATAGGAAGGCGCCACCCCGCCGGCTTCGCCGACCCCGACGCCGAGGCGGTAGAGGAACAATTGTCCGAAGCTGGCGGCGGTGCCGCAGAGGGCGGTAAAGCCACTCCACACGGCCAGCGACCCGGCGATCACCCAGCTCCGTCTTGTCCTATCGGCAATCAGCGCCAGCGGCACGCCCAGCACCGAATAGAGAATGGCGAAGGCGAGGCCGGTGATCAGCCCGAACTCGGTATCGGTCAGCTTCAAATCGGCGATGATCGAGCCGGCAAGGATGTTGAGGATCGTCCGGTCGAGGAAATTGAAGATGTAGGCGAGCAACAGCAGGGCCAGCACAATATTGGCCCTCGCTGGTGGGGCCGCGCCCTGCTGGTCAGTCATGCCCCACCCTCTCGATCTGGTCAGGGCACCGTTCGCAGGAACTGCTGGACCGCGTCAACCGCTTCTGGCTCGGTCAGCATCGGCGCATGGCCGATGCCCGGCACATCGACCCGCCGCATCTTGGGCGCCATGCGCTGCATCTTGCTGGCGATGTCGGCGGTGATGAGGTCGGACATGCCGCCTCGAACCAGCAATGTCGGCCGCTTCCGCGCCAGCCGCCGGAACAGGAGACCGGTCAGCCATAGTGCCAGCTTGGGCACCGGCTTGCTGATGACGCCCTTGATCGCCGGGTCGTAATCCAGTTCCGGCCCATTCTCTCCCTGGCGGAAGGTGCGCTGGGCGAAGCGGTGCCAATCCTCGTCGCCATAATGGGCGAAGGCGACGGCATTGGTCTTGCGGACATAGCCGGCGGCGTCGCTCCAGTCGCCAATCGTCACCGGCTGGCCGGCATAGGTGAGGATTCTCGCAATTCCTTCCGGCGCAATCATCGGGCCGGTGTCGTTGAGGATGGCGGCGGCGACCGCCTTGGGCTTTACCGCCATCATCATCATGGTGATGATCCCGCCCATCGACGTGCCGATGAACACGGCTCGATCGATGCCCAGCGCCTTCATCATCTCGACCACGTCGCGGGCGTAGATTTTCGGCTGGTAATGGTCGGGATTGGGATCGCGATCCGACTGGCCCCGCCCGCGCACATCGGCGGCGATTACCCGCCGTCCCCAGCCGGCAATGACCGGAGCGATGTCCTCGAAATCCTTCGAATTGCGGGTCAGCCCGTGCAGGCAGATGACCGGCAGGCCCTGCTCGCCGCCGGGCGGCGAATAGGTGCGCGCGTAAAGGCTAAGGCCATCACGCGACGTCCAGCGATATTCCTGGAAGGGGATGGGGTTGGCCATGGCCGTGCGGGGCGGGCGCCGGGCCCCCGCCCGACGTCCGCCCCCATCCCCGCTCAGTAACGTGCCGTGAAGCGCAGCGTGAAGGTGCGCGGCGCCCCGTAGTAAACGGTCCGGATGCTGCCGACCGACGAGAACTCCTGGGCATCGGTCTTGTAGGCGCGCTTGCTCAGGTTGTTGCCATAAAGCCCTAGCGCGAAATGCTTGTCTTCGGTTTCATAGACGATCCGGGCATCGTGGACCCAGTAGCCGTCCTGGAACAGGCCTTCGACTTCGATGTCGGTATTGGTGAGGGTATTATCCACAGCCAAGGCTGTCCGCGACTTGTAACGAGTCTGGGCGCCGACGGTAATGCTGCCCGACCCGCCGAGGTCGAACCCATATTGACTGCCCAGGCGCAAGGTCCACTTGGGCGCGAACGCCGGCGTCTGGAACGCGCGGCTGCCGCCGAAGTTGGTGAACCGGGCATCGTCGAATTCCTTATATTCGGCATCGAGATAGCCCAGCTGTCCGTCGATCAACAGCCGGTCGATCGGAGTCCATGCCGCTTCGAGTTCGGCGCCGCGAATCCTGAGCTTGCCGGCGTTCAGCACCGACAGCTTGGGCTGGGGCAGGCCGGTGACCGGGTCATCGTCCAGGCCGGAAACGCGGGCCTGGAAATCCTTGTAGCTGCCGGTGAAGATGGCACCATTGAGCCGCAGCTGGCTGGCCACGGTGGTCTTGAAGCCGGCTTCATAGGACCAGACGGTTTCGGGGTCATATTCGGTCGATTCCGATACCGAATTGGCGCGGCCGTTGAACCCGCCCGACTTGAAGCCCTTGGCGGCGCGCAGATAGACCATGGTCGACGGATTGACCTGCCAGTCGACGCTGGCCATCGGCGACCAGTCCGACCATTTCCCCTTGGGCGGGCCGAAGGCATAGGTCGCATTGAACGCCGGCAGCAACGAGAAGAAGGTGCTGGTGGTGCGGAAATAATCCTTGGTTTCCTTCGTATAGCGAAGGCCCGCCGACAGCCGCACGTTCGGCACAATTTCGTAGCTGGCGTTGCCGTAGGCGGCATAGCTCTTGGTATTGAGCTGGTCGTCGACGGTACGGAGAAAGCCGCTGTTGAAGAAGGCCGGGCCGAGGAGGTCGTCGGCATAGGCCTCCTGGTGCGATTTCATGTCCTCGTTGAGATAGTAGAGGCCGAATACCGCGTTGAGCTTGTCGCCGGTGTAAGTTGCCTGGAATTCCTGGCTGAACTGCTTCTGGTTCACCCCGACGAACACGTCGCCAACCTCATATTGGGTGGCGTCGATGTCGACAAAGTCGTCGGTATTCAGCCGGCGGTAGGCGGTAATCGACTTGAGGGTCAGCTTGTCGGTAACGTCGAGCGCTGCGGTACCCGCGAAGCCATAATGCTTGAGCTCGGTCGAATTGGGCAGGCCCGGCGTGGTGCGGCCCTTCCAGTGATATTTGCCCGACCCGACCGGGTCGGTGACAACCAGCACGCCGCCGGAGAAAGTGGTCAGATTATTGACCGGACGGCCGACGTTGAGCGCCGCATCGTCATGGCTGTAGTCGGCGGTCAGGTCGACGCGAAAGGCGGATGACGGCGTAAAGGCAAAGGCCGCGCGGGCGCCGATGCTGTCCTTGTCAGTATATTCGCGATCGTCGGCCGAATCCTCGACATAGCCGTCGCGCTTGGAGCGCATGACCGCAATGCCGGCGGCGAATTTATCGGTGAATGGCCCGGACAGCGCACCCTTGAATTCCAGCTGGTCGTAGGAGCCGTAGGCGACGCTGCCGGTGGCGCGCAGTTCCTGGCCCGGCTTGCGCGAGACGAATTTGATCGCGCCGCCGATCGTGTTCTTGCCATAGAGCGTGCCTTGCGGGCCGCGCAGCACTTCGATCCGCTCGACGTCGAGCAGGTCGAGCTGGTTGCCGCGGATGCGGGATAGATAGACATCGTCGACATAGACGCCGACCGCGGGATCGAAGGTCTGCAGCGCGTCCGGCTGGCCGATGCCGCGGATGAAGATGTTGGTGGCGTTGGACGAGCCGCGGCCCTGGACGATGTTGAGGTTGGGAACCGCGCCCTGCAGGCCGGTCGTATCGGTCGCCTGGATCCGGTCGAGGCTCTTCTCCGAAAAGGCCGAAATTGCCCCCGGGACCCGTTGCACATTTTCCTCGGTGCGGCGGGCGGTCACGACAATCGTTTCATCGTCCGCCGATGCGGCCGGGCTGGCGGCCGGGGCGGCCTGCTTCTCCTGGACCGGCTGTTTCTGAGCCAACGCGCTATTCGGCAGCGAGACGGTTGCGACTCCCGCCAGCAGCATGGCGCGAATCGCGGTTGTGGTGCGATATGACATTGATTCCCCTCCGTTTTGTAGCCCGCCGGGTGCCCCGATCTGATGGCCTTGGTGCGACCATAATGAAAGTTGAACCGGGTTTCAACTTATGTGATAAACTCGTTCTTATGGGGGGAAGTGTGGACAAGCGCGGCCTCGCGGCGGTAGCGGATGGTTCCGTGGTGCGGACAATCTCTCAGGCCAGCAAGGGCAAGGCGCCTCGCACCGCGCGCGGCGAGAAGACGCTGCGCAAGATTCTCGACGCTGCCCTGCTCGAATTCGGCCAGCGCGGTTTCCACGACAGCTCGATCGTCGGCATTACCGGCCGGGCCAAGGTCGCGCTTGGCACCTTCTACACCTACTTCGACAGCAAGGAGGCGGTGTTCGCCGCGCTGGTCCGCGACATGTCGCGCCAGGTCCGCGACCATGTCGCTCCCGACATCGAGGGAGCGCCCGACGAGATTGACCGCGAACGGCGCGCGCTGGCGTCCTACCTTAGGTTCGTGTTCGACCATAAAGAGGTCTACCGGATCATCGACGAAGCCGAGTTCGTCGATCCCGCCGGCTTCCGCACCCATTATGAAACGGCCGCCGCCCGCATCGCCACCAGGCTTGAGGAGGCGGTGGCCAAGGGCCAGATGCGCGACGACGGACCGCTGGCGACCGAGGTCCGCGCCTGGGCGATCATGGGCATGAACGTGTTCCTGGGGCTGCGCTTTGGCGTTTGGGGTCGGCAGGACCCGGAATTGGTCGCCGCGCATGGCAATGAAATGCTGCGCCGGGGTCTCGAACGCTAGGCCAGCCGCCGGGCCGCACCAACCAGTGCGGCAACATCCTCTTCGTCATGGTAAAGCGCGAAGCCGATCCGCAGTACATCGCCGCGCACGTCGGTGACGATTTGCTGCGCGTTCAAATCGGCGCACCAGCGCTGCGCGCGCGGATCGCGGAACGCCAGGAAGCGGGCATGCGGCCCGCCGTCGAGCGGGTTCAGCTGCTCGGCCTCGCCCAATGGGCTGCCGGCGATGCCGTCCAGAAATTGCGCCTGGAGCTTGGCAACCCGCGCCGCTACCCGGGCGGTGGTAATGCCATTCTCCCGGAGCATCCGCTGGATGGCGGTGAAGCGATACAATGCCGACGGATCGAAGGTCGCGCCCATGAAGCGCATCGCGTCCCTGGTATAGCCGACGCTGCTGCCCGGCGGCGCGGTCAGTTCGCCAAACTCGGCGAACCAGCCGGTGATCGGCGGGCGCTCGCCGAACCCGGGCGGGCAATGCATGAACCCCATGCCTTCGCCGGCCATGGCATATTTATAGCCACCGCCCAGCACGAAGGCACGAGACGCAATCTGCAGGTTGATCGGCGCCTCGATCGCCATGAAAGCATGGTAGCTGTCGATCACTATCCAAGGTCCCTCGGGGCGGGCCAACGACGCCAGCTCGGCAACCCGGTCGAACAGCCGGCCGTTGTTGAACAAGACCTGGCTAACCAGGATCAGCTCGTGCCCGCCGCTTTCGGCCGCCGCCAGGAACCGCTCTGAGAAATCATCGAACGGCTCGGCCGGGACCCGGGTCAGCTCGATTTCGCCGGTCTCGGCCCAGCGTGCGAACTGGCGCCGCGCGCTATGGAATTCACCGTCGCTGGTCAGCACCCTGAGCGCGCTGCCCTGTCGCGGACAGGCCGCGACCAGACGGATCAGGAAATCATGCGTGTTGGAGGCAAAGACGATCGCGGAAGCATCGCCACTGCCCAGCTCGCCCGCCACCTGGCCCTGCGCCTCGGGCCAGATGTGGTCCATCACCTTGTCCCACTTATGGTCGGCGCGGGCCGCGGCGTCTTCCCAGCATTCGACCTGGCCCTCGAAGCTGGCATCGGGCCATAAATGGTGGCTGTGCGCGGCAAAATGCAGCCGCTCCGGCGCGGCACCCAGGCTCTTGGTGAACAGCGGCTTGAAACTCAAAGCCCCAAACCCCTCACAACTCTGTCCTAAGCGCCCACAGTTCCGGGAATACCCGCTTCTCCAGCGTCGCGCGAAGGTAGGGCGCTCCGGCCGATCCGCCGGTCCCCGGCTTGTTGCCGATGATCCGCTCGACCGTCAGCACATGCTTGTGCCGCCAGGCGGCCAGCGCATCGTCGATATCGACCAGCTTTTCGGCCAGCTCGTAAAGGTCGAACCAGCGGTCGGCATCGCGGTAGACCTCGAGCCAGGCCGCGGTCAGTGCCGGCAGCGCCCTGTCCTGAAGGTCGAACCCGGCCCGCTCCAGCGCGCCCATCGCCGCCTCGCGGAGACTCGGTTCGGCCAGCGCCCGCTCCAGCCGCGCCCGCTCGTCGCTGCCTTCCGGATAATGATTGACGAAATTGGGTTCCTTGAGGCCGAGCCGGAACTCGATTTCGCGGAACTGCGCAGACTGGAAACCCGACGACGTGCCCAGCACATCCCTGAATTTCAGATAGTCGACCGGCGTCAGGGTCGACAGCACGTCCCACGACAGGGTCATTACTGCCTGGATCCGCTTGATCCGCGCCATTGCCTTGGACGCCTCGCCCAGTCTGCCGGCTTCCAGCAGCGAGATCGCCAGCCTCAGCTCGTGCAACATCTGCTTCATCCACAGCTCTTTGGTCTGGTGGATGACGATAAACAGCATCTCGTCGTGCAGCCCGGAAAGCGGCTGCTGGGCCGACAGCAATGTGTCGAGCTGGAGGTAATCGGCATAGGTCATGCCGGCGGGTGTCGCGGTCATGACCGACCGTTAAGCCGCGACCCTTATTCGAGCAACTATTGCTTGGAACCCGGCAGGCCCGGCTGGCTGATGGTGCCGATATTGCCGAACAGCTCCTGGAAAAAGCTCTTGTCACGACCCAGCGTCGGAGTCTTGTCGCCGGAAGGATCGACCTTGGCGATCGTTTCCTTGCCGGTCCGCTGGACATTGGTGACGTTGCCGGCGCTGTCGAACTGCACGCGGAGCACCGACTGCTGCATCACCTTGGGATCGCGGAACGCCAACTGGGTGGTGTCGCGCGACACATAATACCATTCGTTGGGGTCGAACTGGCCGGTGAAGGTCGGGCGGCCCATCGTCTTCAGCACGGATTCGCGGTTGTCGACCCCGGCCTGGATGCCTTCGGCCAGCGTCGGGTCGATCACGAACCCCTTATGCTCGCGGATCCCGGTGCAGGCACTGAGCGCAATTCCGAGGCCGATAATTGCTGCGACGCTGCGCTTTACCATCTAAACCATCTCCGTTGGATCGCGCTTGTTCACTGGCGCGCCGAGGCTCAATATGCGGTAGGGCAGGGCTCGCGCAAGCCGCTGTCGGCAAAAGGAGAATGGTGATGCGCTCATTGATGGCGATGTTGCGTCCGAAAGGGGCCGACGCCGGAGCGCTTTACCATGCCATTGTCGCCGAGGCCCGCCGCCCGGCCTGGTACCGGGAAGGCGCGGTCGAGGATTCGATGGATGGCCGATTTGCGGTCCTTTCGACGCTGGCCGCGCTGGCTATCCTGCGCCTCGAGGACGGCGACGAGGAAGCGGTGCGCCATTCGGTCGCGCTGACCGAAAGCTTCATCGCCGACATGGACGCCCAGATGCGCGAGGAAGGGTTCGGCGACCCGTCGCTCGGCAAGCAGGTCCGCCTGCTGGTCGGGGCGCTGGCGACTCGGGTCGACTGGTGGCGGCGGACGCGCAGTGGCGAGATGGACTGGGCCGACGCGGTCCGCTTCAGCATCTACCGCGACGATCCGCCGCTGGCCGAGGCAGCGACGACCTTTTCCAGCGAGGCACTGCGCCGGTTCAACGAGGGCCTCAGCGGGTTCGATGACCGCGACGTGATCGAGGGCCGGGTCAATTGAGCGATTTCGACCAGCGCCTGCCGCTCGACCAGATCCGCGACGGCGACCGGCTCGACCTTAGCGCCAACGAGGCCGAGTGCGCGGCCATCGCCGGCCGCCTCGGCCTGCTCTGCCTCGACCGGCTCGAAGCCCACGCGGTGCTCGCTCGCGACGGAGAAAAGATTCGCGCCACCGGCCGGATCAAGGCGTCGCTCGACCAAAGCTGCGTCGCGACGGGCGAGCCGGTTCCAGGCCTGGTCGACGAGGCGTTCGACATTTCGTTCGTGCCCGAGCCGCGGGCCGGCAAGGCCGACGATGAGGTTGAGCTCGGCGCGGACGAGCTCGACACCATGTTCCACGACGGCTCGGCGATCGAGCTAGGTAGTGCCATCGTCGATTCGCTGGCGCTTGCGCTCGATCCCTATCCGCGCAGCGCCGGGGCCGACGCCGCCTTGAAGGAAGCCGGTGTGCTGAGTGAGCAAGAGGCCGGGCCGTTCGCGGCGCTGGCCGCGCTCAAGGAAAAGCTAGGGGGCAACGGACCCTAGAACGGCACGTCGTCATCCAGGTCGGTGTCGAACGACGCTGGCTGCGGGCGCTGCTGCGACTTGGACCCGCTGCCGAAGGCCGATCCGCCACCGCCGAAATCATCGTCGCCTTGGCTGCTGCTGCCACCGCCGCCGTAGCCGCCGCCCGAACCCTCACGGCTGTCGAGCAGCACCAGCTCGCCGCGGAACCGCTGCAAGACGATTTCGGTCGTGTAGCGGTCGTTGCCCGACTGGTCGGTCCATTTGCGGGTCTGGATCTGGCCTTCCAAATAGACTTTGCTGCCCTTCTTCAAATAGCTCTTGGCGACCCGGCCGAGGTTCTCGTTGAAGATCACCACATTGTGCCACTCGGTCCGCTCCTGGCGGTTGCCGTCGCGGTCCTTCCAGCTCTCCGACGTGGCGACCCGCATGTTGACCACTTCGCCGCCATTGTTGAGCGAGCGGGCCTCCGGATCGGCGCCCAGATTGCCGACCAAAATCACCTTGTTCACGCCCGCCATGTCGCTCTCCTCATTCGCTTATTGAGGATAGCGTTAGGACGCGTTCCGGCGGGTAGCAAGCGGCTGCCCGACACGTTTTTTCATTGAATTCAGGCGGCGGCCGTCGTCGCTGCCCGACGCCGGTTCCAGGCGAAGCCGGCGAGCAGGATCAGCAGCGTGATGAGCTGCGCCGCGACGACCTGGACGGTCGGGAACAGCCCCAGCATTGTGATGCGCGGCACTTCGTTCAGCGGCGATACGCCGATCAGTCCGGCTTCCTGCAGCGCGGCAATGCCCTTGCCGGCCAGCACCACCGCGAGCACCGCCACCAGCGCGGAGCTGAAGGCGAAGAATTTGGCGATCGGCAATCGCTGGCTGAACCTGAGCATGGCGACGGCAATCGCCGCCAGCACCGCCGCCCCGAACAGCGCGCCGCCGACCAGCGCGCCGATATTCCCTTCCGCGGCCAGTGCCACGTAGAACAGGATCGTCTCGAAGATTTCGCGATAGACGGCGATGAACGAGAGCAGGAACAGGAACCACGCCGAGCCGCTGGTCACCGCGCCGCTCAGCTTCTCGCGGATATAGCGTTGCCATTCATTGGCCTGGGCCTTGCCGTGCATCCAGATGCCGACAAACAGCAGCACCACCGCCGCCAGCACCGAGCCGAGCCCCTCGGTCAGCTCGCGCGTCGCCCCGCTGACGGTGATCAATTCGGTCGCCGCCCACCAGGTCAGGACCCCGGCGGCCAGTGCGCCGACCCAGCCATAGTGAACCGGGCGGGTCATTTCGGCGCGATCGCCCTTCCGCAGGAAGGCCAGCATGGCGATCACGATCAGCAGCGCCTCGAGGCCTTCGCGCAGCAGGATCGTCGCGGCGCCGACAAAGGTTGACGCGGCACTGCCCCGGTCGGGCGACAGCGCCGTCTCGACCTCGCCGAATTTCGCATCGAGCGCACTCACCCGCTCGGCGACCGCGTCAGCGCTTTCGCCACGATCAATCGCGGCGCGAAGCTCGCCCATGCCGCGTTCGACGTCCGCCATCAGCGCGCCGTTGCGGACACTGAGCGCTGCCTCGACCGGCTCGAACCCGTCGAGATAGGCCGACAGTGCCAGCGATTTCGCGCGGGCGCGGTCGCCGGCCTGATAGGCAATCAGGCTTTCCTGCAGGCGCTGCTTGGCCAGCGCCAGGGTCGAATTGGACGAGATCACTGCTTGTGGCTGCGAGCGCAAATAGGCCAGCACAGCCGTTGCCCGCTCCGCGCCGATATCGCGGGCCAGCGCCGCCTCGGTCAGCCCGCTCAGCGTCTTCAGGTCCGGGACGCGCTGGCGAAGATTCGCGTCACTTTCCCACACTGCCTTGCCTTGCTCGATCAATTTGTCGGGATAGGCGAAGCGGCTGGCATAATAAGCCAGCGCCCACCGGTCGTCGGGCGACAAGCTGTCAAAGCTGGCCATGGCCGTCCCCTCGAGGCCCTGGCTGATGACCTGGTAGAGGGCGAAGGGGCTGCGCTGGTCGGCGCGCGCCTTGTCGCTGAAGGCGACGGGCGGCGGGTCGAGCTGCTTGGCCTGGGGCGTATCGGCGGCTCCGGTCAGGCCATGGCAGCTGGAGCAATTCTCCCGGAACAATTCGCCCCCGCGCTTGAGGTCGGGCGCCCGCGCCGGCGCCAGCGGCACCGGATATGCCGCCAGCAATGCCTGGCCCAGCGATCTGGCAATACCGGCTACCTCGGCGGGCGGCGCCTTGCGGTCGATCGCGGCCTGGAGACGGTCGGCATCGGAATTGAGCGCGGCCTTTTGCGGCTTGTCCGGCAGGGCGGCGATGGTCTTCGCGGCCGTCGCCGAAAATTCCTTCATCTCGGCATATTCTGGGGCGCTGACGATCTGGCCGCGATCGGAAACGGCGCCCGAATAATCGACTGCGAGATAGTCGAGTAGCCGCCAGCACGTCTGGACATCGGCCTGCTGGGCGAGTGCCGGCGTCCATGCCATGGCAAGGGCCGCAATTATCAAGAACCGGATCTGTCCGGCCACCGTCCTGAACGCTGTCATGGCAGCGGGATATGATAGATGCGACTGATTATCAATAACGATTACGGATTAGCGCGCCGGGTAGCGGAGCCGTCCCAGAAAGCGCGTCAGGCTCGGCCGGTAGAGGTCGTTGCCGCGCCACGCTGCCTTCCATTTTTCGAACCGCATCACCCCGGCCAGCCGCCGGTCGAGGAAGGCCCCACTCTCCATCCAGCCCTCGCTCTGGTCGTCGAGCCAGGCGAGCAGGGTCGAGCCATAGACGCCCGACAGGATCAGCCGCTTCGAATAATGGTTGTAATCGGTCGCCGTGTCGCCGGCGACGCGCCACATCAGATCGGCGCTGCGCCAGCCGATTTTGGCGGCCAGCGCCAGATTCTGCGGCATGGCAAGGATCGACAGGCCGGTCCGCACCGCCTCGCGCGCCGGGGCCATCGTCTCCAGCCGGAACCAGGCCTGGGCGCGAATCCGGTCGCGGACTTTCATCGCCGCAATCCGCTCGGGCGTGAAATGCGCCGCCATCGCCGCATCAACGCCCTGGAAATAGGCGTCGACCATCTCGGCCGGTTGCTTGGGAAAGGCCAGCCGCGCCTGCGCCGGATCGATGCCCAGTTGGTCGGCAGCGCTGTCGACAGCCTTATGGGTCCAGCCGTCGAACGCGGCATTCTCGCCAACCGTCAGCGCCAGCTTGAGACGTATCGCTTCCAAGGGAGTCGCCATGGTGCGCCTAACTGGGCGCAACCTCGGGCTCATGCAAGCGTGCGGCGCCGCGCTCTCTCATCCGCACCAGGATCAGCGCCACGACGATCATCACCGCGCCGGTCCAGTCGCGGCCGGTGAAGGCTTCGCCATAGTAAATCCAGCCGAGCAGCGACGACAGCGCCGGCTGGGTCAGCATCGCCACCCCGACTACCAGCGGCGGGACATGGCCGAGCGCATAGACCAGCAGCCCCTGGCCGATCACCTGGCTGCACAAGGCCAGCGCGAACAGGCCGGTCCAGTCGGCCGGAATGACCTGCTCGCCCGCCGCCAGCGCGGCCGGCAGCAGGAACAGCGACCCGAACAGGCTAGCGAGGAACAGCAAGGGCAGCGGTTCGAGCTTGCCCCGCGTGCGTTCAACCAGGATCAAATAGCCGGTGTAGAGCAGGCCGGCCAAGGCGGCGAGCAGGTCGCCCTTGAGATGCGCTGCCGACAATTCGGCGCTGCCCCACATCAGCAGCCCGCATCCCGCCGCCGCCAGCGACAGCGCCATTGCCTGCAACGTCGACGGCCATTTGCGCGCCAGCCACAGGCCCCAGGCGGCGAAGAAGAAGCTCGAAACATTGCCGAACAGGGTCGCATTGCCGAGCTTGGTCAGCAGGATCCCGGCGTGCCAGCTGGCGAGGTCAGCGGCGAAGAAAAAGCCCGCCACCGCGATCGCTATGGTCAGCTTCCGGCGCGGCAGATGCACCGGCTGACGAAAGATCCAGGCGATCGCGAACAGGAAGGGCAGCGCCAGCGCCAGCCGCCAGAAGCCGGCGGCGACCGGCCCGACCCCGCTGTGGCGCACCAGGAACGGACCGCCGGCAAGCGCGAGGTTGCCGATCAGCAGGGCGGCGAAGGCCAGGGGTTCGGACTTGCGCTGGGTCACTCATCCGCTCCTAGGGTGATTGCGGCCAGGACGGAAGCGGCAAGCGCGCTTTCGGGCATAAGCTGGATTTATGGGATGGTAGCCAAGTTCCCCAATTGAATGCGTTTCGCCCCATCCATATTTTCACAGGCAAGTCGCAGGGGAAGGCGCGATGCCGTGGAAAGGATCTAGATGTCCAGTCTGTTCACCCCGCTCCAGCTTGGTGCGATCATACTTCCCAACCGTATCTTGATGGCTCCGTTGACCCGTGCCCGCGCTGGGCGCGAAGGCGTGCCGAACGATTTGATGGCCCGTTACTATGCCCAGCGCGCCGGCGCCGGCCTGATCATTTCCGAGGCTACCGGCATTAGCCGCGAAGGCCTTGGCTGGCCCGATGCGCCCGGCCTATGGAACCGCGACCAGGTCGACGGCTGGAAGAAGGTTGCCGCCGCCGTCCACAAGGAAGGCGGGCGGATCGTCGCCCAGCTGTGGCACATGGGCCGGGTGGTCCATTCCGATCTCGGCGGAGGCCAGCCGGTTTCGGCCTCGGCCACCACTGCGCCCGATTTCGCCCATACTTATGAGGGCAAGAAGCCCTATGAGCAGGCGCGGGCCCTGACCCAAGCCGATATCGACCGCATCCTCGACGATTATGCGACGGCTGCCCGCAACGCGATCGAAGCCGGCTTCGACGGCGTCCAGATCCATGGCGCCAATGGCTATCTGGTCGACCAGTTCCTGCGCGATTCCGCCAACTTCCGCGACGATGACTATGGCGGATCGATCGCCAACCGGCTGCGCTTCGTCCGCCGGGTGCTGGAAGCCGTCGGCGGCGCGATCGGCATGGACCGGGTCGGCATCCGCTTTTCGCCCAACATCCTCGTCCAGGGTGTCGAGGATTCGGAACCGGTCGCGCTTTACACCGAGCTCGCCAGGCTGCTCGAGGAATTGCAGGTGCCGTGGATCGAGCTTCGCGAGCCCTACAAGCCCACCTCGTCAGGTTCGATCCCGACCGCACCGGTCAGCCCGGCGATGCGGCCTCATTATTCGGGCAAGATCGTCATCAACAGCGACCATGACTGGGCCGATGCGCGCGTGCGGATCCAGGCCGGCACCGCCGACGCGGTCAGCATCGGCCGGCTGTTCATTGCCAATCCCGACCTGGTTACGCGGATCGCGCTCGATGCACCGCTCAATACTGGCGACCAGAAATCCTTCTACTTCGGCGGAGCAGAAGGTTATGTCGACTATCCGTTCCTGACCGAACGGGTCGCCGCCTGACCGGGAGCGAGGTGCGGCGGGCGGCTAGCTGAAGCGTTCGCGCAACGCCATCAGTGCCAAAGCGGCTTCGGCGCCGCCGCCGCCCTTGTTGGCCTGGTTGGGATCGGCGCGAACGATCGCCTGCGCCTCATTCTCGACGGTCAAAATGCCGTTGCCCACGGCAATTCCGTCCATGGTCAGCGCCAACAGGCCGCGCGCGCTCTCCCCGGCGACGATCTCGAAATGATAGGTCTCGCCGCGGATCACCACGCCCAGCGCAACGAAGGCGTCATACTTCTCGCTCTCCGCGGCCAGCGCGATCGCTCCGGGCAGCTCCAGCGCGCCCGGCACCATGATCGTCTCGTGCGTATGACCCGCCGCCTCGATCGCGCCGCGCGCGCCGGCGAGCAGCATGTCATTCAAATGGGCGTAGAAGCGCGCCTCGGCGATCAGCACATGCGCCATTTCAGCAGTCTCCGCCGGCGATACAGCGTTCCTCGACGATCGCCAGCCCATAGGCGCTGAGGCCGACCGGCGCATGGCGCGTGTTCGACAGCAGGATCATGTCGTGAATGCCGAGCGCGGCCAGGATCTGCGCGCCGATGCCATAGGCCCTCAACGCCTGCCCGCCTTCGGCCGGGCGGCCCTCGCGCAAATTGGTGGCGATGCTGAGTGATCCTGGCGCCGCGGCGTGCAGCGCGACGACCACGCCGGCGCCTTCCTGTTCGATCATCGCCATCGCCCCGTGCAGCAGCCCGGCGCGTTGCGACGGCTCGCCCAGCACATCGGCGAACAGGTCGATCGAATGCATCCGGACCAAAGTCGGCGTGCCCGGCTCGATCCCGCCATGGACCAGCGCCAGCTGCTCCTCGCCGCTGGCCTTGTCGCGGAACACCTGCGCGGTCCAGCTCGCCCCGCCGGCCGAGGTGAAACGGGTCTCGGCGACCCGCTCGACCATATGGTCCTTCTTCAGCCGGTAGGCGATCAAATCGCGGATCGTGCCGATCTTGAGGCCATGGATCTTGGCGAATTCCATCAGATCGTCGAGCCGGGCCATGGTCCCGTCCTCGCGCATGATCTCGCAGATCACGCCGCTCGGGTTGAGCCCAGCGAGCCTAGCGACATCGACCGCGGCCTCGGTATGCCCCGCGCGCACCAGTACACCGCCCGGCCGCGCCACCAGCGGGAAGACATGGCCTGGCGAAACGATTGCGTCCGGGCCGTTGGCGGCGTCGATCGCCACGGCAATCGTCCGCGCCCGGTCGGCGGCGCTGATCCCGGTGGTCACTCCGTCGCGCGCCTCGATCGACACGGTGAAGGCGGTCTCCATCTTGGTGCCGTTGACCCGCGCCATCGGCGCCAGGCCAAGCTGGTCGACCCGCTCCTTGCCGAGCGCCAGGCAGATCAGGCCGCGGCCGTGCCGGGCCATGAAGTTGATCGCGTCGGGGGTCGCCATTTGCGCCGGGATGACCAGGTCGCCCTCATTTTCCCGGTCGTCGTCGTCGACCAGGATGAACATGCGGCCGTTGCGCGCTTCGTCGATGATCGCCTCGGCCCCGACCAGCACGTCCTGGACGCCGCCGTCGAGCAGCTTTTCGAGCCTTACCAGCGTGTCGGCAGTAGGGTTCCAGTCGGTCGAGCCGAGCTTGCGAAGCGAATTGGGGTGGAGGCCGGCGGCGCGCGCCAGCCCGCTGCGGCTGGCCTCGCCGGAGTCGACCAGGGCGGTCAGCTTGTCGATCAGGGTAGTGGACATGGCGCCGCCGCTATCACACGGAAATGTGATAATCTAGACGAAATCAATCATCGATTGTTCAAAAATCACATTATGCGCTGGTCGTTGCCGCCTCGAACACCGCCAGCTGCGCCTCAAACGCCCGCTTGAACGCAGGCCGTGCCTCGCCCCGCGAAATATATGCGGCGAGATTGGGGAGCTCCCCGGCGATGGCCCTCCCGCCGGGCCGCCGCAGCACATTGATCATCAACAGGTCGCCGGCGCTGAACGCACCGTCCAGCCATTCGGCATCCCCGAGCCGCGCTGACAGCTGCCTCAACCGGTCGCGGATGCGGCCGTCGATCAGCGGCTTGCGTTCGGCGCTCCAGCTCTTGTCGCCTTCCAGGAATTTCGCGACCTCATTCTCGACGATCACCGGTTCGACCGTGCACTTGGCGGCGAACATCCAGCATATCGCCCGGGCCCGCGCATCGGGGTCCTGCGGCAACAACCCCGCATGCCGCTCGGCGATGTGCAGGATGATCGCGCCGGATTCGAACATGGCGAGATCGCCATCCTCATAGGTTGGAATCTGCCCGAACGGCTGCAGCGCGAGGTGTGCCGGCTGCTTCATCTCGGCCCATGGCACGAGCCGGACATCATAAGGCTGGCCAACTTCCTCGAACGCCCAGCGCACCGGGAAATCCCGCGCCAGCCCGCGTCCGCCGTCGGGCGATTTCTCAAAGGCGGTGATCGTCGGGGTCATGCGAAGCTCACGCTAGGCCGGGCTCGGCACATGGATGGTCTGCTCCTGCTGCATCTCAGCGACCATCTGGTCGCGGATGAGATATTTCTGGACCTTGCCGGTCACCGTCATCGGGAAGGAATCGACGAAGCGGACGTATCGCGGGATTTTGTAATGGGCGATCTGGTCCTTGCAGAATCCGCGCAGCTCCTCCTCTGTCATTTGCTCGCCGGACTCCAGCCGGATCCAGGCGCACACTTCCTCGCCATATTTCTCATGCGGAAGACCGACCACAGCGACATCCTCGATCTTGGGATGTTCGAGCAGATATTCCTCGATCTCGCGCGGGTAGATGTTCTCGCCGCCGCGGATGATCATGTCCTTGATCCGACCGACGATCGCGCCAAAGCCCTGCTCGTCGAACGTCGCCAGGTCGCCGCTGTGCATATAGCCGTCGGCGTCGATCGCCTCGGCGGTCTTTTGCGGGTTGTCCCAATAACCGATCATCACCGAATAGCCCTTGGTGCAAAGCTCGCCCGGCGTTCCGATGGGCACGACATTGCCACTTTCGTCGACCAGCTTGCACTCGAGATGCGGCTGGACGCGGCCGACCGTCTCGACGCGCTTCTCCAGCGGATCGTCTGCGTCGGTCTGGAAGCTGATCGGGCTGGTTTCTGTCATGCCATAGCCGATCGTGACGTCGCGCATGTGCATCCGCTCGATCACTTCGCGCATCACCGGTTCGGGGCAGCAGGCGCCGGCCATGATCCCGGTGCGGAGCGAGGAGAGATCATATTTGTCGAAGTCGGGCTCCGACAGTTCGGCGATGAACATGGTCGGGACGCCATAAAGCGCGGTGCAGCGTTCCTGCTCGATCGCCTTCAGCACCGCTTCCGGCTCGAAGCCGTCGTCCGGGAAGACCATCGCCGCGCCATGGGTGAGGCAGGCGAGGACCCCCATCACCATCCCGAAGCAGTGATAGAGCGGCACCGGGATGCACAGCCGGTCGTCGGCGGTGAAATCCTGCGCCGCGCCGACGAAATAGCCGTTGTTGAGGATATTGTGGTGCGACAGGGTCGCGCCCTTGGGCATGCCGGTGGTGCCGCTGGTGAACTGGATGTTGATCGCATCATAGGCGCTTAGGGTCTGCGCCCGGCGGGCCAGCTCGTCGCCGCTCACGGCGCGCGCCGCCAGCTCGTCGAAATTGATCCAGCCCGGGCGCGGCGCGCTGCCCAGCTTGATGGCCATTTCCAGCGTCGGCAGCTTGGCCGACTTCAATTGCCCGGGCTCCGAGCTGGCAAGCTCCGGTGCCAACTCCTCGACCATGGCAAGATAGTCGCTGCTCTTGAACCGCTCGGCCGCGACCAGCGCGCGAACGCCGACTTTGTTGAACGTATATTCGGCCTCGCGCGGCCGGTAGGCGGGATTGATCGTCACCAGGATCAGGCCGGCGCGGGCGGCGGCGAACTGGGTCAGCACCCATTCGGCGCAATTGGGCGACCAGATGCCGATGCGGTCGCCAGTCTGGAGCCCCAGCGCGATCAGATTGCTCGCCAGCCGGTCGCTCTGTTCCAGCAATTGTGCCCAGGTCAGGCGCACATCCTGGTGGACCGAGACCAGCGCTTCCCTGTCGCCCCATTGCGCGGCGGCATTGACCAGCGCCTGGCCGATGGTGTGCTCAACCAGCGGAGCGCCGGGCAATCCCTTGAAATGACTCAGCATATTCGCCTCCGTCGAGGTCTCAGGATGCCCTCACGCCGACGGAAATGCCAGCGACTATGCGTTGAATTCTAATGTCCACAATGGGTGGAAAGCGGACATTCTCAAAATCCCTCTCCCCGGCCGGGGAGAGGGATTTCATCGTTCGACCCAGCAGCAATTGGCGGCGGTCGAAAGTGGTCAACGTCTGCTAAAGCCGCGCTTTTTCAGTGATAATGTTGTACTGCGTCGCTGGCCCGTTTGCCGGCGATTTGCCATTACGCCCATTGAGCACGGGCTTTAGCCCGTATTGAATTACGTCGACCTCGCAAATATATGTCACGTGCGGACCGGGCCCCTCTGGCGGGTGCCACCAGGCACTCGTGATGTCGGACCGCATCGGATGATCCGGTGCGTTCGGCGGGCGGTCCCCACCCCCTCCACAATCAGCTTCCGGGTCTCCGATCGAACTTCGGTTTGAACAAAGAGGAGATGACAGATGCATCCGCGTTTGTACCGGCTGATCGAAAAGCACCAGCGAATCGACCGGCTGTTGGAATTGGAGCAGCGCCGACCCGGACGGGACCCGTTCCGGGTAATGCGGCTCAAGAAGCTGAAGCTAAGGGTCAAGGACCTCATCAATCGCTTCACCTTCCGATCGGCCAGGAGGGTTCGCCATGCAATGCCCTAACTGCAGCTCAACGCTGACCATGGCCGAGCGCCAGGGAATCGAGATCGATTATTGCCCGAACTGCCGCGGCGTGTGGCTGGACCGGGGCGAGCTGGATAAGATCATCGAGCCCAGCCCCGGCCAGCAGGCGGCCGCCCAGCCGTCAAGCCAGCACGCGCCGCCACAACAACAATGGGCCAGTCATGATGATCGGTACAGTCAACCGCATGCCCACGGGCGACACAAGCGGCGCAAAAGCTTCCTCGAGGAGCTGTTCGACTGACTGACAAGCGCGGCCGCCGGCGATTCTGGCGGTCGCCATCTTCCTCACACCCATCCGGGCCCCTCTGGCGGCCGCGACAGCGGACGTGATGTCGGACGGGAGCGCTCTCTATCCAGAGCGCCAATGCAAAGGGACAAGTGATGGATTTCTTGTTCTTGGACTGGCTCGGCAAGCCGCTGTGGATGTGGCTTGGATTCTTTGGGATCGTTGCCGCCCTGCTCGTGCTCGACCTCGGGGTACTGCATCGCAAGCAGCGAGAGATCGGGGCGCGCGAAAGCTTGCTGATGTCGGCCTTTTACATCGCTCTCGGTCTCGCCTTCGGCGGTTGGGTCTGGTGGTACATGGGCCCCACGGCGGGCATGAACTATGTCACCGGCTTCGTGATCGAGAAGAGCCTGGCGATGGACAATGTGTTCGTCATCGCCATGATCTTCACCTACTTCGCCGTTCCCCGCGAGTATCAGCACCGCGTACTGTTCTGGGGTATTCTCGGCGTCATAGTATTGCGTGCGCTCATGATCGCGCTCGGCGCGACCATCGTCAGCCAGTTCGGCTGGGTGCTCTACGTCTTCGCCGCATTCCTGATCGCCACCGGTATTAAGATGTGGGTCTTTGCGGACCGGGAATATGACGTGGCCGGCAACCCGGTGCTTCGCTTGGTCCGGCGGCACTTCAATGTCACCGAGCAGCTTCACGGAAACCGCTTCTGGTTGCGGCAGAGAGTGGAAGGGGATGGGCGAGCCCGCTGGTTCATAACGCCGCTGTTCCTTTCTCTGGCGATGGTGGAGGTCTTCGACGTGGTGTTTGCGGTCGATTCGGTCCCGGCAATCTTCGCCATCACCACCGACCCGTTCATCGTCTATACGTCGAACATCTTCGCCATCCTTGGCCTACGCGCCCTCTATTTCGCGCTGGCCGCGATGGTGCACCGCTTCCATTATCTCAAATATGCGCTGGCGGTATTGCTGGTGTTCATCGGCTCGAAGATCTTCGTTGCCGACGCGCTCGGCCTGGCCAAGATCCCGCCGGCCATTTCGCTGTCGATCACGTTCGCTATTCTCGCAGCTGGTGTCGGCTATTCCTTGTGGAAGACGGGCGGTCGTCCAAAGTCGGACTGGCCGGTTGCTGCGCGGAATTGAAAGCCAGACCAATGTTGGACCGGGGAGCTTCAGCCCCGGTCCAGCTTGGCAGCAGCGGCCTATCGCGCCCGGGCCGACAAGCGAGTACCTTTAGCGCATGCGTGTTGGGGACGAGCGATTATTAGAAAGCGTCGGGCTGAGCCCGATCGCCACGGTCATCAGCAATCCGCGCCGGGCCGACAACCCCCTTGAGGTGGCCAATCCTGTCTTTTGCGAACTGACCGGCTATGCTGAAAGCGAGATCATCGGCCGCAACTGCCGCTTTCTCGCCGGCGAACTCACGGAGCCGTGGATAACTGACCGCATTTGCGCCGCGATCGGCTCCCGCCGGCCCGTGCTGGTCGACATCTTGAACTACCGCAGCGACGGCAGTCCGTTCCGCAATGCGGTCCTGGTCACCCCTTTGTTCGACGAGGAAGGCGACCTGGCCTGGTTCCTTGGCTCGCAGGTCGACCTCGGCACCGACGCCCCAGCCAGCTTCGACGCCCGCCGCGCCCGCGCCGTGTCGTCGGTCAAGGGGCTGCCGGACCGCCGCCGCCGGGTGCTAGAGCACATGGCCCGTGGGCTGCTCAACAAGCAGATCGCCTGGGAGCTCAAGATCAGCGAGAAGACGGTCAAGATGCACCGCGCGTTGCTTCTAGAGCAGCTCGGCGTCGCCACCTCGGCTGACGCCATCCGCATCGCGGTCGAGGCGGGCCTGTAGATGCAGCCCAAAGGCCGTATGGTGACCGCCAGCCCAGGCTCCTAAATCCTGCCGCAACTTCCAATAGGGAAGATGAGACAGGAGTTTATCCAATGATCGACACCTCCAAAATGCTGGCCGCCGCCGCCGCCGCGGCGCTCGCCATCCTCCCCGCCGCGGCCTCCGCAGGCAGCGGCAACAAAGGCAACATCGTCGCCGCCGCCGTGCAATCGAAAGATCATGAAACGCTGGTCGCCGCGCTGAAAGCCGCCGGACTGGTCGACACGCTCGCGAGCGGCGGACCGTTCACCATCTTCGCCCCGACCGATGCCGCCTTCAGTAAGCTTCCGGCCGGCACCGTCGACACGCTGCTGCAGCCCGCCAATCGTGAAAAGCTGCGCTCCGTGCTGACCTACCATGTGGTGCCTGGAAAAGTGACCGCGGGCCAGCTGGTCAAGCTGATCCAGGACAATGGCGGCAAGGCCAAGCTGACTACCGTCCAGGGCGGAACCCTGACCGCAAGCCTTTCCGGAAGCTCGGTCCTGATCACTGATGCCGCGGGCGGGACGGCTCAGGTCACTGACGTCGACCTCATACAGTCGAATGGGGTCATTCACGTAACGGACGCAGTGTCTCTGCCCATGTGACGGCGTCCTCGCCGGCAGCTTCTCCCCAAACCCAGGAGTTTTCCAATGACTGCTGTCAATAAAATTACCCTGCTGCTGCTGGCCGTCGGCGGCCTCAACTGGGGCCTGGTCGGCCTGCTCAACTTTGATCTGGTTGCCACACTCTTCGGCGAGATGAGCATGCTTAGCCGGCTGGTCTACTCGCTAGTTGGCCTGTCCGCCTTGTGGCAGCTGATCCCGATGTTCGGCGGCGACCGCCGCATGGCCGCCGTTCGCGCGTAATTTAGCGGATGGCTCGACGCTCCCTTGGGGCCGGGAGCGTCGAAGGCAGAGCAGTAGAATGTTCGCAATGCGTAGAAAGCGAACAGTCGGCCGGCGGCAAAAGTCTGGTTTTCGCGTGTAAATCTTCAAGGGTCTAGCAAGGCATCAATGGGTGGAATGCGGCCATCGCGGCCATCGCGGCCATACTGGTGGGGGGCGTTTGTGCTACGCTGTCCTCTTTGGGCCACCTGCTCCTACATGCTGCAAAAGTTGCAAGGCACTGGACAACTTCCGCGAGGACACCGGCTCCGTTGTGATAACCGTAATCCAGTAACGCGTGTGTCCATCCTCATCCCGCACGAACAGTTGCCATGTCTTGTCGTCTCTAAGTTCGGCCGCAGAATCGATCATCATTCTGCCGGCAGCCTCCATGGCCTCGCAGCGCGCCATGGCAAAACTGGCAAGCTCTACGCCAGTATCGTCTCTTAGTGGACTGCCATCATCCGTATCGAAGAAGTATCGGGCCACACCAGCTTCCTCTCCTGTTTCGGCGCAGCACGTCTGTACGTCCTAGCACGATTACCGATTGCCGGATTGACGCGTAACGGCTCGGCACGGCGATCGAATACAGCCGCGCGGAATGCGAAGAACTACGGTATTTGAGCCAGCTTGACGTTGCATTTGCCTCCCTGGCTCATTTGAGGCCCGTAAGGGCGGAGTGCGGACATTCTCGAGCACGGGCTTAATTCGGGAACGACCAATCATTTTTATCGTTTGGCAGAGGTGAAACGGACGTTAAAACTATTGACCCTTGGTGCGATTGGGCTGGCTGCCACCGGCCTAGCGGCATGCTCGACCCTTGTTTCCCGGCACCCAGTCGGGAACCGTTCCGTTCCTCAGCCCAGTAAGTCAGTCGATCTGCAGAGATATCTCGGCCGCTGGTACGAAATTGCCCGTTACGAACAAAGTTTCCAGAAAGGGTGCGAAGGAGTCACCGCGGATTATTCGCTCCGGGCGGATGGCAACATCGACGTGCTCAACCGGTGCCGGAAGCCCGGCGGCAAGTCGAGCGAGGCGCGCGGCCGTGCCAAAGTGGTTGACGGCCAAACCAAGGCCAAGCTGAAAGTCAGCTTCTTCGGTCCCTTCTACGGAGATTATTGGGTACTCGATCATGCCGACAACTACCGTTGGTCCATCGTGGGCGAGCCGTCCGGGCGCTACCTGTGGCTCTTGCACCGCGAAGCCAATCCGGCCGAGGCGGAGGTCCAAAACTTGATCGGTCGTGCGAAGTGCCTCGGTTACGACACGTCGATGCTTCTTCGTACTAAGCAACCCTGAGGCAGCGTCTATTGAAGCCACCAGTGCGCAAACGTATGCAGTGGCTAATGGCCGGAATGGGTCGAAAGCGGTCATTAGCCCAGCCGCCCGTTTTCCATTTGCATCCTTACTGCTTTGGTGTATTAACTATGCAATACGCCTAATGGAGAACCAAATGAACCGTCGCTTCGTCACCGCCGCCGCCATCGCCTTGCTGGCCGGCGCCTGCCATGTCGGATCCAGGGCCGAGCAACGCGAAGCCGGGCCGCAGGTCGACCGCAGCTACCAGGTCGGCGCGTTCGACCGGCTGGAAGTGGCCGGTTCCTATGAGGTCAATGTCGTCAGCGGCGGAGCGCCGGGCGTGACCGCCAGGGGCGGCGCCAATTTGCTCGACGAGACCGAGGTGGTGGTCGAGAACAATGTGCTCAAGATCCGCCCGAAGAAGCGCGGCGGCATCCATTTCGGCTGGCACGACGGCAAGGCGGTGTTCACCGTCAACGCCGCGGCGCTGCATGGCGCGGCCATCGCCGGGTCGGGCGGGGTCAATGTCGACAAG
>NZ_JAHFPY010000023.1 GCF_023266535.1 Sphingomonas sp. | reverse complement strand
TGATCAGGCTCTCGACCCCGCGCTTCAGCGTGACGGTCGATGACGGGCAGCCCGAGCAGGCGCCCTGCATGCCGAGGTAGAGCTTGCCGTCGCGATAGCCCTTGTAGACGATGTCGCCGCCGTCCTGCGCGACCGCCGGGCGGACGCGGGTGTCGAGCAATTCCTTGATCTGCTCGATGATGTCGGCATCGGCCGGGTCTTCTTCGATGCTGATCGCCTCGTCGGCAGCAACCTCGATGCCCGCCGCGCTGCCCTGCCTGAACAAGGGCGCGTCGAGCATGAAATGGTCGAGCAGGACGGACAGGACCTCCGGCTCCAGCTGGTCCCATTCGACCGTCGGCGCGGCCGAGACCGAAACGAAGTCGCGGCCGAAATAGACGCCGTCGACCATGCCGGTCGAGAACAGCGCCTCGGCCAGCGGGCTGGCTTCGGCGGCGTCGGCATTGGTGAAATCGCGCCCGCCCATTTCCATCACGGTGCGGCCGGGCAGGAACTTGCGGGTCGCCGGGTTGGGCGTCTTTTCGATCTCGATCAGCATGGCCGCGATGTGGTCTCGGACGGCAGCTTAATCAAGCGGGCGGAACCCAGCTGTCGTCGATCATCTTGATCAGCGCCGAGAAGTCCTTATTGGCGCCGCCGCGATCGACAAACCGCTGGTAAAGCTCCTCGGCCTCGCCGCCCATCGGCGTGTAGGCTCCCGCTTTCTGTGCCGCCTCCATCGCCAGCTTCAGATCCTTGAGCATCAGCGCGGCGGCGAACCCGCCCTCATAGCCGCGGTCGGCCGGGGTTTCCGGACCAACGCCGGGGACCGGGCAGTAGCTGGTGATCGACCAGCTTTGGCCGCTCGCCTTGGACGAGATGTCGTAGAAGGTCTGAAGGTCGAGCCCGAGCTTCTCCGCCAGCACAAACGCTTCGCAGGTCGCGGCCATGGTCGCGCCCAAGAGCATATTGTTGCAGATTTTGGCGGCCTGGCCGGAACCGGCGTCACCGGCGTGGATCACCGCCTTGCCCATCTTGTCCAGATATTCGCGGGCCTTCCCGAAGCCGTCATCGCTGCCGCCGACCATGAAGGTCAGCGTGCCGCCCTCGGCGGCGGCAATGCCGCCGGACACCGGCGCATCGACCATGGTGTAGCCCTGGGCCTGCGCTTCCGCCTCGACCGCCTTGGCGGTGGCGACGTCGATGGTCGAACAGTCGATCAGGATGGCACTTGTCGGGGCCTTTCCGAACACATGGCTGCGATAGACTTCGGCGACATGCTTGCCCGCCGGGAGCATGGTGACGACGGCGTCGGCGTCCTTGACCGCCTCGTCGGTCGACTTGGCGCGCTTGCAGCCGCGCTCGACCGCATGGGCCAGTGCTTCCTCGCTGAGGTCGAAGGCACGGACTTCGTGCCCGGCCTTGGCGAGGTTGGGCGCCATGCCCCCGCCCATATGCCCCAGCCCGATAAATGCGACGCGTGCCATTACTTGCTCCTTGAGGCCATTCGTAAAACTGCCGTGCTAGCCATCCAGCACACTACGACGATAGGGATTCCGAGAACGTAGGCGGCCCACCAATGTTCTGGAAACCGCTCCGCATTTCGCCACCAGCTGAGCGGGATCAAAACGAAGAATAGCAGAGCAATCACGATGAAAGCGCGCATAAAATAAGCGATCGTTCGATAGTAGGTGGCCATCGGCCGTCCTTTAACGCCCCGTCCAATTGCCCGGGCGCTTGTCGACGAAGGCGGTCATTCCTTCCTTCTGATCCTCGGTGCCGAACAGGCCGTGGAACAGCCGCCGTTCGAAGTTAATCCCCTGGGCCAGCCCCATTTCGAAAGCGGCGTTGACCATTTCCTTGTTGGCGATGGCGGCGAGCGGGGCCATGCTGGCGATTGTCCCGGCGGTCTTCAGCGCTTCGTCGATCAGGTCGGCGGCCGGGACGACCCTGGCTACCAGGCCCGAGCGCTCGGCTTCCTCGGCGCCCATCATCCGGCCGGTCAGGCACATCTCCATCGCCTTGGCCTTGCCGACCGCCCAGGTGAGGCGCTGCGACCCGCCCATGCCGGGAGAAACGCCGAGCTTGATCTCCGGCTGGCCGAACTTGGCGCTGTCGGCGGCGATGATGAAGTCGGCCATCATCGCCACTTCGCAACCGCCGCCGAGCGCGAAGCCGGCGACCGCGGCGATCCACGGCTTGCGGGTCGCGGTGACCTTTTCCCAGCCCTTGAAGAAGTCCGACCCATACATGTCGGCGAAACCCTGGCCCTGCATCTCCTTGATGTCGGCGCCGGCGGCGAAGGCTTTCTCGCTGCCGGTGAGGACCAGGCAGCGCTGGCCGGGATCGGCGTCATAGGCGGCGAAGGCGTCGATCAGTTCCTTGAGCACGGTCGAATTCAAGGCATTGAGCGCCTGCGGGCGGTTCAAGGTGACCAGGGTCACCGCGCCCTTTTTCTCAACCAGGATGGTTTCGTAATTCGACATTCGCTTACCTCTCGTCACCCCGGCCCTGAGCCGGGGTCTGCCTTAGACTTTGGCCGCCTGAAGAAAAGGCGGATCCCGGATCAAGTCCGGGATGACGGCCTGTTGGGACCGTCAAAAATCCAACGGCCGCCACTGCTCCTCGACCGGCAGCGGCTCGAAAAAAGCTTCGACCTCCGCGTCGCCGATCACCTCGGGCCGGGTCGGATGCCAGTTGGGCGCATTATCCTTGTCGATCAGCAGGGCGCGGACGCCCTCCTTGAAGTCGGGATGATGGATCAGGCGGACCATGATGCCATATTCCATTCGCATCTCGTCGACGAAGTGCAGCTGGTAGGGGCTTTCCTGCAGCAGCTTCAGGCTGACCTTGCAGGCCATCGGCGACTTCCTGCGGATGGTGGCGGCTTCGGTCGCGGCCCATTGGTCGCCTTCCTCGCCGCCGACATCGAGCGCGTCGAGAATTTCCTCGATCCGGTCGCTGGCGAAATAGCGGTCGATCTTCTGGATGTTCGACCGGATCCGCGCCGGCGGGATTTCGTCTTCGGATAGCTCGTCGAGGATGGCTTCGACTCGGAACGGCTGGGCCATGATCCGCTCCTTGGCCTCTTCGAGCCGGTCGGAGCGGATGTAATGGGTGGCGAGACGCAGGGCCTTGCATTCGGCGCCGTCGAGCCGCGCCCCGGTCAGCGCCAGGAACTGGGCGAGCCGTCCGCGCAGCCGCGACAAGTACCGCCCGCCGCCGACGTCCGGAAAGATGCCGATGGTCGTCTCGGGCATGGCCAGCACGGTGCGCTCGGTGGCGACGCGGAAGCGGCACGGGCAGGCGATGCCGACCCCGCCGCCCATGGTGATGCCGTCCATGAAGGCGACGCCGGGCTTGGGGTAAGTATATTCGAGGTGATTGAGCCGATACTCGTCGAAGAAGAAGGCCCGGGCAGCGGCGTCGGCGCCTTCGACGTTGAGGCTGATGTCGACCACGTCGCCGCCGGCGCAGAAGCCCCGACCCTCGGTATGATCGATCAGGATGATGCGGACGTCAGGGTCGCTCCGCCATTCGATCAGCGCGCTGGCCATGTCGCGGACCATCTGGCGGTTGAGGCTATGCAGCGCCTTGGGGCGGTTGAGGCGAAGGCGGCCGGCGAGCCCTTCCTTCTGGCACAGAACGTCGGCGGTCACATCGGTCATCAAATTCATTTCATCATCACATAGCGGCCCGGGGCGGGCTCGATGCCGTCCTTGATGGCGCGGGCCGGGACCGACTTTTTCGAACCATGATCGGTCAGCCACCTGGTCCAGGTCGGCCACCAGCTGCCTTCATGGCGAGTGGCGCCTTCCAGCCAAGCCTTGGCATCGGCGGGCCTCTCGTCGCTGGTCCAAAAGCCATGCTTGTTGGCGGCGGGCGGGTTGATTACCCCGGCATTATGGCCCGATCCGCCGAGGATGAAATCGGCGCCGACATCGCGCGCACCGCGATAGACCGCTTCCCAGGCCGAGACATGGTCGTCCTTCAGCGCGATCACCAGCATCGGCGTCTTGATCTCGGCGAGGTCGATTGGCACGCCGCCGACGGCGAAGCCGGCCGGCTCCTTGAGTTTGTTGTTCAACAGCAAGTCGCGGTTGTAGCCCGTGAGGAACTTCGCCGGGATGCGCGCCCCGTCCTCGAACCAGTAGAGGAGGTCGCTCGGCGGCGCGGGCCGGTCGAGCAAATAGTGATTGACCACCGACGACCAGATGAGATCGTTGGCGCGCATCGCGGCGAACAGCCGCTGCAGCTCGAGGCTGTCGATGAACCCCTGGTCTTCGAGATAATCCTCGAGCGCCGCCAAATGCCCTTCATGGACGAAGGCCGACCAGTCGCGCATGTCGGCGAAGTCGACGAGGCTGCCGATCAACGTCGCCGAATTGACCTCGTCGGCACGCTTCCTGGCGGCCAGCCAGGCCAGCGCGATCGCGACCAAAGTGCCGCCGAGGCAGAAAGCGAACAGGTCAGGCGAGGTGCCGGTGCGGCCGCGAACCTGGCCGATCGCCTCGACGATCCCTTCGAGGACATAGTCACCGACGCCCTTATTCTTGTGCTTGTCGCTTGGGTTGACCCAGCTGATGACGAACACGGTGCGGCCCTCGTCGACCAGCCATTTGACCAGGCTCTGCCGCGGCACGAGGTCGATCATGTAGTAGCGATTGACCAAAGGCGGGACGTACAGCAACGGCTCGGCCGCAACCTTGGCGGTGGCCGGCGTGTACTGGATCAGCTGGAAGAGGTCGTTTTCATAGACCACCTCGCCCGGCGTGGCGGCGATGGTCTTGCCCTTCTCGAACGCGGTCGGATCGGTCCTGCGCTGGACGATGCCCTTGCCGCTGGCGACATCCTCGATCAGGTGGGCGAAGCCCTGGACCAGATTGGCGCCGTTGGTCTCCTTGGTCCGCTTGACCACTTCGGGGTTGGTCGCGGCGAAATTGGCCGGCGAGATGGCGTTCAGATATTGGTCGAGCAGGAAGCTCGCCATCGCCGTGGTGCTGGCATTGCCTTCGCCCAGCGACACCACGTCGCGCAATTGCTTGGATGCCAGCAGATAGGCGTCGCGGATCGCGCGATAGTAAGCGTCGTCCTGCCATTCGGGCGCATTGAAGCGGCGGTCGCGCGGCTTTTCGCCGATCGTCCCGGCCATCGTCCCGGCCCAATAGTCGCCCCATTGCTTGGCGGCGGCAATCTGCACTTCCATCAGTTCGGCCGGTTTCATCGCCAGGCCGAAGGCGAATTCGCTGGTCGCCTGGGCGATGGCGAGCGGATCGAACGGCAGCGCCGGCTTGACGCCGCCGGCCATCATCTTTTCGGCCGCTACCTGCAGCTGGCGGCTGAGGTCGCCGAAGGCAAAGGCGGATGTCACTGGCGGATGAGCTCCCGACCGACGATCATTCGCATCACCTGATTGGTGCCCTCGAGGATCGAGTGGACCCGAAGGTCGCGCCAGAAGCGCTCGATCGGATAATCCTGCAGATAGCCATAGCCGCCATGCAGCTGCAGTGCCCGGTCGACGATCGACGAGCCGCTGTCGGTGGCGAGGCGCTTGGCCATCGCTGCGAATTTCGTCTTGTCGGGCGCATTTGCGGTGACCTTTGTGGCGGCGACGTAGAGCAAATATCGCGCGGCCTGCAACTCGGTCTCCATGTCGGCCAGCATGAACTGGGTATTCTGGAAGTCGGCGATGGCGGTGCCGAACTGCTTGCGTTCCTTGGTGTATTTGACCGCCTCGTCGAGGCAGCGCTGCGCCCCCCCCAGCGAGCAGGCGCCGATATTGAGGCGGCCGCCGTCGAGGCCCATCATGGCGATGCGGAAGCCTTCACCCTCGCCGCCGACGCGGTTGGAAACGGGTACGCGGACTTCGTCGAAATTGACCTGCGCGGTCGGCTGCGAATGCCAACCCAATTTCTTCTCGTTGGCGCCGAAGCTGACGCCCGGCATGTCTTTCTCGATCACCAGGCAGCTGATCCCCTTGGGACCGTCCACGCCGGTGCGGACCATGCAGACGTAAATCTCATTCTCGCCGCCGCCCGAGATGAACGCCTTGCTGCCGGAGACGACATAATGGTCACCGTCGAGCACGGCCTTGGTCTTGAGCGCCGCCGCGTCGGAACCCGAGGAAGGCTCGGTCAGACAGTAACTGGCGATCTTGTCCATCGGGATCAGCGAGGGGAGATATTTCTGCTTCAGCTCGTCCGAGCCGAAGCGGTCGATCATCCAGCTCGCCATATTGTGGATCGAGATGAAGGCGCTGGTCGACGGGCAGCCATAGGCCATGGCTTCCATGATCAGCGCCGCCTCGAGCCGTCCGAGGCCGATCCCGCCGCTTTCCTCGCTGACATAGATTGAGCCGAAGCCGAGCTCGGCCGCCTGGCGGATCGTGTCCTTGGGGAAGATATGCTTTTCGTCCCACTCGGCCGCGAATGGCGTGATCGCGTCGGCGGTGAACTTCTGCGCCATTTCCTGGATCTGGCGCTGGTCGTCGGTCAGGTCGAACTGGGTCATGGCCAGCGCGCCTAGCACCGGGCCAAAAGCTTATCCAGAGGTCCGAGCGCCGAGGCAGCGCTGGTAGACGGTGCTGCCGTTTCGGGTCAGGCGATTGCCGCCGCCGCCCAAGGTGAAGCTCTCGCGCGCCTCATAGCCGCCGTCGCCGACAAAGCGGCCGTCGAAGCGGCCCGGCGAATCCGCCAGCACTCCGCCGAGCGAGGCGACGGCGCCGGTCGAAATCATCTGGTCGTCGGTCAGCAATATGGCGTTGCCGGTGACCGTGCCGGGCTGGCAGTCGGACGCGGCAACGCCCCACAGGCCTTGGAAAGCGGGCGGGACGTTGCCCGGAACGCCGGCCTCAACCGCATTGCCGTCGACTTCATTGCCGACCTCATTGGCTAGCTCGTTCTCGACCGGCGGAGGAGCCGCTGGCGGTTCGGGATTTTCGCTGAGCTGGATTTCGGGGAGTTCGGGCGCGGATTCGGACGCGCGGATCTTGTCGGCGGTCAGCACATCTTCGTCGCTGGGACCGCCGCAGGCGGCGAGGGTCAGGAGGAGCAGGGACGCGGCGACGACAATCGGCTTCATGGCCGCGCGGCCTATCAGGCGCAGCGCTGGTAGGTAAAGGGCTGGGCGATGTCCGATTGCTTGCGGAGCAGCGTGTTGCTGCTGCCGCCGAGCTTGAGATTCTGGCTGTTGGTCCAGCTCTCACCCTCGCCGGAGAAGGCGAAGGTACCGGTGAAATTCTCCGGCGCGCTCTGCGTGACCTTGGTCAACACGGCATTGCTTTCGAAGAATTTGATGCTGTCGTCGTCGATGATGATCAGGCCCTTGGCGTCGCCGCGGGTCGAAGTGCAGTCGGCGGGGACCATGCCCCAGCGGCCGCGGAAGGCGGCCGGGATGACTGGAGCAACAGCGGTGGTGGAATCGCCTTCGTCGTCGGCGACATTGGAAACCGTCTCGTCGGGCGGCAGGGTTTCGATCTCGGCATTGGCCGTGTTGGTGTCGTCGATCGCGATATTGTCATTATTGCCCTGCTGGCAGGCAGCCAGGGCGAAGAATAATGCCGCGGCGAAAATCTGTTTCATGTCCGAACCAACGTCTTAACCCAGATTAAGATGCACCGCCATTCCCCGGTTCGATCAAATCCCATCGATTGCCGTACAAATCGCGGAACACGGCGACCGTGCCATAGGGTTCTTGGCGCGGCTCACCCTCGAATATTGCGCCAGCCCTGATGAGCCGTTGCTGTACGGCAACGAAATCGTCGGTGTGGGCGAACAGGCCGACCCTGCCGCCATGTTGATTGCCTACCGCGGCCAGCTCCTCGGGCTTCTTCGCCTTGGCCAGCAGCAGCGCCCCGCCGTTCTCGCCGCCAACCACTACCCAGCGCTTGCCGTCGCCCATGTCGCTGTCCTCGAGCAACCTGAAACCGAGCGCTCCGCAATAGAAGGCGATCGCCTCGTCATAATCGCGGACCAGCAGCGCCGTCAGTGCCAGCTTCATGCCATGGTCGGGATGATGAAGGCTTCCTTGTGATCGCCCGCCGCCGAGCCGTCGGGCCATTTCTGGGTAACCACCTTGGTCTTGGTCCAGAAGCGAAGTCCCTCCTGGCCATATTGGCCGATGTCGCCGAAGCCCGAGCGCTTCCAGCCGCCGAAGCTGTGATAGCTGACCGGAACCGGGATCGGCACGTTGACGCCGACCATGCCGACATTGACGCGGCTGACGAATTCGCGCGCGGCATGGCCGTTGCGGGTGAAGATGGCGACGCCGTTGCCATATTCATGCTCGCTCGGCAGGCGGACTGCTTCCTCGAACGTGTCGGCGCGGACAATCTGCAGCACGGGGCCGAAAATCTCTTCCTTGTAGCTGCGGAAGTGCGGCTTCACATGGTCGAACAGGGTCGGGCCGACGAAGAAGCCCTTCTCATGGCCCTGGAGCATGAAGCCGCGGCCGTCGACCACCAGTTCGCCGCCCTCGTCGACGCACATCTGGATGTAATTCTCGACGCGCTGCTTGTGTGCTTCGTTGACCACCGGGCCGTAATGCGCCTCGGGATCGGTCGAGATGCCGACCCGCAGCTTCTCGATCGCCGGGACCAGCTTCTCGCGCAGGGCAGCGGCGGTGTCGTCGCCGACCGGCACGACCACCGGCAGCGCCATGCAGCGCTCGCCGGCCGAGCCGAAGGCGGCTCCGGTCAAATCATTGACCACCTGGTCGAGGTCGGCGTCGGGCAGGACGATGCCATGGTTCTTGGCGCCGCCGAAGGCCTGGACCCGCTTCCCGTTCGCGGTGCCGCGCGAGTAGATATATTGCGCGATGTCGGACGAGCCGACGAAGCTGACCGCCTTGATGTCCTCATGGTCGAGGATCGCGTCGACCATTTCCTTGTCGCCATGGACGACGTTGAGCAGGCCGTCGGGAAGGCCGGCTTCCTTCATCAACTCGGCGAGGCGCACCGGGACCGACGGGTCGCGCTCCGACGGCTTGAGGATAAAGGCATTGCCACAGGCAATTGCCATGCCGAACATCCACATCGGGATCATCGCCGGGAAGTTGAACGGGGTGATGCCGGCGCCGATGCCGAGCGGCATGCGCATCGAATAGACGTCGATGCCGGGGCCTGCCCCCTGCGTATATTCGCCCTTCAGCGCCTGCGGGATGCCGCACGTATATTCGATCACCTCGAGCCCGCGCTGGATATCGCCCTTGGCGTCGGCGACGACCTTGCCATGCTCCGAGGCGAGCAGCTCGGCGAGGCTGTCCATATTGGCCTCGATTAGTTCCTTATATTTGAACATGACGCGGGCGCGGCGCTGCGGATTGGTCGCGGCCCAGGCCGGCTGGGCGGCCAGCGCGGCGTCGACCGCTTTTTGCAGCGTCGCGGATGTCCCGAGGCCGACGCGCGCCTGGACCTCGCCCTGCGACGGGTTCCATACATCGCTCTGGCGGGGAGCGTCGGCGACGGAGGAACCGTTGATGAAATGCTCGATGCTACGCATGGGGACTCGAAGCCTCTTGGGTGATGGGAAGTTGGGCGCTCCCTAGTCCCCTCCGGTGGCGCTTGCCAAGCACACTCTCCCCTCCCCCTGATGGGGAGGGGCAGGGGGTGGGGTGAGACTTGCGCTAAGGCTAACGCTGGCGGAGAAGTCACCCCCACCCAACCCTCCCCCATCGAGGGGGAGGGCTATTACGGAGCAGCACATGCGCGCGTATCTGGTCCTTCCGCTCCTGGTAACTGTCGCAGCTGCCCCGCCGCAAACGCCGGATCAAAAGGTGTCGGCGATCGCGGCGGAGGTGTCGGCCGCACGCATGAAGGCGACGGTCACCCGGCTGGTCGGCTTCGGCACGCGCCATACTTTGTCGTCGCAGACCGACCCCAAGCGCGGGATCGGCGCAGCACTCGGCTGGACCAAGGCTCAGTTCGAAAGCTTCGGCCTGCCGACCGAGCGGCCCTGCGATACTTTTACCGGAACGCGGATTCCGACGCCGACGCCCGTTTGCGACATGATCGCCATCCAGCGTGGCACCGAGCGGCCCAACGATGTGGTGATCATCACCGGCCATATCGACAGCCGGGTGACTGACCCGCTCAATGCCAAGGACGACGCACCGGGAGCAAATGACGACGGATCGGGCACGGCGGCAGTAGTCGAAGCGGCCCGAGTTTTGAGCAAGCGGAAATTTCCCGGCACCATCGTCTATGCCGCGTTGTCGGGGGAGGAGCAGGGCCTGTACGGCGGCAAGGTGCTGGCGGCCTATGCCAAGGCGCAGGGCTGGAACGTCATCGCCAATCTGAACAACGACATCATCGGCAGCAGCTGCGGTTCGGACGGCGTCTGCAACGACAAGCAGGTGCGCATTTTCTCCGAAGGACCGCGCTGGCAAGGACATGAGGAGCTGGCGAGCCAGATCCGCAGCCTGGGCGGAGAAAATGACAGCCCGTCGCGCAACATCTCGCGCTTCCTCGACGGGCTGGCGGCGCGCAATCCGTCGCTCGGCATCGACGTGATGCAGGTGTGGCGCAACGACCGCTTCGGCCGCGGCGGCGACCATACCGAGTTTCTAAACGCCGGTTTACCGGCCGTGCGCTTCTCGGTCGCGGTCGAAAATTACAATTGGCAGCACCAGGATTTGAGGACCGACAAGGGTGTCGAATATGGCGACACCATCGACAAGATGGATTTCCCCTATCTGGCGCGGGTGACCAAGCTCAACGTCGGCGCGCTCGCCTGGCTCGCCAGCGCCCCGCCGCCGCCGGAGCCGACGGTTGAAGGGGCGGTGAGTACGGATACGACTTTGACATGGCCCTACGTTCAACCTGCGGCTGGTTATGTTGTGCGATGGCGGCGGACCGACTCGGATCAATGGTCAGTCAGTCGCAAACTCGATGGATGCACCATGGGTACTTATGATGGTCCCGGCCTGAAGATCGGCGCTGGGGACTTGGGAGGGCCGTGTCTTGAGGTTCTGCCCCACATCCGCGTCGACGATTGGGTGTTCGGCGTCTCGTCGGTGGGCAAAGACGGGTTCGAAAGCCCGGTCGCCTCGGCCGTCCCCGGCGGCGCATTCAAACCTTATGTGAGACCGGCCGAGCCGGCGAAATGACTGTTCCCCTGCGAAGGCAGGGGCCCAGTCAGGCTCCGAAAGGAGCCTGCTAGTGGCAATAGTATGTGATCTCGCCCGACTTTCGCTTGCGCTCCAGTCGGGGTCTAGGCCCCTGCCTTCGCAGGGGAACACTATCAGTCACGCTCTGCCATGAGCCTCAAAACAGAGTGACATAGAGATCATCCCAATTGGGGTTCATTCGCTCAAATTCGCTGAGCTTCCACTGCCGTTTCCATTTCTTCATCTGCAGTTCGCGAAGGCGCGCCTGTTGGATGTCCTCATGAGCCTCGAACCAAACGAGCAGCTTGCAGTTGTGTTTGCGGGTGAAGCCGGGCACGAGCCCTTCCCGATGCTGCCACGCGCGCTGTGCCAATTCGCTGGTCACACCGATGTACAGTGTGCCGTTGCGGCCGCTGGCCATGATGTAGACGTAACCGGGCCTCATCTCCGTGAGCATGGCCGGACTGACGCTAAAGCGCCAGTCCGGGTCTGGGCCATGGCGGCATGCGGGCACTGTCTGGGAGACAGCGCCCGGTCCACCATCTTCGCAGGGGAACAATGAAGGCCCGCACTGCCACCCTCGAAACCGACCGCCCGGCCGAGCAGCGGCACGTTGCCGGCGTCGCCCTGCGGCTGGTCACCGCGCTGCTGCTGGCGATCATGTTCGCGCTGGTGAAGCTGCTCTCGACCCGCGGCGTGAACATCGTCGAGACCCTCTTCTACCGCCAGTGCGGATCGGCGCTGTGCGCGGTCGGCGCGGTCGCGGCGGGGCCGGGCTTCAAGTCGCTGCACAGCAAGCGGGTCGGCGCCCATGTCGGGCGGATGGCGCTGGGCGTCAGCGCGATGGGGCTCAACTTCGCGGCGACGATCATGCTGCCGCTGGCCGAGGCGACGGTGATCGGCTTTTCGGTCCCGATCTTCTCGACGGTGCTCGCGGCGATGGTGCTGGGCGAGCCGACCGGCAAATGGCGCTGGGGCGCGGTCGCGGCGGGGTTCCTCGGCGTGCTGCTGATTGTCCAGCCGGGCACCGGCGAAGTGCCACTGATGGGGGCGTCGGTAGCGCTGGTTGCCGCCTTGCTGACCGCCTCGGTGACGATCGTCATCCGCCGGTTGGGCGCGACGGAGCGGGCGACGACCACCGTCTTCTGGTTCGCGGCCAGCTCGCTGGTGCCGCTCGGTGCGATGATGATCTGGTTCGCCCGCCCCCATGATCCCACGACCTGGGCGATCCTCGGCGTGATGGCGCTGGCCGGCGGCCTTGCCCAGCTGACCCTGACCGGGGCGCTCCGCCTGGCGCCGGTCGCGCTGGTCATGCCGATGGATTACACCAGCCTGATCTGGGCGTTGCTGTTTGGAATGTGGTTGTTCGGCGAGATGCCGACGCCATGGATCTGGGTTGGTGCGCCGATCATCATCATGAGCGGACTGACCATCGTCTGGCGCGAACAGCGGCTGGCGCGACGTGCGGCATTGTCGGCGGGCACGGCTTCGCCCAATTAGGGACCACATGCCCCGCAAACCTCCCAAGGGTCTCCCGACCCGCCAGCAGATCCTCGACTTCATCGAGCAATCCGGCCAGCCCGCCGGCAAGCGCGAGATTGCGCGGGCGTTCGGCCTCCACAGCCATGACAAGATCCTTTTGAAGGCGCTGCTCAAGGACATGGCCGACGAGGGGCTGATCGACAGCGCTCCCGGCCGCGCCTTCCACAAGGCCGGCGGCGTGCCGCGGGTGACGGTGCTCAGGGTGGTGTCGGTCGACGACGGACAGGTCTGGGCGCAGCCGGAAAGCTGGCATGCCGACACGCCGCCGCCGAAGCTGAGGGTGATCGAGCGCGCACGGCGGTCGGCGCTGGCGCTCAACGACCGCATCCTTGCGCGGACCGAGGAAGCGGGGAAGGGGCATGTGGCCCATGTGATGAAGAAGCTGCAGCGCTCGGCCGAGCTGGTGCTGGGTGTGGTGCGGCGGGAAGGCGACCGCTTTTATCTGACCCCGGTCGACAAGAAGGAAAAGCGCGAGCTGCCGATTTCCGAATTGAAGGAGGCGCAGGAAGGCGATCTGGTGCTGGCCGAGCCATCGGGCCGCCCGCCGCGCGTGACGGCGCGGGTCGATGCGATCCTCGGCGATCCGTTCGCGCCGCGCAGCTTCAGCCTGATCGCGATCCACAAATATGGATTGCGCGACGAATTCCGGACCGAGGCGATGGTCGAGGCCAGGCATGTCGCCAGGCAGCAGCTTAGCGACGACCGCGAGGACCTGACCCATTTGCCGATCGTCGCGATCGACCCCGAGGATGCGCGCGACCATGACGATGCGATCTGGGCGAGCCCGCGCGATGACGGTGACGGCTGGGACGCGATCGTCGCCATCGCCGACGTCAGTTTCTACGTCCGCCCCGGCAGCGAGCTCGACCGAGAGGCGCGGGCGCGCGGCAACAGCGTCTATTTCCCCGACCGCGTCGTGCCGATGTTGCCGCACGAGCTGTCGTCGGACATATGCTCGCTGAAAGAGGGGGAGGTCCGAGCGGCGATGGCTTGCCACCTCCATGTCGGCAAGGACGGAGCGCTCAAGAGCTGGAGATTCTCACGTGCCAAGATTTGCATAGCGGCAAATATTGCATATGAGAATGCTCAGGCTGCAATGGACGCAGCGAGCGAGCAAGTCATTGAAAATGCTTCATCTCCCTGCTCCATGCCGCCGTTGGAAGGCCGCGTTCCCAGGGAGCTGGTCGAGAAGGCGCTGAAGCCATTATGGGCCTGTTGGCGTGCGCTGCTGGCAGCGCGTGAGCGACGCGAGCCGCTCGAGCTCGACCTGCCCGAACGGCGCGTGATGCTCGACGAGAAGGGGCGGATCCTGTCGGTCGCGCCGCGTGAGCGGCTCGATGCGCACCGGCTGGTTGAGGACTATATGATCGCCGCCAATGTCGCCGCCGCCAAGGCGCTGGAAAAGAAAAAGGCGCCGGTGATGTACCGCGTCCATGAGGCGCCGGGCCGCGAGAAGCTGGTCGCGCTCAAGGATTATCTCGCGACGTTTGACCTGGAATTCGCGCTTGGCCAGGTGATCCGGCCGGCGACGTTCAATCGCATTCTCGAACGGATCGGCGATGATCATGATGCCCGGCCGGAGATCATGGAGCAGGTGCTCAGGACGCAGATGCAGGCGCGCTATTCGCCCGAGCCGCTCGGCCACTTCGGGCTGGCGCTGGCGAGCTATGCCCATTTCACCTCGCCGATCCGCCGCTACGCCGACCTGCTGGTCCACCGCGCGCTGGTTGGCGATCTCGCCAAGGAGGATGCGGACAGCCTGGTCGAGATCGGCGAGCATATCTCGATGCTCGAGCGGCGGGCGATGGAGGCCGAGCGGGAAACGATCGACCGCTATGTCGCCGCCTTCCTCGCCGACAAGGTCGGGCAGATAATGCGCTGCCGGATCACCGGCGTGCAGCCGTTCGGCTTCTTCGCCACGGTCGAGGATCTGGGCGGCGACGGGCTGGTCCCGGCAGCGATCCTCGGCAATGAATATTACCGCTACGACGAAGCGGCCCGTGCCCTGGTCGGCGAGGAGACCGGCGAAACCTACCGCGTCGGCCAGCACCTCGAGCTCAAGCTGGTCGAGGCCAATCCGGCATCGGGCGCGCTGCGCTTCGAGTTGCCCGAGGGCAAGTTCGGCGGAGCGCCGCGACTCGGCCAGCGCCGGGACCGGGTCCGAACCGGCAAAAGGGGGCGTCCGGCGAACATCCGCCACCAGGGAAGGCGGCGTTAATCCGCGGTTCAGTGTTCTATTCGACTAATACAGTTTCTCCATCGACCAACCGACGAACGGCGGATGGCCTGATCCACCGCCATTGACTACATTTGTCATCGGGATGTCGACCGGGAGATTTATCATGCGTTTTACGTCAGTTCTCACATTGTCGGCGGCCTTGCTGCTGTCGTCCACGGCGATGGCCAAGGAAAGGAAATTGGCCTCAAACGAGCAGGCGTCCGCGCCGGCTAGCTACCAGGCACCGGCGGAGGCCGCCGCGCCCGGTGAAAAGCAAATCTGCAAGAGCCTGAAGGTTACGGGCACGCGGATGTTCAAGAAGACCTGCCTGACCAAGCAGCAGTGGGAACAGGTCGAGGAAGAAGAAAAATGATCTGCTGATCCGGCCGGGCCGCTTAGGCTCGGCCGGCCGTTGCTGGCGAGTGGCAACCAATCGCGGTATCGAGCGCTTAGCCGTTCGGAGCACGGGAGGTGGCTATGGCCAATTACAAGATCGCGATCATCGTCGGCAGCCTGAGGAAAGACAGCATCAACCGCAAAATCGCGCGGACCATGTGCGCGCTGCGCGGCGACAATCTCGATTGCCAGACGATCGAGATCGGCGACCTGCCGCTGTACAACCAGGATTACGACCTTCAGCGCCAGCAGCCGGAGCCTTATGTCCGCTTCCGCGAGCAGGTCGCTGCCGCGGACGGAATATTGTTCTGCACTCCCGAATATAATCGCGGTGTCCCCGGCGTTCTCAAAAATGCGATCGACGTCGGCTCGCGCCCTTATGGCCGGAGCGTGTGGGACCGGAAGCCGGCTGCGATCATCAGCGCCTCGCTCGGCGCGATCGGCGGGTTCGGCGCCAGCCACCAGCTGCGTCAGGCCTGCGTCTTCCTCAACATGCCGGTGATGCAGCAGCCGGAAGCCTATCTGGGCCATGTCAACGACGACAGTTTCGGCGAAGATGGTTGCCTCAAGGAAGGGCCCCTGAAGGACGTCGTCACCAATCTGGCGCGCGCTTTCCATGACTGGGTCGAGACCATCATCCGCTCGCGCGAGCTGCTCGAACATGATGCCGCCCGGCGGGAGCGCGAGGCGAAGAGGAAAATGCAGCCCGCCTGACTTGCAGCGCGCTTGGGCGGATCACCCGATTGTCACACAAACTGGATTAACCTAGCGACTTGCGACGTGATGCAAAGAAGGAGGTTCGGATGGCCCACAAATTCGTGATCCGGAAATCGGACAAGAGCGACGAGTATCGCGCCTATTTCGAATATAATGGCGAGAAGATTTTCTGGACCGAGGGCTATTCGAGCAAGTCCGGCGCCCAGAACGCGATTGAGTCGATCAAGTCGAATGGCCCCGGCGCCCCGGTCGACGACCAAAGCTGATTTGGGCCGTTCCCCGGCGAAGGCCGGGGTCCAGACGCCCGAAGGGCCATTTGGCGGCAATCCAAATCGCCGCGCTTCGCTTGCGATGATTGGGCCCCGGCCTTCGCCGGGGAACTACAACTTCGGCAGTGTCACGCCCCGCTGCCCCATATATTTGCCGGCGCGGTCGGCGTAGCTCGTTTCGCAGCGTTCGTTCCCCTTGAGGAACAGGAACTGGCAGGCGCCTTCGTTGGCGTAGATTTTGGCCGGGAGCGGCGTGGTGTTGGAGAATTCCAGCGTCACATGCCCCTCCCAGCCCGGCTCGAGCGGGGTGACATTCACGATGATCCCGCAGCGGGCATAGGTCGACTTGCCCAGGCAAATCACCAGCACATCTTCGGGCACGCGGAAATATTCGACCGTCCGGGCCAGCGCGAAGCTGTTGGGCGGGATGATGCAGACGTCCGTCTGGCGGTCGACGAAGCTGTTGGACGCGAAATCCTTGGGATCGACGGTCGCGCTGTCGACGTTGGTGAAGATCTTGAATTCGTCGGCAACGCGGGCGTCATAGCCGTAGGAGGAGAGGCCGTAGCTTATGCAGCCTTCGCGCCGCTGCGCCTCGACGAACGGCTCGATCATGCCGTGCTCCAGGGCCTGTTCGCGAATCCAGCGGTCCGATTGAATGGTCATGGCATTGGGCTAGCCAGTGTCCCACTTTTCGTCATCCCCGTGAAAACGGGGATCCCGCTTTTTCTGTGGATACAAGGTTCATCGGGATTCCCGCTTTCGCGGGAATGACGAGTTAGTTTTCCACAGTTTGATAACATTCTCCCGTGGGTGTGCTACTTATGTTCTCGTATCGCCCCTCGCCGGAATAGGCATAGACCAACCCATGGCCGAAGTAGTTCGAATCGACGGCGGGGCGGAAGCGCCCGCAACCCCCTCGCTCCCCCAGAATATCGAGGCGGAAGCTGCGCTATTGGGGGCGCTGATGATCGACAATCGGCTGGTCGAGGACATCCAGCTCAGGTTGAAGCCGCACCATTTCTTCGAGCCGCTGCACGGCCGCGTCTACGAAGCCATCCTCCGGATGACCGACAAGAATATGGTCGCCAATCCAGTCACGCTGAAGCCGATTTTCGATGCCGACGAAGCGATGAAGGAGGTCGGCGGGCCGGCCTATCTGGCGCAGCTGACGGGATCCGGCGCGGCAGTGATCGGTGCTCGCGACTTTGCCGCGCAAATCTATGACCTGGCCCTGTTGAGGGCGCTAGTCGGGGTCGGGCGCGACATGGTCGAGGGCGCACTCGACACCAGCGAGGAAGTGGCGCCGCTGACCCAGATCGAGCGGGCCGAGAGCGAGCTATACCGGGTGGCGGAAGAGGGCGGCACGGCATCGTCCGTCAAGAGCTTCGGTGAAGCGACCCGCCTGGCGCTCGAACAGGCCGAGAAAGCACTCAACAGCGGCGGCCATTTGTCTGGCATCACCACCGGTCTCGACGGCATCAACACCAAGGTCGGCGGCATGCACAAGAGCGACCTGGTGATCCTCGCCGGGCGCCCGGGCATGGGCAAGACCTCGCTCGCCACCAACATGGCGTTCAGCGCCGCCAAGCGCTTCGTCCAGGACCAGGAAGACGGCATCGATCCGGCCAAGAGCGCCGGCGCGCCGGTCGCCTTCTTCAGCCTGGAAATGTCGGCCGACCAGCTCGCCACGCGTATTCTTGCCGAGCAATCGGGGATCAGCGCGGAAAACCTCCGCATGGGCAAAATCAGCCAGCAGGAATTCCGCCATCTGGCACGGGCCGCCGGCGAGCTCAGCACGCTGCCGCTGTACATCGACGATACGCCCGGCCTGACGATTGCCGCCCTGCGCGCCCGCGCCCGGCGCCTGAAGCGGCAAAAGGGCATCGGCATGGTGGTGGTCGACTATCTCCAGCTGCTCCAGGGCACGGGCAAGAACAACAACGACAACCGTGTGCAGGAAATCTCGGAGATCAGCCGCGGCCTCAAGCAACTGGCCAAGGAACTCGACTTGCCCGTGTTGGCCCTGTCGCAGCTCAGCCGCGCCGTCGAGCAGCGCGAGGACAAGAAGCCGCAGCTATCGGACCTTCGTGAATCGGGCTCGATCGAGCAGGATGCCGACATGGTCTGGTTCGTGTTCCGGCCCGACTATTATGTCGCGGCCAAGCAGCCGCCCGACGATCATCCCGACTTCGCGGCCTGGCAGGAAGAGATGCAGCGGGTCTATGGCACCGCCGAACTGATCGTCGCCAAGCAGCGCCATGGCGCGACCGGCAAGGTCAGGATGCGGTTCGACGCCAAAATCACCAAGTTCAGCGACGCCGGCGACAGCGACTATCTGCCGGAGATGCGGAGCTAGGCATCGTCGGTCGCGACGTGAACGTCGCGAAGACCTTCTCCGATAACCGCACGGGTACTTTCTGCTTCAACACTTGTAACCGGATAGGCTGTATAATCGGCGGCGTAGAAGGCGCTGGGGCGATGATTGCCGCTGAAGCCGACCCCGCCGAACGGAGCATTGGACGGAGCGCCGTTGGTCGGCTTGTTCCAGTTGATCACGCCCGACCTGACATTGGCCCAGAACCGGTCATAGAGCTTCGGGCTCTTGGTCAGCACGCTGGCGGCGAGACCGAAGCGGGTATTGTTGGCTTCGTCGATCGCGGCATCGAAACTTTTGACCCTGATGAGCTGCAACACGGGACCGAACAATTCCTCGTCGAGCCGGTCCTTGGCGTCGGTCATGTCGATCAGTGCCGGCGTCAAATAGGGCCGCTCCTCGTGCGGCCGCTCGAGACGGCGGATCGGTTTGCCGCCCTTCATCATCAGCGCGATGAACCGGTCCTGGAGGATGTCGGCAGTAACCAGATCGATCACCGGCCCCATGAACGGTTGCGGGTCGGCCATCGGATGGTCGACGATGATCCGGTCGATCAGCTTGCAGATCTCGGCGACCAGCTCTTCATGCTGGCCGTCCTCGACGATCAGCCGGCGCGCCGCGGTACAGCGCTGACCGGCCGACAGATAGGCCGACTGGACGATGATCGTCGCCGCCGATTGCAGGTCGGGCTGATCCCACACCACGATCGGGTTGTTGCCGCCCAGCTCCAGCGCCAATATCTTGTTCGGAGTTTCGGCGAACTGGCGATGTAACGCCATGCCGGCGCCAACCGATCCGGTGAAGAGCAGGCCATCAATTCCAGCCTGTGCGGCTAACGCTTTGCCTTCCGCCGGCCCGCCGATCAACAGCCGAAGCGCGCCTTCCGGTACCCCGGCCTCGTGGAAGCATTTGACCAGATATTCGCCCGTCGCCGGTGTCTTTTCCGACGGTTTGAACACCACCGTATTGCCGGCGATCAGCGCCGGGACGATGTGGCCGTTGGGCAAATGCGCGGGGAAATTATAGGGGCCGAGCACCGCCAGCACGCCATGCGGCTTGTGGCGGACGGTGACCTTGTTGCCCATCGCCGCTTCGAGCCGGCTGGTCGGGGTGCGCTGGCTGTAAGCGTTGACCGAAATTTCGACCTTGTTGATGACCGAGGCGACTTCGGTCTTGGCCTCCCAATAGGGCTTGCCGGTCTCGCGCGCGACCAGCTCGGCGAATTCGATTTCCTTGGCGCGAACGACATTGGCGAAGCGGCGCAACGTCTCGATCCGGAAGGTGACCGAGTGCGCGGCCCATTCCGGCCAGGCGGCGCGCGCTGCGGCGACCTCCGCGGCGGCATCGCCAACCGGCCCGGACCAGACCTGATCGCCGGTGGCCGGCTCGGTCGAGACGAGTGTTTCGGTCATTTGCGGTTCGGCATCCTAAGGCGCGTTCCCATGCCGCGCATCGCCGGTCAACCCACCGCATCCGACGTCATGGCGTCAGCCAGGCGCCGGATAGCCTCGATTTTGGACTCGAACGGTTGCCAATCGTCATGGTCGGCGATGGCCGACCAGATCGCCTCGACCTCGTCGATCAGCATCGAGCATGGGGTTTCGTCGTTCCAATAGGAATGGGAAAGCGGCTGCTGCCTGCCATCCAGCCGCGCCCTTAGTTCGTCGAAGTCCGACGCGGTGTAAACTTCCGCAGTCGGCATCCGCCCGCCGCGCCAGTCGAAAAAGAAGCGGTCGATGCCGACGGAGCGCGAACGAAGCGTTTTGAGTGCAGCCGACACAAGCGCCCGGTCTTCATCGAAACTCGGCGCAACGCCAAGGCGCCTGATCATGGCATCGACCAATGCCATCTCGAACCGCGCCGGCCACGATGCCAGCAGGTCCGACAGGGCCGGCGCGTCGCCGATCATCGCCAGGCAGCCGGCCAGCTGGGCGACATCCCAGTGGATGGCTTCGGGCTGGCGGCCGAAGGCGTAAAGCCCGGACTGGTCGAAATAGGCGGCGGTGAATTCCTCGTCCCATTCGGGCGCGAAGCGCCATGGGCCATAGTCGAAGCTCTCGCCAGTGATGTTGATATTGTCGCTGTTGAGCACGCCGTGGACGAAGCCGGCGGCGATATAGCTGGCGGCCAATGTCGCGGTCGCGCCGCAGGCCCGGTCAAGCAGCCGCGCGGCGTTCTCGGCGTCATCGCCAAGCGGCTCGTCGAGCAGATGCTGGAGGCAGTATCGCGCCAACCTGGCGATGGCGTCGGCGTCGTTGAAAAAGGCGAAGCGCTGGAAATTGCCGATCCGGATATGGCCGTGGCTGAGCCGCGTCAGCACCGATGAGCGGGTGGGCGAGGGCTCGTCGCCGCGCCACAACTCCTCGCCGGATTCGAACAAGGCAAAGCTCTTCGACGTGTTGACGCCGAGCGCTTCGAGCATCTCGGTCGCCAGCACTTCGCGCACGCCGCCCTTGAGGGTCAACCGGCCGTCGCCGCTGCGGCTGTAGGGAGTCTGGCCGCTGCCCTTGGTGCCGAGGTCGAGCAGGCGGCCAGCGCCGTCCCGAACTTGCGCGAACAAAAAGCCGCGGCCGTCGCCGATGTCGGGATTGTATACGCGGAATTGGTGGCCATGATAGCGCAGCGCCAGCGGTTGCGGGAGGTTGTCGGGCAGTGGTTCGAACCGGAAGAAATGACGGGCCCAAGCCGGATCGTTTAGTTCGCCAAGACCGATCCGTTCCGCCCAGCGGCGGTTCAGGAACCGAGGCGTGCGTGTTGGAAATTCGGCTGGTGCCACCGCATCGTAGAAGCCCTCACCGAGCTCCAGGATCGGAATGGGTTGCGGCGCGGCCATCCGCCCGCGATAGGGGGACTCCTGTTGCGGGGGAAGTAATGCCGAGTTGGACCGACCGTTACTGGAACAGCGCCGAAGGCCTCCGACTCCATTACCGGGACTATGCCGGCCCGCGCGACAAGCCGCCGATCCTGTGCATCCCCGGGCTGACCCGAAACGCCCGCGATTTCGAGCCGGTGGCCGAACGCTATGCCGGCGACTGGCGGGTCATCGCGGTCGACCTACGCGGACGGGGCGAAAGCGAGTCCGATCCCGATACCCGGCGTTACTCGCCGCACTATTATGTTGCCGACGTGTTGAAGTTGCTCGACCAGCTTGGCATCGCCGACGCGGTGTTCATGGGCACGTCGCTGGGCGGGCTTTGCACCATGTTGCTGGCGTCGACCGATGCCGACCGGATTGCCGGGGCAATGCTTAACGACATCGGGCCGGAGATCGATCAGTCGGGGCTCGAACGGATCGGCGGCTATGTCGGCAAGGAAAACGGCTTTTCCAGCTGGGAGGACGCGGCCCACGCGCTCGCCGAACGCAATGCCGACATCTATCCCAACTGGACCGAAGATGATTGGGAGCGCTTTACCCGGCGGTTGTGTCACCAGACCGCCGACGGGATCCGCTTCCAATATGACATGGGGATTGCGGATAATTTCGGCGCGGCGGCCAATTCGCCCGATGAGAAGCGCTGGCCGCTATACCGGGCGCTGGCCGGCCGTCCGGTCACCATCCTGCGCGGCGAGCTGTCGGACTTGCTATCGCGGGACGTTGCCGCGCAGATGGTTGAAGCGCTCGGCGGCGACGCCGAACTGGTCGAAGTGCCCGATGTCGGCCACACGCCGACGCTGGAAGAGCCCGAAGCAGGCGCGGCGATGGACCGGCTGCTCGAGCGGGTCATGGCCCAGGAGCAATCCGGCGCGGAGTCGCTAGCCTAGCCGCTTCAGTTTCTCGAGCGCGACGCCGTCCCCTTCTTCCGGCGACAAGGTCGCGACGAACTGCCCGTTGCGGTCCATCAGGAAGACGGTGGCGGTGTGGTCGACGCTATATTCGCCGCCCGGCTGGTCGACCTTTTGCGAGAAGACGCCGAACAGCTTCTTGACCCGCTCGATGTCGGCGGCGCTGCCGGTCAGCCCGACTACCGGCGCGCCGAACAGGCTCGCATAACTCCCGACTTCAGCAGGTCCGTCGCGTTCCGGATCGACCGTGACGAAGACAATCGACAAGGCCGCGTCGCCCTGGCCGAGCTGGCGCCGAAGCTTGACCAGCCGGGCGAGCGTGGTCGGGCAGACATCGGGGCAGTGGGTAAAGCCGAAGAAGATCGCGGCCGGCTCGCCGTTGAGGCGCGAGCTTTGGAACGGCTTGCCGTCGCTGCCGGTCAGGGTGAACGGCCCGCCAATGGTCGCCAGTTGTTGGCTTGAGTCGGAGGACGGCCGTTGCAAGGCAAGGAAAATGCCGCCGATCGCCGCTATGGCGACCAGAACCCACAGCATCGTCCGTAGCCGCTGGTGGCTCATTGGCCTTCGGGCTTCAGCACGTTGACGGTAATTGACTGATCCTCGCTGCCACGAAACTTCAGCACCAGGTCGAACTCATCGCCGGTGCGCAGCGGGGCGCGCAGGCCTTCAAGCATGATGTGGGTGCCGCCGGGTTTCATCTCGATCTTGTCGTGAGCCGGCAGATTGATCTCGCCGGCCATGCGCATTCTGGCCACGCCGCCCACCACCTCATTCTGGTGGACCATCGCCATCGCTGCATGGTCGGTGAAGGCGCCAGTCAACCGGTCAGCTCCATCGCCCTTATTCTCGATCGTCAGATAGACCGCGGCCGGCGCCTGGCCGATGGTTGGGCGTGCCCATGCGTTGGAAATCCGGATGTCGGAACCGCCTTGCTGGCCGCAGGAGGCGAGGAGCAGCAGGGCGAAAATGGGAAGTTGGCGGATCATCGCGCCCGACCTAAGGGCTCGCCAACGGCTTCGCAACGTTGTCCCTCGCAATTTTCCCTTCGCTGGGAACGGCAAAACCGTTCAACCGCAAGAACCGCTGGATTTTCAAAAACATCTTATTATATACCGACCGATATGAATAAGCCCGAATCCATCGCGACACGTGGCCGGCCGCGCGAATTTTGCGTCGATTACGCCCTCGCTCAAGCTCTCAGCGTGTTCTGGGCCAAGGGCTATGAAGGCGCGTCCCTGACCGACCTTACCGAGGCGATGGGGATCACTCGCCCGAGTCTTTACGCGGCGTTCGGCAACAAGGAGTCGCTGTTCCGCAAGGCGCTGGATCTCTACGAGCGCGAGAAGCTCGATTATATCGGCAAGGCCATGGCGCAACCGACAGCGCGCAAGGTCGCTGAGGCGATGGCGCTCGGTTCGATCGAGAACGCGACCGGCGGCGGCGAGCCGCATGGCTGCCTGCGCGTGATCAGCTCGGTTGCCTGTGGGCCCGCCGCACAATCGATCCACCACGAGGTCGTCGAGCGCAGCAACAAGGGCAAGCAGGCGCTGATCGAGCGGTTTGAGCGCGCCAAGCAGGAAGGCGATTTGCCAGCGCATGTCGATACCGAAGGACTGACCCGGGTCCTGATCGCCATCCTCCAGGGGATTTCGGTCCAGGCCAACCAGGGCGCGTCGCGCGAAGAGCTCGAAAAGCTGGTCGAAACAGCGATGATGCTCTGGCCAAGTGAGTGAGCCTTATACTGTCATCGAAATTTTTTATCGATCGGTATAGAAATTTGCTTGACGTCAATTATATCGCTTTGTACTGACCGGTACAGAAAGCTTGGGTTAACGAGTCTCGATCGCTTTCCGACCATCGACAAAAAGGGGCCGATGCGTCTGATGATCGTATCCATTTCCGCGGGCCGTGACACCCGCCTGTAATTTGTAACCACCCTTTGAACTGACCTTTCAACGTCGAGGCATGGTGCTTCGCCGGACGGGTCCTTGCGTGCCCTGGCAGCGGCACAGCGCCGGAACCTCGGTTCCCGGCAGCCGATGGCGCTTGCCCCGGACACAGGGAGAAAAAGCATGGCATTTGCAGCGCGCATCGAACCGCACAACGCCGAGCCGATTGCCCTGAGGGGCGTCCCGGCCAACGACACTGCCAGGCCCGATTTCTCGCGGCTCGAATGGTCGGTGATCCGGCTGGCCAAGGTCGACAGCCTGTCGACGTTGCGCGAGCCGGGCCGCCTCGGTCGCTTCATCAACTGGCTGTTGAACCGCAAGGGCAACCCGGAGCTGGCCAACGAGCGGCTGGAGTCGCTCCGCCGCATGGCCGTGCTCGGCTGGCACTATGGTTTCACCGTGCCGGGCGAGGACGTCGCGTCGTTCCTCTCGGCCGGATTCAGTCCCGATCAATATGAGCTGATGGTGCACAGCATCCGCGCCGCCGTCAGCGGTCCTCAAGGAATAACTGCATGAACATGATCAGCCAAGTTTCGGCGGCCGACGCTGAGCAGCAAACGCTCAGCGCCAGGATCGCCCAACGTCCACGCTGGCAGCGTGCCGCCATCTACGGCACGCCGCTGGTCCTGCTTGTCGCGGCCGTTACCTATTGGAACAGCGCTCCTTCCCCTGCAGCTGCTCCTCCTGCCCCCATGGTAACGGTCGCGGCACCCCTCGAGCAGAACATCAACCAATGGGACGATTATGTCGGCCGGTTCGAAGCCAGCCGCAGCGTAGAGGTGCGTCCGCGCGTCTCCGGCCAGATCATTGGCGTGCACTTCACCGACGGCCAGATCGTCCAGAAGGGCCAGCTGCTGTTCACGATCGATCCGCGGCCATTCGGGGCAGCCCTTGCCGAAGCGCGCGCCGCCGTCGCCGCCGCGCAGAGCGACTTGTCCCTGGCCGAGATTAATCTCGGCCGTGCCAAGCGGCTTGTCGAGGCCCAGGCCGTCTCGCAAAGCGACGTTGACCGGCTGACCGCCACCGTCAGGTCGGCGCAGGCTGCCCTGGCGGCCGCTCGGGCCCGTGTCAGCTCGCGAGCGCTCGACGTCGAATTCGCATACGTTCGCGCGCCGATCAGCGGCCGTGTTTCGGATCGCCGGATCGATCCGGGCAATTTGGTAGCGTCGGGCGAAACGCTGATGACCACCATCAACGCGCTTGACCCGATCTACTTCACTTTCGACGTGCCGGAATCGCTCTATCTCAAGACGTCCCGCCAGCGGCTGGCCAACCATGGCGCCGGCGAGACCGCCGAGATCCGCCTGCAGGACGAGGCGCAATATAGCTGGCGCGGCAAGCTCGACTTTACCGACAATGGCATCAGCCAGAATTCGGGAACGATCCGCGCCCGGGCAGTGGTCGCCAACCCGACTCTGTTCCTGGCGCCGGGCATGTTCGGCAACATGAGGCTGGCGGACGGCGGCACGGTGCCGGCGCTGCTGATCCCGGACGCGGCCGTGCGCACCGACCAGGCGCGCAAGATCGTGCTGGTGGTCGGCAAGGACGACACGGTCGCGGCCAAGCCGGTCGAACCCGGTCCGCTGGTCGGCAACCTTCGCGCCATCCGCTCGGGCCTTGCCAAGACCGACCGGGTGATCGTCCAGGGCGTTCAGTTCGCCATGCCGGGTGCCAAGGTGCAGCCGCGCGTCACCCAGATCAAATATGACGCCAGCGCGGTCAAAGGCCCGCCGCCGTCTACGCCGAGCGCGTCGCAAGCAACGTTCGCCGCCAACTAATCGGAGCAAAGCCCCATGCGCTTTAGCCACTTCTTTATCCGGCGGCCGATCTTTGCCGCGGTGATCGCGATCATCATCACGATCATCGGCGCCTTTGCTTATGTCGGCCTGCCGGTATCGCAATTCCCCGACGTCGTCCCGCCGACGGTGACGGTCAGCACCAACTATCCGGGTGCCTCGGCCGAGACTGTCGCCGACACGGTCGCCGCGCCAATCGAGCAGCAGATCAACGGCGTCGACAACATGCTCTACCAGTCGTCGCAATCGACCGGCGACGGGCGGGTGACGATCACCGTCACCTTCAAGCTCGGCACTGATCTGGATACCGCGCAGGTGCTGGTCCAGAACCGCGTCGCGCTGGCCGAACCGCGCTTGCCCGAAGAGGTCCGCCGCCAGGGCGTGGTGGTCCGCAAGGAGCAGCCGAGTTGGCTGATGGCCGTCAACGTGCTGTCGCCCGACGGCTCGCTCGATCGCGGCTATGTGTCCAACTATGCGCTGACCCAGATTCGCGACCGGCTGACCCGTGTCGACGGCATCGGTGACGTGCAGATCTTCGGTGCGCGTGACTATGCCATGCGGGTCTGGATCGATCCGGGCCGCGCGGCGACACTCGGCCTCACCGCCGGCGAAGTGGTCAATGCGCTACGCAGCCAGAACGTGCAAGTCGCGGCCGGCGTGGTCGGCCAGCCGCCCTATGACACCGGCACGGCGCAGCAGCTCAACGTCGAGACCCAGGGGCGCTTCAAGACCGCCGACGAATTTTCCAACATCGTCATTCGCAGCGATCCGGCGACGGGCGCCATCACCCGGTTGCGCGATGTGGCGCGGGTCGAGCTTGGCGCGTCCGATTATGGCGTCAACGCCTACCTCTCGGGCACCGACTCGATTATCCTGGGGATTACACAAAGGCCGGGCACCAATGCGCTCGCCGCCTCGGAAGGCGTGAAGCGCGAGCTGGCGGATGCCGCCAAGAGCTTCCCCAAGGGGCTCGAGTACCGGATCATCTGGAATCCTACAGAATTCATCAGCGAATCGATGACCGCCGTGCAGGAAACGCTGCTCGAGGCGATGCTGCTGGTGGTGCTGGTGATCATCGTCTTCCTGCAAAGCTGGCGCGCGGCGGTGATCCCGATCGTCGCCATTCCGGTTTCGCTGATCGGCACCTTCGCAGTGCTGGCGGCGCTCGGCTATTCGCTCAACACGCTGTCGATGTTCGGCCTGGTGCTGGCGATCGGCATCGTCGTCGACGATGCTATCGTCGTGGTCGAGAATGTCGAGCGCAACCTCGAACATGGCCTCGACCCGAAGGAAGCGTCGCACCGCTCGATGGACGAAGTGTCGGCGGCGCTGGTGGCGATCGGCGTGGTGCTGATCGCGGTATTCGTGCCGACCACTTTCCTTACCGGCATCACCGGCGAATTCTATCGTCAGTTCGCGGTGACCATCGCCGCCTCGACGGTAATTTCGCTGCTGCTGTCACTGACCTTGTCGCCGGCGCTGGCCGCGCTGCTGCTGAAGCCGCGCAGTGACCACCGCGCCGAAACCGGCGTGATGGGCGCGCTGCATCGCGCAGGCGACAAGTTCAACGAGGCGTTCGGGCGCCTCAGCGAATGGTATGCCGGCTTCACCCGTCGCATCACCCATGCGCCGAAGCGCGCGCTGACCGTCTACGGCGGGCTGGTCGCGCTGACCCTGGCGATATTCTGGGCGACCCCGGCCGGCTTCGTCCCGGCCCAGGACCAGGGCTACGCGCTGGCCGCCATCCAGCTTCCGCCGGGAAGCTCGATCGAGCGGACCGACGCGGTGCTCAAGAAAGCGGTGGCCAAGCTGCTGAAGGTGCCCGGAGTCGACCAGGCGGTGATGTTCTCGGGCTTCGACGGTGCGTCGGGCACGCAGGCGTCCAACGCCGGTGCCGCCTATGTCACCTTCAAGCCGTTCGAGGAGCGCGCCGGCACCGACCGCACCGAGCTCAATATCGAAAATGACATGCGCGCCGCGCTGGCCGACATGGACGAGGCGTTCGTGTTCGTCATCCCACCGCCGGTCATCCAGGGCATCGGCAATGGCGGCGGCTATCGCATGATCGTCCAGGACCGCAGCGACATGGGCTACCAGGCCCTCGAGCAGGCGGCCGGCCAGCTGATCGGTTCGGCGCACCAGGATCCGCGGCTGAAGAACGTCTTCACGCTCTATAATACCGCGACCCCGCGGATCTGGGCCGACATCGACCGGGCCAAGGCGGACATGCTCGGCGTTCCGCCGGAGCGGGTATTCGAGGCGCTGCAGGTTTATCTGGGCTCGGCTTACGTCAACGACTTCAACCTGCTCGGCCGCACCTACCGGGTGACCGCGCAGGCCGAAGCTTCGGCGCGCGACGACCCTGCGGACATCGCCCAATTGAAGACCCGGTCGAACAGCGGAGCGATGGTGCCGATCGGTTCGGTCGCGACCTTCAGCGACAAGACCGGCCCGTACCGGGTCACCCGCTACAACCTCTTCCCCGCGGTCGAGGTCGATGGTGAGACCGCGCCCGGAACGTCAACCGGCCAGGCGATGAAAGTCATGGGCGATCTGGCGGCCAAGCTGCCGGCGGGCTTCTCGACCGAATGGACCGGGATCGCCTTCCAGCAGCAGGCAGCGGGCAACATCGCCATCCTGATCTTCGCTCTGTCAGTGGTGTTCGTCTTCCTGGTTCTTGCCGCGCAGTTCGAAAGCCTGCTGCTGCCGTTGGCGATCATCCTGATCGTGCCGATGACGCTGCTGGCGGCCATGGCCGGCGTCAATTTGCGGGGGATGGACAATAATATCCTGACCCAGATCGGCCTGATCGTGCTGATTGCGCTGGCGGCCAAGAATGCCATCCTGATCGTCGAGTTTGCCAAGCAGGCCGAGGAGCGCGGCGCGACCGCACTCGAAGCCGCGGTCGAGGCGGCTAGGACCCGGCTTCGCCCGATCCTGATGACCAGCTTTGCCTTCATCCTGGGTGTGCTGCCGTTGGTGGTCGCGAGCGGACCCGGATACGAGCTGCGCCAGGCGCTCGGCACGGCGGTGTTCTTCGGAATGATCGGTGTCACCGCCTTCGGCCTGGTGTTCACTCCTGTCTTCTACGTCGCCACGCGCGCGCTGGGTGACCGGCTGAGGAAGCCCCGTCAGGGCCCCGCCCAGCCCGAGCTCGCGCCGTTGCCGGCGGAATGAGGTTTACGATGAAGCATTTGAGGCATCTCACTACCCTGGTCTCGGCGCTGGCGCTGGCCGCCTGCGCGGTCGGACCGGATTATGCTGCGCCGAAGTCGGCTTCAGCCGCGGCCGGGCCATTCATTGCCGCCAAGGGTCCGGCATTGGCTCCGCTGGCTCCGGTCCAGGGCGACTGGTGGCGGCTGTACAATGACCCGGTGCTCGACGGGCTGATCGCCGACGCGCTGGCCCACAACACCGATGTCCGGGCAGCCGTCGCGCGGCTGGCCAAGGCCCGGGCGGCGCTCAAGGAGACCAAGGTCGACCGGCTGCCGCAGGGCGGCGTGAGCGGCGGAGTCACGCGAGGCCGCGATCCGGGCGACAAGGACGCCAGCACCAGCTTCGATGCCGGGCTCGACATCAGCTATGAGGTCGACCTGTTCGGCCGGGTCAGCCGCGGCGTCGAAGCGGCGCGCGGCGATGTCGCCGCCGCGGATGCCGACGCCGACGCGGTCCGCGTGGCGATCGTTGCCGATACGGCACGCGCCTATGCCGATGCTGCCAATGCCGCCGAGCGGCTGGCAGTGGCGCAGCATATCGTCGAGCTGCTGGATACCTCGCTGCAATTGACCGAGCGCCGGGTCGAGGTCGGGCTGAACAGCCGCCTCGATACCGCCCGCATCGCCACCTTACGAAACCAGAGACAAGCCGAGATTCCGGCCATCGCCGCCGAGCGTGACAATGCGCTCTTCAGATTGGCGACCCTGACCGGACGCGCGCCCGCCGAGCTGCCCCAACAGGCGGGCGCGCGAACCTCATCGCTGAGCCTCGACCGGCCGATCCCGGTCGGCGACGGAGCCCAGTTGCTCGCCCGCCGGCCCGACGTTCGGGCGGCGGAGCGGCGGTTGGCGGCGTCAACCGCCCGAATTGGAGTGGCTACGGCGGAGCTCTACCCGCGGATCACGCTTGGCGGGTCGCTGGGCGCTTCGGCCGGAAGCCTTGGCAATCTGTTCAGCAACCCGATCGGTTTCCTGCTCGGGCCGCTGATCAGCTGGTCCTTCTCCGATCATGCGCGCGCCCGTGCGCGCGTTGAAGGCTCCGAAGCGGGAGCGCAGGAAGCGCTGGCCGATTTCGACGGTACGGTGCTGCGCTCGCTGCAGGAGACGGAAACGGCCTTGTCCGCTTATGCCAATGCGCTGCAGCGGCTCGAAGCGCTGAAGTCGGCGCGCAACGAAGCCGAGGTCGCCGCCAAGATCGTCCGTGCGCAACAGCGGGAAGGGCAGGTGGATTCGCTCGCCCTGCTCGATGCGGAACGGACCTTTGCCGAAAGCGAAGCGGACCTGGCGGCGATGAACGGCCAGGTCGCAACGGCCCAGATCGACCTGTTCAGGGCGCTGGGCGGCGGTTGGGGCAGGGCGGCTTAGGCTGCCTTTCTTTTCGGCTTGGCCGCCTTGGTCGCGGAGGGCTTGGCCTTCTTGGCCTTCTCAGCGTCCGTGGCGTAGAGTTTGAGGAAGGCGTCAGCGGCGAGCGCGGCGGAAACCTTTAGAACCTCAGGGTCGGGGCCGGGAATGGCCTGCAGCAGCCGACATTCGAACATGTCCCATTCGTTGAGGCCCTTCCAATGCATTGCCGCGATCCAGGGATCGGTCCGTTGGAGGATGCCCGCATCCATCATTATCTCGAACCGATCGGCGAGCCGCTGCCACGCCGGACGAAGCACCTTCTCGTAGAAATCCTTGCCGATTGCCGATCCGTTGGGAAGCGTCGCCACCATGCGGATATTGGCCACGGGAGTCGCAGACAGTCGCCGCATCATATAAGCGAAGCCGAGCTGGACCAGGCCGTCTCGCAAATTCCCGGCTGCGAGAATCTCATTCATCAGCCGGTCGGCTTCTTCCGTGACGTCATAAACCAGGACGGCGGACAAGATCTCCTCTTTCGAGCGGAAGTAGCCGTAGAGCGTGGCTTTCGAACCGCCGACTCGCTCGGAAATCATCGCCATCGATGTGCGATCGAACCCGTGCAGCTCGAACAATTCCTGTGCGGCTTTGACAATCTCTAGCCGCTTTTCATTGGTTCTCACTCGCGCCACGCGCAACTCCTCCAAAAATCTAATACTGTACATGGGCGTTCAGTTTTGAATTGACAAGCCCGCGACTCGTAACTAAACCGTACAGTACAGTTACGCGAATCAAGGGATTTCGACAATGACTAGCCTGCAGGGCACGTGGCTCCGCCGCGCAGCCATCCTTTTGCCGTTGCTCGCGACGACCGCGTGCGCTTCGATTCCAAACCTCGGCGCGAAGCCGGAAATGCGTTCGGCTAGCGATTATGCGGCCAGTGCGTCACTAACGCCGACCGGCGCGCCGTGGCCCGACCGGGGCTGGTGGCTGCGCTATGGCGACGCCCAGCTCAATCAACTGATCGAGGAAGGAATCGCCGGCTCACCTGACGTGGAAGCCGCTGCTGCACGCTTCCGTACTGCGCAGGGCATTGCCCAGCAGGCGGGTGGCAAATTGGCGCCGAGCGTCGACGCCTTCGCCAGCTCCGATTTCAAGAAGATCGATTCCAAGGACATCAAGGCGTTCGGCATCGACGCCAGCAAGGTGATCAGCACCGGCAGCGCTGGCCTCAGCTTCTCGTTCGACCTCGACCTGTGGGGCAAGAATCGCGCGGCGCTGGCCGCCGCCACCTCCGATTCCGAGGCGGCCGGTTATGAGCTGGCCCAAGCGCGCCTCGCGCTGACCACCGGCATTGCCTCGACCTATGCCGACCTGGCGCAGCTTTATCGCCAGCGCGACACGCTCGATCGCGCACTTGAGCTTCGCTCGGAGTCGCTCAAGCTGGTCAACCAGCGCGTCGAGATCGGTCTCGATACGCGCGCCGAGCTGAAGCAGGCCGAGGGCCGCGTTGCCGACGCCCGCGACGACCTCGCCGCCAATGACGAAGCGATTGGCCTCACCCGCAATGCGCTCGCCGCGCTGGTCGGCAAGGGGCCGGACCGCGGCCTCGCCATCCAGCGCCCGTCCGTTTCGACCTTTGTCGCGCAGGGCATTCCGGCCAATGCGACGATCGACCTGATCGGCCGCCGCCCCGACATTGCCGCCTATCGCGCGAGTGTCGAAGCCAACGCCAGCCGGATCAAGGAGGCCAAGGCGGCCTTCTATCCGAACATCAGCATCACCGCCCTGCTCGGCCTCTCGGCCTTCGGCATCGGCGATATTTTCTCATCCACTTCCAGCTTTGGAAGCGTCAGCCCCGCGGTAACCTTACCCCTGTTCCACGGCGGCGCGCTCCAAGGCCAGTACCGCGGTGCACGCGGTCGTTATGACGAAGCCGTTGCCCTTTATAACCGGCAAATCATCACGGCGCTGCGCGAGACGGCGGATGCCGTCACCAGCCGGCGGGCCCTTGACGCCAGGCTGTTTGAATCGCGCAGGGCACTGGCCGACTATGAAGAGGCCAACAGCCTCGCCCGTAAGCGCTACGAGCGCGGGCTTTCCACCTATCTCGACGTGCTTTCGGCCGAAGAGAGCGTGCTGGGCGCACGCCTCAACGTGGCCGAGCTCGAGACCCGGGCTTTCGAGCTCGACGTGGCGCTGGTTCGCGCACTTGGCGGCGGCTTTTCGCGCGCCTGACCATCCATTCAAAAAGGGAATCTGAACAATGGCCGATAGGGATCCAAAAGAGCTGCACGAAGCTCATGAAGCGCAGCATTATGAAACCGTGCTTGCGGTTGACGCGCCGAAGGTGCCGATGACCGACAAGCGCAAGAAGCGCCTGAAAATCCTGGCTGCGCTGCTGGCGGCGAAAGTCGTCATCGGCGCCGGCTGGTGGCTGATGTCGGACGGCGATCATGTCACGACCGACAACGCCTATGTGAACGCGGATTCAGCGCAAGTCACGGCGTTG
>NZ_JAHFPY010000022.1 GCF_023266535.1 Sphingomonas sp. | reverse complement strand
AACTCGTTTGGAATGGTTGGGGATAGCGGCGGCCGGGCGATGTTCCATTTCTGCCCGGACTGCGGCTCGGACGTCTACTACCACAACGAAGGCGGGGCCGATGGGCAGATCGCCATTCCGCTAGGCGCGTTCGACGACCCTTATTTCCTGGTGCCGCAATATTCCGTCTACGAAGAGCGCAAGCATGGGTGGCTCGAAATCGAAGGCGACCAGGTCGAGCATTCCGATTGACCGACCGGCTGGCATCCTGCCGCTGCGGCCAGCTTCGCGCGATGGTGGGAGGCGATCCGGTGCGGGTGTCGGTCTGCCACTGCCTTGCTTGCCAGAAGCGGACGGGCAGTGCGCTATCGGCCCAGGCCCGGTGGGAAAAGTTATGCGTCCAGGTTGAGGGCCAGTCGAAGATATGGGTCCGGACCGCCGACAGCGGCCAGCAGACCACCTACCATTTCTGCCCCGAATGCGGCTCGACCGTCCATTACAGCGGCGGCAATTTTCCCGAGCTCATCGCCATTCCCCTGGGTGCGCTCGACGATCCCTATTTCGAGTGCATCGACCATTCTGTGTGGGAACGGCGCAAGCACGAGTGGATCGAACTATTGGGCGAGAATATCCAGCATCGGGATTAGCCGCCCCAGGCGTCCTTGTAGACCCTGAGGAAATTGCCCCCCATCAGCTTCTCCAGCCGCGCCTGGCTCCAGCCGCGCTTGGCCAGATCGTCGGCGAAGCGGCGGTAGCGGTCGATGCTGTTGTAATCCTCGATCAACGGATAGACGCCGATCGCCTCGCCCGGCGAAGCAATGCCCGCCTTGATCCGCTGCGCCTGCCACTCGTCCATTTTCTTTTTGGTTTCTGGGTCGAGAATCGTCGGCAAAATGCCATTGTCGGTGCCGATGCCGACATGATCTTCGCCGGCGATATTAGCGACATGTTCGACATGGGCCAGCAGGTCGGTGCCCTTGGGGTGGCTGTCGAGGGTCAGGAACGGCATGAAATAGACACCGACCACGCCGCCCTTGTCGGCCACCGCCTTGATCGTCGCATCCTCGGTGTTGCGCGGATGATCGGTCAGCGCCCTGGCGCCGGTGTGGCTGATGACCAGCGGCCGTTTGGCCTGCGCCGTCGCCTCGGCCATCGTCCGCGCTCCGCCATGGCTGAGGTCGAACAACAGCTTCTCCGCTTCAATCCGCTCAATCGTCGCCCGTCCGAGTTTTGAGAGGCCGGCATTGGCCTGCTCCAGCGCCCCGTCGCCAGACAGGTTGCGATTGTTGTAGGTCAGCTGGACGGTCATCACCCCGTCCTTCTTCAGCTGGGCCAGCCGGTCGAGCTCGCCGCCAACCATCGACGTGTCCTGCGTCCCCATCACCCAGGCGAACTTTTTCTCGCGCTTGGCCTTCAAAATGTCGGCCGCGGTGCGTACCAGCGCAAGCCGATCGGGATTGGCGTTGAGGATATTGTGCTTGGACGCGACGTCCTTCTGATAGTCGCCCCAGGGGTCGGCAACATTGCCGACCGGGAACACCGTGTCGCGCAGCAGGGTGACGCCGGTTTCGACCATCTCGTTCCACGCCCGGTCGCTCAGGCGAAGCTGGTCTTCGGGGCCATAGGGGTCGCCGACCCCGCCCAGCGCGTCGATGATGATTGCCTGGTCGTACCAGCTAGCCTTCGCCGCCTTTGCCTTGCCCATCGCCGGCGCTGCAACCAGCGCCGCGCTCCCCGCCAACATTGTCCGCCGGTCCACAAACATGTCCCGCCCTCCCTGTGCGCGCCGACGCTAGCAGGTGGCCGCGCGAAATCCACTGTCCTACAGCCGAACAAATGTGCAACATGGCGCGATGGGCGGGTTGGGATTTCGGCAGTCGGCGGCAAGGGGCGGCTGCGGCGGCCCTAACTTCACAAAAATGGTCGCCTTCTCCATGAAAATTGTGAAGTTAGGACGATGAGCGCGACCGATCCCGCCCGCATCACCACGCCCGAGCGGACCGCCGAAGATGCGGATGCCGCCCTGCGCCCCAAGAGCCTCGACGAATTCATCGGCCAGCAGGCGGCGCGCGAGAACCTCCGGGTGTTCGTCCATGCCGCCAAGGCGCGCGGCGAAGCGCTCGACCATGTGCTGTTCCACGGCCCCCCGGGTCTCGGCAAGACAACGCTGGCTGGAATCATCGCCCGGGAAATGGGGGTCGGCTTTCGCGCCACCTCGGGCCCGATCATCGCCAAGTCGGGCGACCTCGCCGCGCTGCTGACCAATCTCGAGGACGGCGACGTGCTGTTCATCGACGAGATCCACCGCTTGAATCCAGCGGTCGAGGAAGTGCTCTATCCGGCGATGGAGGACCGTGCGCTCGACCTGATGATCGGCGAAGGTCCCTCGGCCCGCTCCGTGCGGATCGACCTGCCGCGCTTCACCCTGATCGGCGCCACCACCCGCCAGGGGCTGCTGACCACGCCGCTGCGTGACCGCTTCGGCATCCCGGTCCGGCTCAACTTCTATACGACGGCGGAGCTGGAGCTGGTGGTCGGCCGCGCCGCCCGCCTGCTTGGCGCCCCGACCACGCAGGAAGGCGAGCATGAAATCGCCCGCCGCAGCCGCGGCACGCCGCGCATCGCCGGCCGGTTGCTGCGCCGGGTGCGCGACTTCGCCCATGCCGCCGGCGCCGACACGATCGACGCGAAGGTCGCCGACCGGGCGCTCGACCGGCTCGAAATCGATGCCCTCGGGCTCGACGCGATGGACCGGCGCTATTTGACCATGATCGCCGACCTCTATGGCGGCGGCCCAGTCGGGATCGAAACGCTGGCCGCCGGCCTTTCCGAACCTCGCGACACGCTCGAGGAAGTGATCGAGCCCTACCTCATTCAGCTTGGCCTCATCGCCCGCACGGCACGAGGGCGCTGCCTTAACGGGCGCGGCTGGACCCATTTGGGCCTGACGCCGCCCACGGGCGCCCAGACCGGCCTGTTCGACCAGGGAGACAAATGATGTTGCTTGCCGCCGCCCTGCTGGCCGCCACCGCGGCAAATGCCCCGGATTATTCGAACGGCGCCGACTGGCTTTGCCTGCCGGGCCGGGCCGATACCTGCTCGACCCCGCTCAAGACCACCGCGCTCAACCCCAACGGCTATGGGTCGACCGGCCAGTCGCAAGTGGTGAAGGACGCGGCGGTTGACTGCTTCTACGTCTATCCCACCGTCAGCCGCGATGACGGCACCAACAGCGACCTGGCGCCAGCCGAGGAAAAGGCCGCGGTCGAGGTCCAGTTCGCGCGCTTTGCCGGTGCCTGCCGGACCTATGCACCGCTCTACCGCTCGATGACCGTCGGCCTGATCTCGGCGGTCGCCGCCGGCGCCGACTATAAGGCGCCATTCGCCACCGCCTATGGCGACGTCCGAGCTGCCTGGCAGGAATATCTCGCCAAGTACAACCAGGGCCGGCCTTTCGTCCTGATCGGCCACAGCCAGGGCAGCTGGATGCTGCAGACCCTGATCGCGCAAGAGATTGAGGGCAGGCCGATCGCCAAGCAGATGAAGCTGGCGATCATCCCCGGTTTCAACGTGCTGGTGCCGCAGGGCAAGCTTACCGGCGGGACGTTCAAGTCGACCCCGGTCTGCTCGAGGCCGGGCGAAACCGGCTGCGTCATGACCTGGACCAGTTACCGCGAGAAGAATGTGCCGCCGCCCGGCGCAATCTTCGGCTATTCCGAGCTTGCCGGCATGACGGTCGCCTGCACCAACCCGGCGCGCCCCGGCTCGACTGCCTGGGAACCACTCGACAGCTATTGGTTCGCCCTCAGCAAGCAACCGGTGCCCGGCGGGCCGATTACCTGGTCAACCGAGGGCCCGCCGCCCTCGCCCTTCCTGCGCACCGAGGGACTGGTATCCGGCCGCTGCGTTAACGAAGGGCAGCGCGGCTATCTGTCGATCCGCACCAATGCCGACCCCAAGGACATGCGCACCGACCGTGTCGGCGGCGAAGTCGGCGCGCTCGGTTTCTTCATTCCTGGCTGGGGCATGCACCTCGCCGACATCAGCGCACCGCAAGGCGACCTTGTCCGCGAGGTCGAGGCGCTAAGCGTGGCAAGATCGGCCCGCGGAGTGGCGCGCTAGGGGCACTTTTCACAGCCCAAGGGTTGCCGCCGGACTCCCGGCTTGGTTAATGCGTAGATCGATGGATTCCTCCCCTTTTGACCAACCCTATCGCGGCGGATTCGTCGGCGCTGAGCATCGCTTCGCGCTGACCGTCTATTTTGAGGACACCGACACCGCCGGGATCGTCTACCACGCCAATTATCTGCGCTTCTTCGAGCGGGCCCGGTCGGACATGCTGAGGGCCGCCGGGATCGACCAGCGCGCCGCGATCGATGCCGGCGAAGGCGCCTATGCGGTCAGCGAAATGGACATCAAATGGCGCAAATCGGCGAAACTCGATGACGAGTTGCTGGTTATCAGCCGGGTGACGTTCGTTCGCACTGCGTCTTGCTCCATTCATCAACGAGTCATGCGCGGCGGGGAAGTTTTGGCGGAGGCGACGGTGACGGCGGCCTTCCTTACCCCTGAAGGCCGCCCCCGTCGCCAACCGGCGGAATGGATCGAGCGTTTCAAAGCGATTGAACAAGAAGGAATTTGATGCCGACCATGCAAGCTTCCGCCGACCTGATGAGCCCGTTGAACCTGTTCCTGCAGGCCGATGTGGTGGTCAAAATCGTGATGATCGGCTTGCTGCTGGCCAGCATCTGGACCTGGGCGATCATCTTCACCCATTCGATCCGCCTCAAGAGCATCAACCGCCAGACCGAGCAGTTCGAGCGCGACTTCTGGGCGACCAGCGACATCGATGCCTTCCACAGCAGCCGGAGCGGCGACAAGCTGCCGATTACCGCGGTGATGTCGGCGGCGATGGACGAATGGCGCCGCTCGACCAAGACCGCGCAGGTCGACCGGGCCGGCACCCGCGAACGGCTCGCCAGCCGGATGAATGCAGCGGTTGCCTCAGAGCTCGATCGCCTGTCCGACCGGCTCAACATCCTCGCCACGGTCGGCTCGGTCGCTCCCTTCGTCGGCCTGTTCGGCACCGTGTGGGGCATCATGAGGAGCTTCACCGCCATCGCCGGGGCCAACAATACGTCGCTGGCGGTGGTCGCGCCGGGCATCGCCGAGGCGCTGTTCGCGACTGCGATCGGCCTGTTCGCCGCCATTCCGGCGGTGATCGCCTATAACCGGCTGACCCACGGCCTCGACCGGCTTGAGGCGCGGCTCGACCGCTTCGCCGACCGCTTCCACGCCACCCTGAGCCGCGAACTCGAAGTGGAGGTCGCCTCGGGTCACTGATGGGCGCCAATCTCCCCTCCTCCTCCCGCCACGGTCGCCGCCGCGCGCCAATGTCGGAGATCAACGTGACGCCGCTGGTCGACGTCATGCTGGTGCTGTTGATCATCTTCATGGTGACCGCCCCATTGCTGGTCGCGGGCGTTCCGATCGACTTGCCCGAAAGCCGCGCCGGAGCGCTCGACCAGCAGGCCAAGCCGGTCCAGATCGCGATGGACCGCAATGGCCGGATCACCATCGACGATGCGCCGGTCGTCGATGCCGAGCTGGCGCGAACACTGGCCAATATCGCCGCCCAGCCGCAGCCGCCCGAGGGCCGAAGGATCTATCTAAGGGCCGATCGCACGCTCGACTATGGCCGGGTGATGCGGGTGATGGGCGAGCTCAACCGCGCCGGATTGAACCGCGTCGCGCTGGTGTCAGTCGGGCCGGAGCAGCAGCCATGAGGCTGGATCGCGCCGAGTGGACCGGGACGGGAGCGGCCCTGCTGTTCCACGTCGTGCTGATCGGCGCCCTGTCGCTGAGCCTTGCCCATGTCGTCAGCATCCCCGAGCCGCCGGCGATGGACGTGGAATTCGTCGAGGATGTCGGCCAGACCTCCGCCGCGCCACAGGCGATCGCGGTCCCGCCTCCGCCAAGCCAGGCACCGGAAATCGGCGAGGCCGAGCCGGTCGAACCCGTGCCGGTCATCCAGCCCGCGCCCCAGCCGAGCATCGCGCCGGCAAAGCCGCAACCGGTCCGGCCGGCCAGACCGGCGCCACGCGCCTCGCGGATCGGATCTGATTTCCTGAAAGGCGTTGAGAGTGACGACCTTGGCCCCCGCGACGGCCCCGCCAAGCCTGCAGCGCCCACTTTCAGCACCGCCGCCAGGGCCAGCGTGGCGGCTTCCATTGCGCGCCAGGTCCAGCCCTGTGCGGATCGCCAGCCGTTCCTTGGGGAAGGCGCGGATCAAATTCAGATTTACCTCAAGCTTTATCTGACGCGCGCCGGGCGCCTCGCCCGTCCCCCTCAGATCTCCTCGATGTCTGGCCCGTCTGATCTACGAGCCCAATATGGCGACCTACTGGACGACCAGGTGCGGCGTATCTTCGCCGACTGTTCGCCATTCCGTCTTCCAGCCGAACTCTACGACACCGATGACGGCGGTTGGAAGGAAACCACTCTAAGATACAGGGTGAAAAAATGATCAAGAAGCTTGCGCTTGTTTGCCTGTCACTGGGACTTTCCACGGCCGCCCTATCGCAGGCCCAGGAAGAACCACCGGAAGTTGTCGGCGGAAGCGTCCGGACAAGCACTTCCGTCGCCGTTCCGGTGATGCCGGGCGATGTGATCGGCCGACAGGTGGCCGAAGTGATCGCGTCCGACCTGCGCTCGACCGGCATTTTTACCCCGCTGGGGCCAAGCGGCCTGCCCTCCTACGCGGTCGAGGAAGCGGGCAATCCGGCCTATCCCAGCTGGCGCAACGCCGGCGTGGCGGCGCTGGTCTCCGGCTATATCGAACCGCGGCCCGATGGCCGGATCACGCTCGCCTGCTATCTCCACGATGTCACCGCCGGGCGCGAACTGACCCACCAGGGGTTTGCCGTCACCGCCGCCGACTGGCGCCGCGCCGCACACAAATGTGCCGACCTCGTCTATTCGCGCCTGTCGGGGCAGCAGCCCTTCCTCGACACCCGCATCGTCTACGTTGCCGATACCGGCCCCAAGAATAATCGCCAGAAGCGCGTTGCGCTGATGGATTCGGACGGCAGCAACCACCGTTACCTGACGATCGGCCGAAATACCGTCGTCACGCCGCGTTTCTCACCCCGCGGCGACCGGCTGGTCTATGTCAGCTACATCGGCCGCAGGCCTCGCGTGCTGCTCTACGACGTTGCCAGCGGCCAGGAGCGGCTGCTGATCCCCGGCGACCACATCACTTTCGCGCCGCGCTTTTCGCCGGACGGCCGCGACGTCGTTTTCTCGATGGCCGAGAATGGCAACACCGACATCTATGCTGTCTCGTCGAGCGGCGGATCGCCACGCCGGCTGACCGCCACGCCGGGCGCCGACACCTCACCTAGCTACTCGCCCGACGGGCGCCGCATCGTGTTCGAAAGCGACCGTTCGGGCACCCAGCAGCTTTATGTGATGGACGCCGACGGCTCCGGCCAGCGCCGGATCAGCTTCGGCGGCGGGCGCTACGCCTCGCCCGACTGGAGCCCGACCGGCAACTTCATCGCCTTCACCAAGATCGCCGGCCCGTTCCGCATCGGCGTGATGTCGCCCTCCGGCGGCGGCGAGAAGATCCTCACCGACGGCTGGCAGGACGAAGGCCCGAGCTGGGCGCCCAACGGCCAGTTCGTGATGTTCCATCGCACGCCCCAGGGTGCAGGCGCGGCTCGGCTCTACGCCGTGCCGGTCGAAGGCGGCGCGGCCCGGCTGATGCCGACACCGGTCGGTGGATCGGATCCCAGCTGGTCGCCGTTGAACAACTGAGCCGTTTCGAGATTTTATCGAGAAGAACCAAGGAGTGGAAATGAACAAGACTGTTTTGATCGGCATGACCGCGTTGGCCCTGGCCATCGGCGGCTGTGCCAAGCGCACCCCGCCGCCGGCCGCGACGACCGAACCGCCGGTTGCCCCGGTCAACTCCAATTCGACCGATCCCAACAGCCTCGAGGTGGTCGAACTGCCGCAGCTGCAGGCCGACCTGGTCGCCAAGGCCGGCTCCGACACCGTCTATTTCGGGACCGACGAATATTCGCTCGACCAGGCGACGCAGACGACCCTGGCAGCGCAGGCGCGCTGGTTGCTCGCCACGCCAAATGTGCGCGCTTCGATCGAAGGGCATTGCGACGAGCGGGGAACACGCGAGTATAACCAGGCGCTGGGCGAGCGGCGCGCCAATGCCGTGCGCGATTATATGGTTTCGCAGGGGGTGCCGACGTCGCGGCTGGTGGTGACCAGCTGGGGCAAGGAACGGCCGGTGGCGACCGGTTCCAACGAGGAGGCCTGGGCGCAGAATCGCCGCGCCGTGACGGTGATTATCCGCTGAGCTGAGCCGGAGACCCGGCACGCTTCACGCGTGTCGGGTTCGGCCAACTACGCGGCGTGACGGTGCGTGCTGCTATGGCCGAGCCAAGCGCGCGCTTGGCGCTGCGCTTCGGCGATCTCGCGCGCGGTCATCTCGATCGAGATTTCGGCGCGGCAGGCCTGGCTGCGGGTGTCGCCCGAAAGTGCGGCCAGGTTGAACCATTTGTGAGCCTCGATCAGGTCGACGGGGATGCCACCGCGACCGGTCGAAAATGTGACTCCAAGTTCGTAAAGCGCCTCGACGCTGCCAGCCTCTGCTTCCGCCATGCGCGTGCGGAGGAAGAAGTCGGCACTCTTCTGACTAATTGCGGCCATGAAACGTCCCCTGTTCCTTGTCTGACGGCGAGGTTCGCGCCGAAGGGACGAAAAAATGGTTAACGCCGTAATGACCTTGAAATTCAAACTGTGTCCGAAATGACACTAATGTTATCGATCAATCGGACCGTCCCGAGGAAGACCGCGGCGAGCAAGCGGCCATTTTCCTGAAAGCGTTCGAGCGGCTCGAGGCTGTCGCCATCGACATAAGCGACATAATCGACCGGTCCGAAGCCGGCCGCTTCAAGCCGGCCGGTCATTCGCTCGGTCTCCGCCGCCGGCTCGCCGCCGCCGGCAATGGCGGCAGCCAGCTCGTTCATGAGCCGATGGAGCGCCGGGGCCTTCCCCCTGTCCTCCGCGCTCAGCAGCGCGTTGCGCGACGACATCGCCAGCCCGTCCGCCTCGCGGATGGTCGGATGGCCGAAGATCTCGATCGGTAGGTCCAGGTCGGCGGTCATCCGGCGAATGACCGCCAGCTGCTGCCAGTCCTTTTCGCCGAAAACTGCGATGTCGGGCAGGGCGGCGATGAACAGCTTGCTGACCACCGTCGCCACGCCATCGAAATGGCCCGGCCGATGCTCGCCTTCCCAGCGGTCGCTCACCCCCGCGACGCTGACTGTCGTCGCAAATCCGGCCGGATAGAGTTGCTCGGCGGTCGGCAGCCACAACAGGTTGCAGCCGGCCTGCTCCAACTTGGCCGCATCCGCCACTTCCTGCCGCGGGTAGCGCGCCAGGTCATTGGGGTCATTGAATTGCAGCGGATTGACGAAAATCGATGCGATTACTCGGTCGGCCTTGGCCCTTGCCGCTTCGACCAGGGCCAGGTGCCCGGCGTGCAAAGCGCCCATGGTCGGCACCAATGCCAATTTTTCACCTGCCGCTCTCCAAGGGGAAAGGGCTGGAGACAAATCGCTTAACCTTCTAATGATTTGCATGCGATTCCGGCCTTCGATATCTCTTTGGGCGGGGCCGCGAGATAATCTCGCGGTTGTGGGAATCACAAGGGGAATAGCAGGCCATGGGCCAGCCGCACTTCATCGTCTTCGCTAATGAAAAGGGCGGCACCGGCAAGTCGACCACCGCGGTTCATACTGCCATCGCCCTGGCGGCGGCGGGACACCGTGTCGGTGCGCTCGACCTCGACCAGCGGCAGCGGACCATGACCCGCTATCTCGAGAACCGCGATGCCACCATGCGCCGGCTCGACAAGCAGTTGGCCTATGCGGCTTATGAGGTGCTCGAGGACCAGAGCGAGGCCGGCCTTGACGCGGCGATCGGCCGCCTCGCCGAACAGGCCGACGTGATTGTCGTCGACACCCCCGGCCGTGACGACCCGATTGCCCGTGCTGCCATCCTGAAGGCCGACACGCTGGTCACGCCGATGAATGACAGCTTTGTCGACCTCGACCTGATCGGCCAGGTCCACCCCGAGAATTTCAAGGTCACCAAGCCGAGCTTCTATGCCGAGCTGATCTGGAACAGCCGCACGCAGCGCGCCAAGGAAACCGGCAAGAGCGTCGACTGGGTCGTGCTCCGCAATCGCCTGCAGCACATCACGTCGCACAACCTCCAGCGCGTGGGCGCGGCGCTCGACGAATTGGCCCGCCGGGTCGGCTACCGGGTCATCCCCGGCCTTGGCGAGCGCGTCATCTACCGCGAACTGTTCCCCAAGGGGCTGACCCTGCTCGACTTCTCCGAGCTGGGCGACGTCGGGCTGGGGCATATCGCGGCCCGCCAGGAACTTCGCGAAATGATCGCAGGGCTCGACATTCCCGGCGAAGTGGAAGTGAGGGTTGCGGCGGCCGGATAGGGAACTACCGTCGCCTTACGTCATTGCGAGCGTAGCGAAGCAATCCGGCGTTCCATGGATTGCTTCGTCACTGCGTTCCTCGCAATGACGATTCCTGAAACAGCAAACGGTCAAATGATGTCGCATCAATTCAACCGCACTATTCTGCGCGAATATGACGTGCGGGGGATCGTCGGGCAGACGCTTGACGCCGATGATGCCTATGCACTTGGCCGCAGCTATGCCGCCCTCGCGACCGCGGAGGGCGCGAAGAAGGTGGCGGTCGGCCGGGATGGCCGCACCCATTCACCGGAGATGGAGGCATCGCTCATTCGCGGCCTGACCGAGGGCGGGCTCGATGTGGTTCGGGTCGGGATGGGTCCCTCGCCGTTGCTCTATTTCGCGGTGGCGACGCTCGACGTCCAGGGCGGAATCCAGGTCACCGGCAGCCACAATCCGGCCGACTATAACGGCTTCAAGATGCTGCTGAATGGCCGTTCGGTGTTCGGGGCCGAGATCCAGGACCTTGGCCGCCGCGCCGCGGAGGGTGATTGGAGCGATGGGCGTGGCGAGATCGAGGACGCCGATGTTGTCGACGCCTACGTCGATGCGCTGGTCAAGGGCTTTGACGGCAAGCCCTATCGGATCGGCTGGGACGCCGGGAATGGTGCCGCCGGCCCGATCCTCGAGAAGCTGCTCCAGCGCCTGCCCGGCGAGCATCATACGCTCTACACCGAGGTCGACGGCCGCTTCCCCAACCATCATCCCGATCCGACGGTCGAAGCCAATCTCGCCGACCTGAAGAAGCTGGTCGCGGACAAGCAACTCGACTTCGGCTTCGCGTTCGACGGCGATGCCGACCGCATCGGCGCCGTGGATAGCGAGGGCCGGGTGATCTGGGGCGACCAGCTGCTGATCATCCTCGCCGCCCCTGTACTGAAGGAGCTTCCGGGCGCGACCATCATTGCCGATGTGAAGGCCAGCCAGACCCTGTTCGACCGTATCGCCGAAATGGGCGGCACGCCGTTGATGTGGAAAACCGGGCACAGCCTGATCAAGGCGAAGATGAAGGAGACGCAGGCGCCGCTGGCCGGCGAGATGAGCGGCCACATCTTCTTCAAGCACCAGTGGTACGGCTTCGACGATGCAATGTACGCCGCGATCCGGACGATCCGCGCGGTTTCTGCCAGCCGCAAGTCGCTGACCGAACTCAAGAGCGAGATGCCGGTTTCGGTAGCGACGCCGGAGCTGCGCTTCCAGGTCGACGAGGCGCGGAAATTCGCGGTGATCGATGAAGTCGCCGCTCGGCTCGCGGCCGAGGGCGCCAACGTTAACTCAACCGATGGCGTGCGGGTCAATACCGCCGACGGCTGGTGGCTGCTGCGTGGGTCAAACACGCAGGACGTGCTGGTCGCCCGCGCCGAGGCGAAGGATCAGGCCGGTCTCGACCGGCTGATGGCGACGGTCAACGAGCAACTCCAAAAGAGCGGCATCGCCGCCGTCGAGGCGGCGCACTGAACTTAAAGTGGCTTATCGCGGTGCCAATGCGAACTCCACGATAGCCCGAATCGAGGTCTTCACCAATCCGCTCTTCACCTCGGACAACCCCGTAAATCTCTCGATCATCTTGTCGTATTCAGGGAACATGAAAGTGTTTTGGGCTGCCTGATCTCTTGCGCCGATGACCCGAACGACCTTCATTCCCAAGGCCGCCGCATATGCGTCTGCGTCCATTCGCGCCTTGGACATGGCGTCACCGATGGCTGCATTGCGATTCTGCCGATCGTTTATGAGCGAGAATGCTGGATTCTGCATTACGACCGCGTCTCTTTGATCGATCAAGCCGCGAAGCTTGGGAAGAAATGCCAAATCGGTGATCGTCAGTTCCAACGAGGCGGAGGCGGATACAGGCCGCTTGACGGTAGGTGCAACCTGCCCGATGTCCTCCAAAATCGCGGCCGAAGCAGCTTCATTGTCGATAAACCCGAAACGATTGGTCGGCTCTTCAAGGTCAATGCTTTGCCTTGGCAGGCCAAGAGCGACCAACTCGGTTGTCAGCTGGTCAGCAAGCGCGCGGACATTCGCCCTCGCTTCCGCATTCGTCGGACCCGATTTGCGGAGATTCAGGGTGACAGTTGCTCGGTCGGCCGGGGCCATTGACGCCCCGGTCGCGGCAATCTCGATTGCGATTTCGCCCGCTCGAATGGTGGGTGGAATTTCGGCAGCAAAACATTCCGTATTGGCGATAAAAATGGACGCCGCTATGCCAAGCAAGACCCAACGCATTTGACCCCTCCAATGGTTTGAACATGGCCCGAGCGACTTGAAAGCTAGTCATAATCGGATCGGATCGCAAAGCGGTGACGTTGCACGGCTTAGTCGCTATGGTCGCGGCCATGTCGGAAATGCAGGGCAGAGGCGCCGAGCCGGAAATGGGCATTTCGCCCGAGCGTTTCTGCCGGGTGCTCGAACTGGCGATTAGCGACAGTCCGCTCGAAGCGACACTGGGCGAGCTGCTCGGGATCGTCGAATCGACGTCGAAGACCGGTGTTCTCGGATCGATCCTGCTGCTTGACCAGGATGGCAAGCATTTGCGCCATGGCGCCGCGCCGAGCCTGCCCGAGGCCTACAGCGCCGCGATCGACGGCGCCGAGATCGGACCCAGTGTCGGCTCGTGCGGCACCGCCGCTTTTCGCGCCGAGCCGGTGTTCGTCAGCGATATCGCCAATGACCCGCTGTGGGCTGATTTTCGTGAACTGGCCGATGCCCATGGCCTGCGCGCCTGCTGGTCGACGCCGATCCTGACCGCCGGCCGCAGGGTGCTCGGAACCTTCGCCATGTACCATCGCGAGCCGCGCGAGCCAACCGTCCGCGACCTGGCGCTGGTCGATCTGGTCACGCAGACCGCGGCGCTGGTGATCGACCGCGATCGCGCCCAGGCGGTCCTGCGCAATATCGCGAAGATGACCGCCTGACCGATCGATGCTCGCCAATGTGAGTGCGCTTCCCCCTGTCGTCGAGCGATGGTTCGCGGGCCGCGGCTGGCAGCCTCGCCGGCACCAGCTGGAAATGCTCGATGCCGCGCATGATGGCGAGCACGCGCTGTTGGTCGCAGCGACCGGCGCCGGCAAGACGCTGGCGGGCTTCCTGCCGACCATCGTCGATTTGATCGAGAATCCCGCCGAGGGACTTCACACCCTCTATATCTCGCCGCTGAAGGCGCTGGCGGTCGACGTGCAGCGCAACCTCCTGACCCCGATCGAGGAAATGGGTGTCGACATCCGCGTCGAGACCCGCACCGGCGACACCCCGTCCGATCGGAAGGCTCGCCAGCGCGTCCGCCCGCCGCAAATCCTGCTGACTACGCCGGAGAGCCTGAGCCTGCTGCTGCGCTATCCGGATAGCGCACTGCTGTTCGAGAATTTGCAGAATGTCGTCATTGACGAAATCCACGCCTTCGCCCGCAACAAGCGCGGCGACTTGCTGGCACTCAGCCTTTCGCGGCTGCAAGCACTGTCACCGAAAGTCCGCCGGGTTGGCCTCAGTGCCACGGTCGCCGATCCCGACGCCTATCGCAGCTGGCTTGCGCCCGACGCCGACATGGATGTGGTCAGGCTCGTCGCGGGCGATCCAGGCGTTGAGCCCGACCTCGACATCCTGATCCCCGAGAACCGCATCCCCTGGGCCGGCCACAGCGGCTACCACGCCGCCCGCGACGTGATGCTGCTGATCGAGCAGCACCGCACCACGCTCATTTTCTGCAACACCCGCGGTCTCGCCGAGCTCACCTTCCAGAAACTTTGGTCGGTCAACGACCGGTCGCTGCCGATCGGCATTCATCACGGCAGCCTGGCGGTCGAGGCGCGGCGGAAGATCGAGGCGGCGATGGCCCAAGGCAAGGTCCGCGCGCTGGTCGCCACCGCCTCGCTCGACCTCGGCATCGACTGGGGCGACATCGACCTCGTCATCCAGATGGGGGCGCCCAAGGGTTCGTCGCGCCTGCTGCAGCGGATCGGCCGCGCCAACCACCGCCTCGACGCGCCATCGAAGGGCATGATCGTCCCCGGCAACCGCTTCGAATATCTCGAAGCCCGCGCCGCGCTCGATGCGATCGGCGATGGCGAACTCGATCCCGAAAGCTTCCGTCCCGGCACGCTTGACGTGCTCGCCCAGCATGTCCTTGGTGTCGCCTGCGCCGGGCCGTTCGACGAGGCCGAGCTACTGGCCGAAATCCGCTCGGCCGCGCCCTATGCCGGCCTCAACGACGAAGCCTTTCGCGACATCCTCAATTTCGTCGCCACCGGCGGCTATGCGCTCAAGGCCTATGACCGCTTTCGCCGCATCGTCGAAGAGGCGCCCGGCCGGTGGCGGTTGGCAAAGCCCGACTTCGCCGTCCAGCACCGGATGAATGCCGGAGTGATCGTCGAGCAGCCGCTGATGGACGTCCGGTTCAAGGGCGGCCGCAAGCTGGGGACGGTCGAGGAAGGCTTTGCCTCGGTCCTTGAGCCCGGCGACCGCATCTTCTTCGCCGGCCTCAGCCTCGAAGTGCTGTCGTTCAAGGAAACAGACATCTTCGTCCAGGCGTCGAAGAAATCGGCGCGGATTGTCACTTACGGCGGCCAGCGCATGTCGATGTCGACTCATCTCGCCAACCGGGTCCGAGCCATGCTCGCCGACCGCAACGACTGGCACCGATTCCCCGATGACGTCAGCGAATGGCTTGAGGTCCAGTCCGAGCGCTCGCTGCTGCCCGAGCCGCACTGGTTGCTGGTCGAAACCTTCCCGCACGAAGGCCGCCACTACATGGTCGCCTACAGCTTCGAAGGCTGGAACGCGCACCAGTCGCTCGGCATGCTGCTGACCAAGCGCATGGAAACCGCGGGCCTGAAGCCGCTCGGATTCGTCGCCAATGACTATGGCCTCGCTGTTTACGGACTCGAGCCGGTCACCGACCCGCAATCCCTCTTCTCGCCCGATATACTAGAGCATGAGTTCACCGAATGGCTCGAGCGCAGCCATTTGCTCAAGAACGCCTTTCGCGATGTGGCGGTAATCGGCGGACTGGTCGAGCGGCAGCATCCCGGCAAGCGGAAGACCGGCCGACAGGTCAGCTTCTCGACCGACCTCATCTACGACGTGCTGCGCCGATATGAGCCCGATCATCTGCTGCTCCGCGCCGCCTGGGACGATGCTCGCACCCGAATGACCGAGCTCGGCCGCCTCGTCAGGCTGGTCGATCGGGCAGCGTCGACCATGGTCCACGTCAACGTCGACCGGATCACGCCGATGGCGGTTCCCTTGATGGTTATCATCGGGCGCGAAGCGGCACCGGAAGGTACCGCCGACGAAGCGTTGCTGCTCGAAGCCGAAGCGCTGGCCGAAGCAGCCATGCGGATCGACTAGTTCATGCAGGCTGCAGGCAGGTCGGTTAGAACGCCCTCATGCGCGTCTTGATTCTGCTAGCTTTCCCCTTGCTCGCCGGCTGCACCACCATCGCCAGCACCGCGGTCGATGTCGTCACCTTGCCGGTCAAGGCCGTGTCCAAGGGCGTCGATCTTGCCACGACCAGCCAGTCGGAGGCCGACCAGAAGCGCGGCCGCGAGTTGCGCGAGGCCGAAGAACGGGCCGGCAAGGAAGCCCGCGAGCGCGAGAAGGCCTGCCGCAAGGCAGCCGAGCAGGGCGAGCCCTGCCCGCCTGCTCCCGAGCCGCAACCCAATTAGCGCTTGGTTTTCGCGCTGCGCGCCACTTCGTAGAGGAAGTCGGCGTAAAGGATCGCCTGGCCGTCGAAGCCCAGCACCTTGGGGTTGCTGCTATCGATCAGCAGCCACTCGTCGGGTGCATGGGCGCCGCCGCCGCGGCCGCCGCCGAACTGACCGGCAGGAAGGTGCAATGGCGGCCCCGTAAATACCACGCCGGGCCAGCTGCCGGCGGATCGGGCAGACATGGTGGTCGGGATCTTGGCATCGGCCAGCGTCTTCTGTTCGGCCTTGATCAGCGAGCTGTTCTCATCGGTTTGGGTCGGACCATAGCCGCCGCTGACATTAACCTCGATGTCGCCGAAGCCGCGCTTGGCGAGGTGCGCCTTCAGCTTCGACACGACCTCGTCCTTGGTCATGTCCGGGACCAGCCTCAGGTCGATCTTGGCCTCGGCCCGGCCCGGCAGGACGGTCTTGCCGCCCGGGCCCATATAGCCGCTGACCAGCCCCTGGATGTTGACCGTCGGCTGCTCTGCCAGCCGGTATGACGCGGTGAGATAGTCTTCGTCCTTGTACCAATGCTTGATGCCCAGCACCTTCATGTCGTCGGCTTCATTGCCGGCGGCGACATCGGCGGCGATCAGTTCCTTTTGCCTCGCCGTCAGCGGCTTCACATTCTCATACCAGCCATCGATTGCCGGCGTTTGCCCATCCTCCGAAACCAAGCTGTTGAGTGCCTTGACCAAGTGCCACACCGGGCTGTCGACATTGGCTTTGAGGCTCGAATGGATGTCCTTGTTCGGGCCGCGCCCCCACTTCTCGCCGCTGGAAATCAGCTGCAATTCGACGGCGCCCTTGGCACCCAGCACCAGCGTCGTCTGGCCGTCGACCGACTGCGCCGCCGAGGGAATGATAATGCCGACCGCCTTTTCCAGCGCGGCGCGCACCTCTGGCTGGTTCACTACCTGGGAGAAATGCGGCGAGGCGATTTCTTCCTCGCCCTCCGCCACGAAGACGAGATTGACCGGCAGCTTGACACCGGCGGCCTTGAAGGCCCGCAACGCCGCCAGGAAGGCAGTCTCCGGCCCCTTCTGATTGACCGCGCCGCGGCCGATCATGACCTTGCCCTCGCCAGGCCGGTCGACGATTTTCCCCTCGAGCGGCGGGGACGTCCACTCGGCGGGATCATAATGTTTGACGTCGTACATGAAGTAGATCGCCAGCGTGTCCTTGGCACCGGCGTCGAGCGTCGCAAACACACCGGGGACGCCGTCCGTCTGGATCACCCTGGCCTGCTGGAAGCCGGCGTCGAGCGCCAGCTGCCGCATATATTCGGCACCTTCCTTGTGATTGATTCCCATGTTGGCGATGGTCGGTAGGGCGATCCACTGGCGCAGCCGCTCGATCGAGGCGTCATGGTCGGCCTTGATCGCCGCGACCACCTTCTCGCGACCCGGGTCGCCGGGCTTGGCGGAAGCAGGCGCCGTGACCATCAGCGCCAAAGCCATGGCTACGCCAGTCGACATCATCCGCATTTTGATCCCCTCTGTTTGCGTTGTGGCAAGAGACTGGAACCTTCGCGCCCGCTCGTCCAGAGTGGCGATGAATGAGGTACTTTCTCGACACCGAATATAACGGCTTCGGCGGAGCGCTGCTCAGCCTTGCGCTGGTGCCCGAGGACGGCGGCGAGGAATTTTACGTCACACTCGATTGCGATGCCGAACTCGATCCCTGGGTCGAGCGGCATGTCGTTCCGTTTCTCGATATGGTGCCCGAAGGTCTGGTCAGCCCGCGCGTGTCGCGGCGCGACGCCGCCCAGATGCTCGCCCAATGGCTGGCTCATGACGAAGCTCCGGACATCGTTGCCGACTGGCCGGAGGATCTGGCGCAGCTGTCGATGCTGCTGGTCACTGGCCCGGGCATGATGGTGCCGGTCCCACCACTCAGCCTGCACTTCGTCCCGCTGCACGGCTTCTCGACCGCGGCCAACAGCACAGTCCCGCACAATGCGCTGCACGACGCCCGGGCACTGCGCGATCATGTGATGGGGCTGGAGCGCTAGCGACATGGTCCCCCTTTCGTTCGCCGGCCATGATTTCTTCGCGACGCCCGAAGGCGCGCTTCACTGGCCGGTCGAGCAGGCGCTGCTGGTCGCCGACCTGCATCTCGAGAAGGCCAGTTGGTTTGCGGCGGGGGGCCAAATGTTGCCGCCCTACGACAGCCAGGCGACGCTAGAGGCGCTGAGCAAAGAGATCGAGCGGACCGGGGTCACGCGCCTCTATTGCCTCGGCGATTCTTTCCACGATCGCTTCGGCTGCGATCGCTTGCCAGAGACGGCGCGCGAGCTGCTTGCCTCGATGACGGCGCGGCTCGACTGGGTGTGGATCGTCGGCAACCATGACAGCGGCTTCGTCGACCATTGCGGCGGGCGGATCGAAGTGGAGTGCGAGGTCGGCGGGATTGTCCTCCGCCACGAGGCCGAGGAAAACGACCAAAGGCCCGAAATGTCGGGCCACTACCATCCCAAATATCGGCTTAGCCTCAAGGGCCGAAGCGTCTCGCGCCGTTGCTTCGTCGCCAGCGCGTCAAAGCTGATCCTCCCCGCCTTTGGCGCCTTCACCGGCGGCCTCGATGCCGGCCATCCCGAAATATTGAAAAAGGTCGGCCCGAGCGCCACAGCGCTGGTCCCGTCGAGCGACCGCCTTCTGCGTTTCCCGATCGCGGCTTAATGTTCCCCGGCGAAGGCCGGGGCCCAGGAGCGCGAAGCGCTTTCTCAATCGGCAGGCTCAACTAAACGCTGCTCTGCAGCGTCCTGGACCCCGGCCTTCGCCGGGGAACAGCATTGATGCAGCCTAGGCAAGCTTAGCCGGGATTCCCGCTTGCCGCTCGCTCAGGCGAGCTTCGCCGGAATCAGCCCCCGGACGATATTGCCGATGTAAAAGCCCTGGCTGAGGTCCTCGGGCGTCAAATCGCCTTCTTCGGCCCGGCCCTCCTCGATCAGCTTGGCCCGCAAAATCCCCGGCATGATCCCGCGGGTCAGCGGCGGAGTCAGGAGCTTGTCGCCGCGCTGGACGAAAATGTTGGTCCGGCTGCCTTCGGTCAGCTGGCCCTCGGGATCGGTGAAGATCGTCTCGTAAGCCCGCTCGCCCTGCCGCGCCTCGTCTAGGAAGCGGCGGTCGGTGGTCTTGTAGCGTAACCGGAAATCGCTCGGGTCGACCGGTAGCGGGCGCACCGCGACGGCCACGGGCACTTCGTCCGGATCCTCATAGCGCTTGACCTGGATCGCCATGGCGCCGGTCCGCGACAGCAGCAGCCGGACCATCGCCCGCTGCTTGCGCCCGAAGGTCGCCGCCTGAAGCTCGTTGCGCGCGGCATGGCGGTCAAACTTGAAATCGAGGTCCGCTGCCGAATTCCGCATCCGGTCGAGATGTCGCTCCAGCTCGATGATACCCTCACTGGGGTCGAACCCCATGGTCTCGATCAGATCAAATTCCTGGGCCTCACGCCGCACGAAATCCCCCTTGAGCAAACACTCGGCCCATTCATCGCTTGGGATGCTGTCGACGACAAGCCCCGAACCGAGCCCGAGCCGCGCTTTCGCCTCGCCATGGTGCCATTCGAGCGTCCGGATCAGCACATTGAATGAGGCGTCGCCGGGTTCGCCATGATGGTTTGGCTCGATCCAGCCCATCGAGCCGGTGTAGGCGCCGCGCGGTTCGGGCTCGAGCCGGGTCAAAGCCTCGATTGCGGCAATCTTCGGTGCTCCGGTCACCGATCCGCAGGGGAAGATGGTCCGGATCATATCGACGGCGTCGCATTCGATCCGAAGTTGGGCGGTGATCCGGCTGACCATCTGGTGGACGGTGGGATAGGTCTCGACCGAGAACAGCTCGGGCACCTCGACGCTGCCCGGCACCGACACCCGGGCGAGATCGTTGCGCATCAGATCGACGATCATCAGATTTTCGGCGCGCTGCTTTTCATCTGTGGACAGCGTCCCGGCCTCGGCGAGGTCGGCTTCCGGATTGGGCCGGCGCGGAGCGGTCCCCTTCATTGGCCGTGCTTCGATGATGCCGCAGCGGATCGTGAAGAATTGTTCCGGAGACAGCGAGACGATAGCGCCGCCATCATGGATCATCACGCCGCCCCAACCGGCCTTGGAGGAGCGCCGCAGGCGGGCGTAAAGCGCCACGGGATCCCCGGCGACCGCGACGTCGCAGCCAAAGGTCAGATTGGCCTGATAATATGCCCCGGCGAACAAATGATCGCGGACCCGGCCGACCCCCGCCTCATATTCGGCTTGTGAGATTCGCGGCCGGACCGGGCCGACATAGGCTCCGTCGGGTGACGGCAGGAGCTTGCCGATGTCCGGCGTTTCAAAATTTTCGAACAAACCAAAGCAAAGCAGGGGTCCGGGGCCTTGCCGCGCGCAACCTTCGAGCTTGGGATCAAACGCATAGCCCGCTTCATAGGCGAGATAGCCGGCTGCATGGCGCCTGGCGCGCAGTCCAGCCCTGATCCGCTCCAGCGCCCGTTCGATCTCATGTAAATGATGTGCAACGATGATCTCGACGGGCTGGCAATAGAGCCGTGGGGCCGCGCCCCCTTCCCGTGCATCGTCGAACAGCAGCCACATACAGTCGCCTTGCCCCCGCCACCTACGCTTCGTAAAGCCTCAAGCCTCCACGATCGAAGGGTTCGAATAGATGCGCTCAGCTTTGCTCCTTGCCGCGCTGCTTGTGACTACCGCCGCTCACGCACAACAACCAATCGACCCCAAGGTCCAGGCGCGGATCGACCGAATCCTCAAACAGACGCCGCTGATCGACGGCCACAACGACATCGCCGAGCAGTTGTCGGAAAGCCATGGCTACAGCGTCGCCAACCTCGCCAGCGGCACCGACAAATGGCCCGACCATCCGCTGATGACCGATATGGCCCGGCTCCACGCGGGCCGCGTCGGCGGGCAATTCTGGTCGGTCTATATCGACGGTACCTACACGGGCGACGAGGCAATCCGCCGCACGATCGAAGAGATCGACATCGTCGACCGGATGATCGCCACCTACCCCAATGACCTGGAACGCGCGCTGACGGCCGATGACGTCGTCCGCATCCACAAGCAGGGCAAGGTCGCATCGCTGGTCGGTATCGAGGGCGGGCGGCAGATCGGCGGCTCGCTGGCCGCGCTTCGCCAATTCTACCGCCTCGGTGCGCGCTACATGACGCTGACCCATAACCAGACCACCGAATGGGCCGACAGCGCGACCGACGATCCCAAATATGGCGGCCTCAGCCCGTTCGGCGTTCAGGTCGTCCACGAAATGAACCGGCTCGGCATGCTGGTCGACCTGAGCCACGTTTCGGCCGACACGATGAAAGACGCGATCGCCGAGAGTAAGGCACCGGTGATCTTTTCCCACTCGTCGGCGCGCGGGCTGGTCGGGCATTTGCGCAATGTCCCCGACGACGAGCTTCAGCTGCTTCCCGCCAATGGCGGCGTCGTCATGGTCAACTTCGTTCCCGACTTCATCTCCGATGCGGTATGGCATTGGGGCGCCGAGAAAAATGCCGAAGAGGCCAGGCTCAAGGCCTTTCACCGCAACAGTAAGGCCGAGGTCGAAGCCGGGCTAAAGGCCTGGGAAGCGGCGCATCCGCGGCCGGCGGCTACGGTCTCCACGGTTGCCGATCACGTCGAGCATGTCGCCAAAGTCGCGGGCTACGATCACGTCGGGATCGGCGGCGACATGGATGGAATTCCCTATACGCCAGAAGGCCTTACGGGTGTCCAGGACTATCCCAACTTGTTCGCCGAATTGATCCGCCGCGGATGGAGCGATGAGAATCTCGCCAAGCTGGCTGGCGGCAATGTGCTGCGCGCTCTCCGCCAGGCCGAGGCGGTGTCCGCCTCAATGAAGAATGAGCCGGCTTCACTGGCGGACATCCAGGCGCGCAAATGAACCAGCCGCTTCGTGCAGCCATCGTCCCGGTCACCCCGCTGCAGCAGAATTGCACTTTGCTGTGGTGCACCGAGACGATGCTTGGCGCCTTTGTCGATCCGGGTGGCGACCTGCCTCGTTTGAAGGCCGCCGCCGCCCAGCATGGTGTGACGATTGAAAAAATTCTGCTGACCCATGGTCATATCGACCATTGCGGCCAGGCCGGGATATTGGCGCAGGAACTGGGCGTTCCGATTGAAGGCCCGCACGAAGAGGATCTGTTCTGGATTGCCCGGCTGGAGGATGACGGCCAGCGCTACGGGATCAACGGCAAGCCGTTCCAGTCGGACCGCTATCTGGTCGACGGCGATACGGTCACGGTTGGCAAGCTCACCTTCGATGTCCGCCACTGCCCCGGCCACACGCCGGGGCATGTCGTCTTCCACCACCCCGAATCGAAGCTCGCCATTGTCGGCGACGTGCTGTTCCAGGGATCGATCGGCCGCACCGACTTTCCCCGCGGCAATCACCAGCAGCTGCTCGATTCGATCACCCAAAGGCTGTGGCCGATGGGCGACGATACACATTTCGTCCCCGGTCACGGCTCGATGTCGACATTCGGCCATGAGCGGGCGACCAACCCTTTCGTCGCGGACAAGGTGCTGCAACGCGCCTGAAGCGCTTGCGTCTCCGCCTGATTTCGCTATAGGGCGCCTTCGTCCGCGACGATCCAGCCGCCGCCGCCGGTTCAACCGATGAGCAGAGCGAGGATAGTCGCATATTTTTTTGGTTAGCTGATTTAAGGAAGAGCCGAGATGGCCGTCCCTAAGAGAAAAACATCGCCCTCGAAGCGCAACATGCGCCGCAGCCATCATGCGCTGAGCCCGGCCAGCTTCCAGGAATGCCCGAACTGTGGCGAGCTGAAGCTCCCGCACAACATGTGCTCGGCCTGCGGCCACTATAACGGCCGCGAGATCGTTTCGACCGAGGCCTAAGCGACATTAGCGGCACGAGGGCACCCCACGCATGGCCGTGAGCCCGCGCATCGCGATTGACGCCATGGGTGGTGACATGGGCCCGGCGGTGATGATCGCCGGCATGGCCCGCGCACGCCGCAAGGATCGCAGCCTCCATTTCGAAGTCTACGGTGATGAAGGCGTGATTGGCCCGGAGATGGCCAAGCACCAGCCATTGGCCGACGCTGTTGCCATTCATCACACGACCGACGCCATCCATGCCTCGGAAAAGCCGAGCCAGGCAATTCGCCGTGCCAAGACGACGTCGATGGGGCTCGCCATCAACGCGGTGAAGGAAGGGCACGCCGACGCGGCCCTTTCCGGCGGCAATACCGGCGCGCTGATGGCCATGTCGAAGCTTGCCCTGCGGACCATGCCGGGCATCGACCGGCCAGCGCTCGCGGCGCTGTTGCCGACGCTCGGCGCGACCGACTGCGTCATGCTCGACCTCGGCGCCAACACCGAATGCGACGCGCAGAACCTGGTCCAGTTCGCGGTGATGGGATCGGCCTATTCGCGAACGGTGCTCGGCATCGCCAAGCCGCGGGTCAAGCTGCTCAACATCGGCACCGAGGAGCTCAAGGGAACCGACGAGCTGAAAGAGGCGGCCGCTCTGCTCCGGGACGCCGACTATCTTCCGCTAAAATTCGAAGGCTTCACCGAGGGCGACCGCTTGAGTCGAGGCGACCTGGATGTCGTCGTAACCGACGGATTTTCGGGCAATATCGCGCTGAAAACTGCCGAGGGCACGGCTCGCTTCGTCACCGACCTGTTGCGCAGGGCGTTCACTTCGTCGCTGCGATCGAAGGCCGGATTTGCCCTTTCCAAGCCTGCTCTCAACTTGCTCAAGGTTCATCTCGATCCCAATAATCATAACGGCGCGGTGTTTTTGGGGTTGAACGGACTGGTGGTGAAGAGCCATGGGGGCGCCAACTACAAGGGCGTCGCCAATGCGATCGGGGTCGCAGCGTCGATGGTCCGCAACGACATCACCCGGAAGATCGGTGACGATCTCGACAATTTCCGGGCCCATGCTTTCAATGGTGAGGCCGCCGAATGACCCTTCGTTCTGTCGTCAAAGGCACTGGATCGGCATTGCCGAAACGCCGCGTCGACAATGCCGAGCTGGCAGAACAAGTCGACACGTCGGACGAATGGATCGTCGAACGCACCGGTATTCGCAGCCGCTATATCGCCGCCGACGGTGAAACCACCGCGACGCTGGCGGTCGAGGCTTGCCAGAAGGCACTTGGAGCGGCCGGGATCGAGCCCAACGAAATCGGCCTCATCGTCCTGGCGACCGCAACTCCGGACCAGACCTTCCCGTCGTCGGCGACCAAGGTGCAGGCGCTGCTCGGGATCGACGACTGCATCGCGTTCGACGTCCACGCCGTCTGCACGGGCTTCCTCTACGCGCTGAGCGTGGCCGACTCGATGCTTCGCGGCGGCAATGCCAAGCGCGCGCTGGTGATCGGCTCGGAAACCTTCAGTCGGATCCTCGACTGGGAGGATCGCGGCACCTGCGTGCTGTTCGGTGACGGCGCCGGCGCGATTGTGCTTGAAGCAGAAGAGGGCGATGCCGGCGTCCTGTCGACCAGGCTCCATGCCGACGGCCGACACAATGGCCTGCTCTATGTTGACGGCGGCCCCTCGACCACCGGCACCGTCGGCAAGCTACGGATGAAGGGCCGGGAAGTATTCCGCCACGCAGTGGTCAATCTGGCTGACGTGCTCGGAGAGGTTCTGGCCGACGCCGGCTTCACGGCCTCCGACATCGACTGGGTGGTGCCGCATCAGGCCAATGCCCGAATTCTCGATGCAACCGCCAAGAAGCTGGGTCTCGCGCCGGAAAAAGTCATCGTCACGGTCGACCGTCATGCGAATACGTCGGCGGCTTCTGTCCCATTGGCGCTCGACGTTGCGGTACGCGACGGCCGCATCAAGCGCGGTGACCTGTTGGTGCTCGAAGCGATGGGCGGTGGCTTTACCTGGGGCGCGGCCGCGCTCCGCTATTGAAAGCCAAGGAAAATCTGCCAAAGTCGAATTGCGGGTCGCAAGGCTTTGCGATAGCGTAACGATCAATCGAAAACCGACGCTTTATTGAGGGGGCGGAAATCATCATGGCAGACGCGGGTATTGCCCGTTCGACCGACGGTTTGCATGCGGGCACGCTGACCCGCGCCGACCTGTCCGATATCGTCCACAACCGCTTGGGCGTTTCGCGCGCTGAAAGCGCCGGGATCGTCGAGCGGATCCTTCATCATATGTGCCACTCGCTCAGCGTTGGCCAGAATGTGAAGGTATCCGGATTCGGCACCTTCATCCTGCGCGACAAGGGCCAACGCATCGGCCGCAATCCCAAGACCGGGATCGAGGTGCCCATTGCGCCGCGCCGCGTGATGACCTTCCGCGCCAGCCAGATCATGCGCGACCGGATCGCCAAGTAGCATCTGGGATGGCGACCGGCGAAAAGGCCCCGGACGCTTTCAGGACCATCGGCGAGCTTTCCGCCGAGCTTGGCGTTGCCCAGCACATCTTGCGCTATTGGGAGACGAAATTCCCGCAGCTGAAACCGCTGCAGCGCGCCGGTAATCGCCGCTATTACCGTCCGGACGATGTGGCGTTGGCCAGGCGGATCAACCGGTTGCTCAACGACGAAGGCTATACCGTCAAGGGCGTGCAGAAGCTGCTGCGATCGAAGGGCGAGGCGGCGGACGAGCCGCTGATTCTGCAGCCGGTCAATGTCGTTCCGCAGCCGGCCTACGGACTCGATACCCCGATTCCCGAGGAGCAGGGCGGGATCGATGTCGAGCGGTTGAAGGCGCTTCGGCACCGGCTGGCCGCGGCACTCGACGCCTAGAGAAACTCCTTCGGTCTCAGGAACCTGACCAGCTGGCCGGCGCTGCTTCCGGCGTCTCCCCATTGATCGATCGGCAGGGCGATTTCGATCAGCGAACCGGTCGGCATTTCGACGGAAACACCCAGCAGCCGCGACGCCAGCCGCTCGAAGCCTGGATTATGGCCGACCATGGCGAGGCGCTCAGCCTCATCCGAAGTCTGCTGGACAATTGCCAGCAGATCACCGGTCGACGCATCGTAAATGCGTTGGTCGTATCGCGGCGACAGGCGGGCCAGTTCGGCGGTTTCCGCCGCCCGCGCCCCCGGACTGGAGAGGACGAGGTCGAAGGCCAGGCCAAGCTTGTTGATCTCATCGCCCATCCGCTTGGCGTCTTCCCGACCTCGGTCCATCAGCCGCCGGTCGAAATCGCGGCCGCTGTCCGAATCGCGTTCGGTCTTGGCATGGCGCAGCAGGGTCAGGCTCTTCATGCATCAATCTCCACCGGCTCAACGCGGGTGGTTCCGAATAGCTTCGCTCGGACCCGTTCCAGCGCCACATCGAGCGGAACGCGCGATACAGCGACTTCCGGCGGAAAGGCGGTCAGCAGCCGCGATGGCAGCGCGCTCGACAGGATGACAAACAGGCCGCGGTCACCTTGCCGCCGGATCAATCGGCCGAACCCCTGGGCGAGCCGGGCCCGCACTACCCGGTCATCATAGACGCTGCCGCCATTGGCCAGCTTGCGCGCCGCATGTAGCACCGTCGGCCGCGGCCAGGGCACCCTCTCCATCACCACCAGCCGCAGCGACTCTCCGGGGACGTCGACCCCGTCGCGCAGCGCATCAGTGCCGAGCAGCGAGGCATGGGGATCGTCGCGGAAAATGTCGACCAGCGTACCGGTGTCGATCGGGTCGACATGCTGGGCGAGCAGCGGCAGTCCGGCCCGTGCCAGCCGGTCGGCAATTCGCGCATGGACTCCGCGCAGCCGCTGGATCGCGGAGAACAGGCCGAGCGTGCCGCCCTCGGCCGCCTCGATCAGCCGGGCATAGGCACCGGCCAGCGCGCCAATGTCGTTGCGGCCGATATCGGTGACGATCAGCACCTCGGCCTGCTGGCCATAATCGAACGGGCTGGCCGCTTCGAAATGACCGACTGGATGACCCAAATGCAGCGCGCCGGTCCGCGCCTCGGCGCTCGGCCAGCCGTCGCTGCCGCGGAGGGTCGCCGAGGTGACCAGCACGCCATGGGCCGGCTCCAGCACCGCCCGGGCGAGGGGGCGTGTAGGATCGAGCCAGTGGCGGTGAAATCCTACATCATATTCGCGGCCCTCGACCCGATCGATCGCCAGCCAGTCGACGAAATCGGGATCGGCGACGCCGCCAACGCGGCCGAGCAGCGCGATCCATGCGGCGAGCGTCTCGCGGCGCCAGGCGAGGCCGGTGATGGCGCCCTCGACCCGGGCACGGGCCTGGCTGTCGAGCCAGTCGGGCGCGTCTTCGAGCACCGCTTCGAGGCGGCGGGTGAGCGCGGCGAGCGGCTTGGCGAGGGCTTCAAGCGCCTCCATCGCGGCCGACGCGGCGGTGACCAGATTGCCGTCGGGTTCGGCCAATTCGGTTTCGAGGCCGTAGCCCGCCTCCCGCGCCTTGGCCCGGGCGTAAACGGTGCCGCGAACCTCGGAGAGCAAGGTCTCGATGGGGCCGAAGGGATCGCCCTCGGCTAGCCGGGCCAGCCAGCCGTCCGACGGCAACGCCAGCGCGGCTTCCACTGCGTTATCAAGGGCTTGCGCCCCAGCCACGTCGTATGAGCAGACGTCGAGCAGTCGCGCGGCGAGGCCGCGGCGGCGGCCGCGCGACTTGCCCTCAGGCCCGACGATCCAACGCCGCATCTCGATCGCTTCCTGGCCGGTCAGCGCGGCGGAGAAGGTCGAATCCGCCGCATCAAACAGATGATGGCCCTCGTCGAAGATGATCCGGCTCGGCGCGTCCGGCCGCCCGCGCGCGGCGTTGACCATCACCAGCGCATGATTGGCGATCACAAGGTCGGCTTCGCGCCCGGCGCGCTCGGCCCGCTCGATGAAGCATTTCCGATAGTGCGGGCAGCCGGCGTAGACGCATTCGCCGCGGCGGTCGGTCAGCGCGGCCGCGCCGGCGCGGCGGAACAGGCTCGGCAGCCAGCCGGGGAGGTCGCCGCCGACCATGTCGCCATCTTTCGAATAGGCCGCCCAGCGCCCGACCAGCTGCGCCAAAATCGCCGCCCTACCGGCGAAGGCGCCCTGCATCGCGTCCTCGAGGTTGAGCAGGCAGAGGTAATTCTCGCGGCCCTTGCGGATCACGATCCGGCGGTTTCGCTCGGCGGGATCGGGGAACAGCTTCTTCCCCTCGGCGTCGAGCTGCCGCTGCAGCGCCTTGGTGAAGGTCGAGACCCAGACGGTTCCCTGCGCCCGGTCGGCCCAGAGCGAGGCCGGCGCCAGATAGGCGAGCGTCTTGCCGATGCCCGTCCCCGCCTCGGCCAACAGCATGTTGGGCTCGCCCTCGACGCATCGCGGAGCGAAGATCGCGGCGGATTCCGCGGCCATCGCCGTCTGGCCCTCGCGCGGCTCCGAACCCTTGCCGGTCAGCTCGGCGAGCTTGGCTTCGGCATCGGCCGGCGGGATGGAAAGGCTCTTGGGCTGCGGCCGCTCGCCGGCCTCCTCCCATTGCGGCAGGCGCGAAAAGAGCATCCGCTCGCCGCGCTCCGGCCTGGCGAGGTTGCGGCCAACCTGCGGCGCCCACGCCCAGCCGATGCGGGTCAGCGAGGCATTGGCGGTCCAGGCCCCTTCCCGCTCGGGCCAATCATCGCCGGCCAGCCGGTCGAGCAATGCCTGGGCGATCGCGACCAGCGTCGCCGCCGCCTCATTGTCGCTCGCCGGCGGCTCGACCCCGCAGGCCCGCGCCAAACCCGACACGGTCGGCACCGCGAAGCGGGCGGGATGGACGAAGGCGAACAGTTCCAGCAGGTCGAGGCCGGACACATCGGCATAGCCGAGGCGTTGGCCGACCAGCGGCGCGTTCAAGATGATGTGCGGAGTCTCGGCCAGCCGGGCGATCGCTTCCCCCCGCGACGCTTCGCGCACCTCGCCGCCGGCGGCAACCCAGATGCCGGCATGGGTTGCATGGAGAGCAGGAAGTGCGAGCGATTTCACGCGGTCGAAATGCGTCAGCTGGAACAGAATGGCAACCGTGCCCCGGCGAAGGCCGGGGTCCAGGAAGTTTCGCAGAAGCTTGTCCCCGCAACCCGAGCTCGCGCTCGGGCCTGGGCCCCGGCCTTCGCCGGGGAACAATACTTGCCTTCATGGCTCCAAAGGGCGACAGCGCTCGCCATGACCGTCCCCGCCGCCATTCGCGAAGCTGCCCTCACGTCCAAGGCCTGGCCCTATGAGGAAGCGCGCAAGCTGTTGAAGCGCTGGCCCGAGGGCAAGCCGCCAAAGGCCGGCGTACCCGAGCCGATGGTGTTCGAGACCGGCTATGGCCCGTCGGGCCTGCCGCATATCGGCACCTTCAACGAAGTGCTGCGCACTACCATGGTCCGCCACGCCTATGAGGAGCTGAGCGGCGGCGCTCCTACGCGGCTGATTGCGTTCAGCGACGACATGGATGGCCTGAGGAAAGTCCCCGACAATGTTCCGCAGCAGGAAATGCTGGCGAATTATCTCGGCATGCCGCTGACCAAGGTGCCCGACCCGTTCGGCGAGTACGACAGCTTCGCCGCCCACAATAATGCGATGCTGCGGCGCTTCCTCGACCGCTTCGGCTTCGATTATGAGTTTGCTTCCTCGACCGAATATTATGCTTCGGGCCGGTTCGACGAGACCATCAGGCAGGTCCTCGGCAAGTGGGACGAGGTGATGGGCGTTATGCTGCCAACGCTGCGCGAGGAGCGGCGCCAGACCTATTCGCCGGTGTTGCCGATTTCGCCGGCCAGCGGCAAGGTGCTGCAGGTGCCGGTCCGCGTGGTCGATGCCGACGCCGGGACGATCGCCTTCACCGACGAGGACGGCAGCGCGGTCGAGCAATCGGCGCTGTCGGGCCGGTCGAAGCTGCAGTGGAAGGTCGACTGGGCGCTGCGCTGGGTCGCGCTGGGCGTCGACTATGAAATGGCCGGCAAGGATTTGATCGACAGCGTCATCCAGTCCGGCAAGATCACCCGGGTGCTCGGCGGCCGCCCGCCCGAGGGCTTCAACTACGAGATGTTCCTCGACGAAAAGGGCGAGAAAATCTCCAAGTCCAAGGGCAATGGCCTCAGCCTCGAGGAATGGCTGACCTATGGCAATGAGGAGAGCCTGTCCTTCTTCGCCTATCGCGAGCCGCGCAAGGCCAAGTCGCTGCACATCGGCGTGATCCCGCGCGCGGTCGACGAATATTACCAGTTCCGCGGCAATTATCCGGCCCAGCCGATCGAGCAGCAGCTCGGCAACCCGGTCCACCATATCCATGGCGGCAAGGTGCCGACCGGGGTGCTGCCGCTGACCTATGGGCTGCTATTGAACCTCGCCTCATTGCCGGGCGTCGCCGACAAGGAAACGGCGTGGCGGTTCGTCCAGCGCTATGCGCCCGGCACCTCGCCCGAGAGCGATCCCGAGCTCGACAAGCTGATCGGGCTGGCGGTCAATTATGCCCGCGATTTCGTCGCGCCGACGCTCAAGCGCCGGGCACCGCAGGGGCAGGAGGTCGACGCGCTGAAGGACCTCGACGCCGAGCTGGCCAAGCTGCCGCCCGATACGCCGGGCGACGAAATCCAGAATGTCGTGTTCGAGGTCGGCAAGCGTTATCCGTTCGAGAGCCTGCGCCACTGGTTCCAGGCGCTCTACGAGACGCTGCTGGGTTCGCCACAGGGCCCGCGCATGGGCAGCTTCATTGCGCTCTACGGGATCGACAACAGCCGGCGTTTGATTGCGGAGGCGCTGGAGCAGGTCGAGGCTTGAGACTGGTTACGGCCTATTCGTCATGACCGATTTCGACCCATTGCGGACATTAGCCGTTTGGCTGCGCTCGGCGCTCTTCGGCTCTATAAATGGTTGCTCGCTGTTGGATGAAGCTCGCGATTGTCAGCAGGTCCGGCATACCATCCTCGCGAACCTCGACCGACAAATCTACCACCTCGCCAGACCGCAGCCGTATTGAGAGGGGTCCTGATACGCCGCTGACACGTCCTGCCTTCGCACGCCTGACCATTTCGTGATTGTAGTAACCGGCGTCCTCTATCTCGACGAACGGCACAAATCGGGCGTCAGCGCTGGGGTTCAGCAGCAAGCCGTCGCGGCAAATGGCAAAGGGCGTCTCACCCGAATGCGTGTGGTAGGTCGCTAGAACCTCATGCTGACTGGTTAGTCCGCCAGCCTTCAGGCCGGTGGGGTGGCGAAGAAGCCGCGCTAAAACCGGGTCATCGTTCATGTTGAGAAGGTAGAGCCAGTAATGGCAGCTTTCCACCCATTGCGGACATTAGGCTGCCCAGACAAAGCGAACGAAGGCCATCGCAAAAGCGAAGATAAAGGCGTACCCGAACTGGTCGAGGCGAACGAGGTCTTGACCCTTGCGAACCCTGAGCCTGCCAATCAGCATCATAAGAAACCCGAGTGCGACGGGCGTTGCGACCAGATTCATCACGCGAAATACCGGTACTTCGATAATTGAATCCGGCAAGATCCAGAGGCTGAGGCCGCCGGCCATCAGGCCCCAGAGAATATAGCCGATGGTTGCAAACGCCGGGTTCGCTCTACGGCGAAGACTATTTTCGAGACTATGAAATCCCAGTTCCGCAACGATTTGAAAGACGATCTGAAGGAGCAGTTCGCCCAGGAACTGAAAGATGACCTCGAAGATAATTTCCATAAGCTTTCACCCGCAAGCATTTCGATACTTTCCGGCAGCGGCAGCCAATCCCGCGTAACCGATTCATTGCGGACCGTAACCGGAAGATGCATCCTAAAGCGTCGACCAAGTTCATAGCGTCCGCTTTCCACCCTTTGTGGACATGGCGCGAACCAACTCAGCCTCAGCGGGTATGAGCTACCTCGCTATTTCAATGTTCGGATTCGTCGGGCTTTCAGCGTCTTTGCTCTGACGCAATTCCCGCTCATCCATTTTCGCACCGGCCGCCGCCGGCGATGTCGGTCCATTCTCCCGTACCGAGGATGGTTAGCGGGATCACACCCTGCGCCGCTTTCTTGAGCCGATCGAGCGGATGGTCGATCTCGTTGTAGCCCGGCGGGTCGGGCTGGCCGTAGTGGATCGGGATGAGCCGGCGCGCGCCGAGGCGATGCGCGGCGATCACCGCCTGTTCGGGGGTCAGCACCGCCGGGATGCCGTCGTCGACCACGCGCCCGGCGTTGATCCGCGCGCCGTTGATCGGCAGAAAGGCCGCGTCGAACGGGCCGTAGGCGCGGCCGTAATCGACCCAACGGCCGTGCCACTGCGTGTCGCCGCCGTGAAAGATGCGCGCGCCGCCGCCGTCGATCACCCATGAGGACTGCGGCGCGCCGAACCCGTCTACCGCAGGGACCGCGAACGCGACGAGGTCGCCTCCCCAGACTGGAAAGAAGACCGGCTCCCACATCGCGACCCCCTGGACACGCAGCCCGCGCGTGTCGATCCACGGCACCGTCTCGGCCTGCGTCACCAGCCGCCCGCTTTCGCCGAGGATGGTCCTGAGCGCGGCGTTGCTGAAATGATCGTTGTCGCGGTGGGTGACCAGCGCCGCGGGCTTCTTGGTCGTCGCGAGCAGATCGGCAGGATCGCCCGCCTGCGCATCGACCGGCAACGCATCGACGAACAACGCAGTATCACCGAGCTCGACCTCGATTCCGGCCCAGGTCAGCCGCCGCACGCGCATGCGCGCGTTCGGTGGCGTTGGTCGTGTGCCCGACGCGCTCTGGGCCTTGGCACTTCCCACGACGAGCGGCGCCGCCAGAGGCGCCAGTGCGGCTGCGCGGATCAGCGCGCGGCGGTCGAGGGCGTTGGTCGGCGTCTGGTTCATGCTGCGATCTCCGATCTAAGATTGCTCGTTGACCCGCTACTCCTCTGCCGCGGGCATTGCACGAGGGTCTGTCCTGAGCTCTGCGAATGTCACGATTTGTGCCGATCCCGCCAAACTTCACCTTCCACCCAATTCGGAGCTTGCCGTTTACTTTCTGGCAGCACCCGCGTGCTAGGCCATGCGTAGCGGGGAGATTAAATGGCCAGCCCAGTACCGTCCCCACAAGAGCAAGATGCCTATGCCGACCGCCGCGTTTATCCGCGGGTCGCGGTGGCGTTGCCGGCATTTCTCCAGGCCGGACGCGAGCGCCACCATGTCCAGATGCTCGACCTTTCCGCCGGCGGCGCCAGGCTGCATTGCGCCGCGCGCCTGCCCACCGGAACCGCCGTCGAGCTGGATTGCGGAACGTTCGGCCGGACGGGGGTCGTCCGCTGGCAGAATGAGGAAGCGCTGGGCCTGTCATTCGACAGTGAACTCAACGCGCGCGAGCTTTC
>NZ_JAHFPY010000021.1 GCF_023266535.1 Sphingomonas sp. | reverse complement strand
CCGCTGATCTGCGGCGGCGCCAGCGGGCGGCGCGGGGTGGGCGGGGGTATAGCGCAATCTCCTAGAATCGTTGGTTGAGCGCGCGAATTAGGGGTTTCGCCCGCCATTGAAAAGGGCAGGCGGTGCCAACTGCTGCATTTTCACGTCCTAGGGCGTCGATCAGGCGTTAGGGAGTCGGTCATCGAGCGCTTGCCAATCCGGCTCGAGAAGATGGGCATAGGCCATTGTCAATGTGAACGGCGCCAGCATTAGGGCTACCAATACCCAGAACACGTAACGCCCGCGACGAACATGTTCAGCGATTGCCCAAAGAAACGTCGCGGCCATCGACACGAGATAAATTAGATACTCGGTGCGCCGGCCGTCGAGGCAGGCTCGAAGCGCTGGCTCGTGCGCTGTCGATGCTCCGCAATCGCCCAAAATGATGGGGGCTGAAAGCACGAGCGACACCAACAACGAAACAAGAAGCGCCAGTGCGAAGGCGAGATGATGTTTCACCGCAAGTCAGGCGGCACCGCCTCGGCAGCAAAGAGTGCCACCGCCTCGTCGAGGCCGATCACCTTCTGATGCTCGTCGCTGCCGAGGCGGCGAACGGCGACCGTCCCCTCATCGGCCTCGCGCTTGCCGACCACCAGCAGCAGCGGGACCTTGGCAAGGCTGTGCTCGCGCACCTTATAGTTGATCTTCTCGTTGCGCAGGTCGGCCACGGCGCGCAGCCCGGCGGCGCGAAGCTTCTCAACGACCTCCCGCGCATAATCATCCGCATCGGACACGATCGTCGCGACCACCGCCTGGACCGGCGCCAACCACAGCGGGAATTTGCCGGCATAATGCTCGATCAAAATGCCGATGAACCGCTCGAAGGTACCGAGGATCGCGCGGTGGAGCATGACCGGCCGGTGCTTCTCGCCATCCTCGCCAATGTAATTGGCATCGAGCCGCTCGGGCAGCACGCGGTCCGACTGCATCGTGCCGACCTGCCAGGTGCGGCCGATGGCGTCGGTCAGATGATATTCCAGCTTGGGCGCATAGAAGGCGCCTTCGCCGGGCAGCTCTTCCCAGCCATATTCTTCGGTGGCCCTGCCCGAGGCGACGACCGCGTCGCGCAGCTCCGCCTCAGCCTGGTCCCATAGCTCGTCGCTGCCGAAGCGCTTGTCGGGCCTCAGCGCCAGCTTGATCGCATAATTGTCGAAGCCGAGATCCTGGTAGATGCTGTCGAGCAGGTCCCCGAACGCCTGCACCTCGTCGACGATCTGGTCCTCACGGCAGAAGATGTGGCCGTCGTCCTGGGTGAACTGGCGCACCCGCATGATGCCGTGCAGCGCGCCGTGCGGCTCGTTGCGGTGGCAGCAGCCATATTCGGCCAGCCGGATCGGCAGCTCCTTGTAGCTGGTGATGCCCTGCTTGAAGATCAGCACATGGGCCGGGCAGTTCATCGGCTTCAGCGCCATCAGATCGGACTTGCCCGACAGCACCGGCGCATCGTCCTCGGCGCCATCTTCAGGAACATGCGGAATCTCGTCGGGGACGATGAACATATTCTCACGATATTTGCCCCAGTGGCCGCTCTTCTCCCACTGGCGGGCATCCATCAGCTGCGGCGTCTTGACCTCGACATAGCCGGCAGCGTCGAGCCGGCGGCGCATATAGGCTTCCAGCTGGCGCCAGATGATGAAGCCGTTGGGGTGCCAGAAGACGCTGCCATGCGCCTCGGCCTGAAGGTGGAACAGGTCCATCTCCCGGCCGATCTTGCGATGGTCGCGCTTGGCCGCTTCCTCGAGCCGCACCAGATAATCGGCCAGCTGCTTCTTGTTGAGCCAGGCTGTGCCGTAGATGCGCGACAGCATCGGGTTGTTCTGGTCGCCGCGCCAATAGGCGCCCGATACATGGGTCAGCTTGAACGCCTGCGGATCGAGCTTGCCGGTCGAGGGAAGATGCGGCCCGCGGCAGAGGTCTATCCAGGCGCCGTCACCGGTTCCTGACCGATACATGGTGATCGGCTCGCCCGCCGGCAGCTCCATGACCCACTCGGCCTTGAAGCGCTCGCCCTGCTTTTCGAACAGGGCGCGCACGTCCTCGCGCTGCCACACTTCGCGGATCAGGTGCAGGTCTTCGGCGATGATCCGCCGCATTTCCTCCTCGATCGCGGGCAGGTCTTCGTCGGTGAAGGGTCCGCGCTCGGGGGCCGGGGCGAAATCATAATAGAAGCCGTCCTCGGTTGCCGGGCCGAACGTGATTTGCGTGCCCGGATAGCGCCGCTGCACGGCCTCGGCGAGAACATGGGCGAAGTCGTGCCGGACCAGCTCCAGCGCGTCCTTTTCGTCCTTCGAGGTAATCAGGGCGAGACTGGAGTCGCCCTCGAACGGGCGGTTGAGGTCGCGCACCTCGCCGTCGATCCGCGCCGCCAACGCCGCCTTGGCCAGGCCTGGCCCGATCGCCGTTGCGACATCCGCCGGGGTCGAGCCCTCGGGCATTTCGCGTGACGAACCGTCGGGCAGGGTGATCTTGAACATCTCGGCCATGGGATTGGCACCTAGTGCAGTGCAGCAAGCGCTTCAAGCCGGGCTTTAGTAAAGGAGACTTGACTTCTTGATCGCGAATCGAGTAAAGCTACCTTTACACAAAGTAAAGGAAGCTTGAAATGGCAATGTACCGCAGCCCGGCGACCCGCCGCTACGTGATCCGCATTGCGGTCATGATGAGCATTTACCTCGTTACCTTCTTCATCGCGGTGAGGACGTTTCGCGCCGACGCCGTCCATGGCGTTCCCGCTTATGTCCTCGCCATCCTGCCCGCTTTTCCAATTATCGGCGTATTTTGGGCCGTGATGCGCCTGCTGATCGAGGAGCCCGACGAGTTCATCCGTCTGCTGCAGGTCCGTCAATGCCTGTTCGCCACCGGCTTTTGCCTGACAGTGATGACCATCTGGGAAATGCTCCAAAATTTCGATTTGGTAGCAAAGGGCAATGGCGGGTTTGGCGCTGCCTTTTTCTGGTTCATCGGTTTGGGCCTCGGCGCCGTCTACAACAAGCTGACGGTCGGCACGGTTGGGTCCTGCGCATGAACAACCGCCTGAAAATCCTCCGCGCCGAACGCGACTGGAGCCAGCAGGACCTGGCCGAACGGCTCCAGGTCTCGCGGCAGAGCGTCAATGCGATCGAGACCGGCAAATATGATCCGTCATTGCCGCTCGCCTTCCGCATCGCCGAACTGTTCGGACTTCGGATCGAGGAAATTTTCGCCTCGCCGTCGAAAATCTGAACCCGGCCTCTCGCTAACCAATTATGCCCCTTCCCTAATATCAATCGCTCGTTAGTCTCGTGTGGCTCGGTTTTTGTTGGGCGGGGGAGAATATTTTCATGGATGCAATGACTTCGGCGCCGGGCGAGCACGCCCGGGGCATTCGTTTTACTGGTCGATGGCAGGATTACCTCAAGATCGCCGTCACCAATCTGCTGCTGACCATCGTCACGCTTGGCATTTACCGATTCTGGGCCACCGCCCGCCAACGGCGTTACCTTTGGTCGAACACCCGCATCATCGACGACGAGCTCGAATGGACCGGCACCGGCGGCGAGATGTTCATCGGCTTCCTGATGGTGATGGGCATATTCGTGGCCTGGGGCGCACTGATCGTCGGCGGCGCGGCCCTGCTTGGGCAATGGTTCATGGTGTTGGGTGCAATCTCTTTTTACATCTTCCTGTTGTGGGCATTCGGATTCGCCCAGTTCCGGGCGCTTCGTTACCGCCTCTCGCGCACATATTGGCGCGGGATCCGCGGCGGCAGCGACGATAATGGCGTCGGTTACGGCTGGACCGCGCTGGGCAATAATTTCGTCGCCGGATTGACGCTGGGTATCCTGACACCGCGAGCGATCGCCGAGAACTGGAACGACCGCATTCGCAAAATGTCGTTCGGCCCGCACATGCTCGACAGCGACGTCGACACGGTCGGACTGCAGAGCCGCTGGATGATGGTCTATGCGGTCTACATTGGCTTCGGGGTTCTGGCTTGGGCGACAGCGCCCGGTCCGGCGACGGTACAGCCCGGCGTGTTCGAGCCGATGGCCTTGCTGCCGATGCTGTTTCTGATTGCTGGCCTATTGATCGTGATGACCAGCTTCTGGGCCGCCTTCTTCCGCAAGGCCGCCGGCACATTTGCCTTGGGTGAGCTGACCTCCGCCTTCGAAGTGTCGACGGTGGATTGGCTCAAATTCTACGCCAAGCTGGTCGGCCTCACCATCGTGACGCTCGGCTTCGGGTTGCTGATGTGGAATTACTGGCGCTGGGAGTTCGTCATGAACCGGCTGGAGTTGTTCGGCGAAATCGATGTTGCCGCACTGACCCAATCGACCACGACCGCGCCAAAGGACGCAGAAGGCTTTGCCGACGCGTTTGATATCGGCGCCTTCTAATGGAGCAACTCGGGCTCTGGTACGATGGACAGAGCGCACAGCAGCGATCGGTCCGGGTCAGCCAGGGCCCGGGCGAGCTGCTCCTGACCGATGAAAGCGGTTCGGAGCATGCCGTGGCCAAAGCCGACCTTGTCCGGCTGGGCAGCGCCGACGGGCGAGTAAGGTTCGGCCGCAAATCGAGCGACGGATGGCGGCTAACCCTGGTCGAGCCAATCGACCCGGATATTCTTGCCGACTTGCCGCGCCGTCTGGGTTCGGTCGCACCGGTTGGAAGCCGTAAGATGGTCGCGCTGCTTGGCGGGTTGTCGATTGCCGCCACTTTGCTTGCCGGTGTCGTCATTTTCGCGCCCGAGGCAGTGGCCAAGCACATGCCGCTGGCGTGGGAGCGCAAGCTCGGCACGGCTTTCGACCTGCCGATCGAGGCGACCCGGTGCGACGACGCCGGCGCGCAGGAATCTTTGAATGCAATCGTCGACCGGCTAGACCCGCAAGCTCGGAAAGACGGATTTACCGTCGAGTTGATCGAGTTGGACGAGGCCAATGCTGCCGCTTTGCCGGGAGGCCGGATGGTCGTGCTGAGCGGCCTGTTCGACGACATCAAGAATCCCGACGCCTTGGCCGGGATCGTGGCGCACGAGATCGCTCACGTCCGGCGGCGTCATGTTGCAGCGGCGATGGTCCGCCAGCTCGGACTGGGAACGGTCGTGACTCTCCTTGGCGGCGGCGCGGTCGCATCCAATGCAGGCGGCCTGCTGTCGCTCAAGTTCAGCCGCACCGCCGAAGCCGAGGCCGATTCCGATGCCATCGCTATGCTACGGCACGCCGGCATCGATCCGCGACCCACGGCCTCAGCATTTGACGAGTTTCGCAAGCAGGAGGGCGACTGGCCTGAGTGGCTAGGCGACCATCCGGCCAGCGCCGCCCGGGCGAGGCTGTTCAAAGCATCTTATGATTCGAGGCAGCATTATCGTCCGGTGCTCGACCCTGCCCGAGCCAAGCAACTGGTCTCGGCCTGCCACGGCTGAGCGTGCGTGACTTCCCTTCCCGGCGTTGGGCGCTAGGGAAGCGCCATGCAGATTCCCGACATCCCCGCGACCGAGCTCGCCTATTTCGATCCCGGCGACGGCCGCCGCATCGCCTACCGCCTGCGCGAGGCCAAGGCGGGCGGCCCGACCGTCATGTTCCTGCCCGGCTATGCGTCCGACATGGAAGGCGCCAAGGCCGAAGCGATCGATGGCTTCTGTGCGACGCGCGGCATCGGCTGCCTGCGTCTCGACTATTCGGGCACCGGCTCGTCGGGGGGCGAGTTTGCCGACGGCACGCTGAACCGCTGGCTGGAAGAAACGCTGGCGGCGATCGACCTGTTGAGCGACGGACCGCTGGTCCTCGCCGGCTCGTCGATGGGCGGCTGGTTGGCGCTGCACGCCGCGCTCAGCCGTCCCGACCGGGTCAAGGCGCTGCTCGGGATCGCCGCCGCGCCCGACTTCACCGACTGGGGCTACACGCCCGAGGATAAGGAAGCGCTCAAGCGCGACGGCAAGCTGGAGCTTCCCAATCCTTATGGGCCGGAGCCTTCGGTCACCTGGCTGGGTTTCTGGCAATCGGGCGCCGAGCATCGGCTGCTCAACAATGTCATCGATCTCACCATCCCGATCCGGCTGGTCCATGGCGAGCTCGACGCGGAAGTCGGGCTGGGCGTCGCATTGCAGTTGCTGCGCGAGCTACGTTCAGCCGATGTCCAGCTTCGCCTCATCAAAGGGGCCGGGCATCGCCTGAGCGAACCGCATGAGATCCACGCGATCCTGGTCGAACTGCTCGGGCTGCTGGAGCGCATTTTATGATCCTGATTTACGCCGCCGCACTCGCTGCCCAGGCCGGCCCACCCGCGCCGCCGCCGGCATGCCCGACGGTCCTGACGCCGGCCGCCCAGGCGTGCCGTGCGATCGAAGCCGACAAGGCCGGGCGCTTTGCCGAAGCAGCAGAAGCGTTCGAAAGCGCCGCCGACCTCACCCCGGCAGGCGACCCGGCGAAGGACCGCGCACTGGCCGCGGCCGGCAATATGTGGATCGCCGCGGGCGAGCCGGGCAAGGCCGCGGTGGCGCTCGACAAGGCGCTGGCCGGGACCGGGCTGCAGGCCGAGCAGCATGGCCTGGCCCTGCTTGACCGCGCCCGCGCCGCCGAAGCGCAGAACGACCTCAAGACCGCCCGCGCCAAGGTCGGCGAAGCCGCCAAGACGATCAGCGAAGATCCGTTCCTATGGTATTTCTCGGCGGCGCTTGCCGTGCGCGAAGAGGATATTCCCACCGCCAAGGTTTCCATCAACCGCGCACTGGCGATGGCGCCGGATTCGGCCGAGGTGCTGTTCGAGGCCGGCCATGTCGCCGAGGCTGCCGGCGAGGAAGCCCAGGCGCGTGATTATTGGACGAAGGCAGCCAAGGCCGACCCCAAGGGCGCCGCCGGCAGGGCCGCGCGCGAGGCTCTGGCGATGAGCGACGTGCCGCTCACCGTCACCAACCAGGTCGCGACGCGGCCCGATGGTGACGGCGAGGGCCAGGACAAGAACCCCGAAGAGCCCCAGCCCAACTGACGGCTAGCCGATGTCGTAATCGATCGTCGTGACGACGCGGACCTTCTGGTAGGGCGAACTGCCGCCCGACGATCCGCAATCGTCGCAATCTTCCCCATCGCGCGCGCCGACCGAGAAATAGCCTTGGCTGGCGGTCTTGAGCTTGCCGACCGTGACGCCGCTGTTTTTGGCGAACTCGTCGGCACTGCGCCGGGCATTCTGGTTCGCCTCGGCAATCATCTCCGGCTTGAGCGCGTTGAGCTTGGTGAAGGTGAAGCTGACATTGCTAGCGCTGCCGACGACCTCGACCCCGTCGCGCAGCAGCTCGGCCTGCCGGGCATAGGCCGCACGGACCCTGGCGATGTCATTGGTGCGAAGCTGGATCGACCGCGTCACCGTCAGCTTTTGCGGGCCAACCGGTTCGCCGTAGCGGTCGGTCGGTTGCTGGCGGCTCAAGGACACGTCCTCGTCGGTAATCTCCTGCGGCTTGAAGCCGGCCCGCAGGAAGAAGGCGCGGACGGCGCGCGCCTGCTGGTCAACCGATTGCTGGACCGATGCAAGGTCGGTTCCCTCGTGCGAGAAGCTGACCGGCCAGGTGGCCAGGTCCGCGGTGACGTCGCGTTCGGAAACGCCGCGGACGGTGACGTTCCTGTGCTCCGCCATCTTCCAGCGACGCAGTCCGTCGCCAAGCGCGTAGCCGCTGGTGGTCAGACCAAGTGCAAAAATCCCCACCGCGCCGAGCAAAACGGCGCGATCGCCTTGAAATCGCTCTAACATGGAACGACGCTCTCGGTTCGTCGTCACTCTAGGACGGCCACCGGGCACGATTGCCGGTCACGGACCGTCGACGAACCGTGCATATATAGCGATGAACGGAGTAGCCGCGAAATGAAATTTCTCCATTCCATGCTCCGGGTCTCCGATCCCGAAGCCACTGTTGCATTCTTTCAACTATTGGGGCTCGAGGAGCGGCGGCGAATGGAAGTGCCGCAAGGCAAATATACGCTGATCTTCATGGGCGTTCCGGGTGATGACGGCGGCGAAGTCGAGCTCACGCACAATTGGGAGGAGAGCGACTATGGCGGCGGCCGAAATTTCGGCCACCTCGCTTTCCGCGTCGACGACATCTACGCCACCTGCCAGCACCTGATGGACAATGGCGTGACCATCAACCGCCCGCCGCGCGACGGCCATATGGCATTCGTGAAGTCGCCCGACGGAGTCTCGATCGAGCTGCTGCAGAAGGGCGAGCTCGAGCCGGCCGAGCCCTGGGCATCGATGCCGAACACGGGCAGCTGGTGAGCGGCTGGCCCGACCAGCGCTTCCTGGACCTGGTCGGATCTGAGCATCCGATCATCCAGGCGCCAATGGCCAATGCCGGCGGAGTGGAATTGGTGGCCGCCGCGATCGCGGGCGGCGCGCTCGGCTCGCTCGCCTGCGGCATATTGTCGCCGTCTGAAATTCGCGACCAGGCCGCGCAGGTCCGCGGGCGCGCCAAGGGACCGATCAATCTCAACTTCTTCTGCCACCAGATGCCGGAGCAATTCGACGATTCCGCCTGGCGGGCACTGCTCGAGCCCTATTATCGCCGGTTCGGCATCACGCCCGAGCCGCCGGGGCCGCTGCGGCTGCCATTCGACGCGGCGGCCTGCGCCATGGTCGAGCAAGTGAAACCCGAAGTGGTCAGCTTCCACTACGGCCTGCCTCCGCAAGAGCTGCTCGACCGGGTCAAGGCGAACGGCGCGGTCATCCTGTCGAGCGCGACGACCGTGGCCGAAGCGCGCTGGCTGGAGCAGCGCGGCGTCGATGCCGTCATCGCCCAGGGGTTCGAAGCCGGCGGCCACACCGGCCGCTTCCTCGGCTCCGACCCATCGCAGGCGGTCGGCCTGTTCGCCCTGCTCCCGCAGGTTGTCGATGCGGTGTCGGTCCCGGTCATTGCGGCGGGAGGAATTGCCGATGGACGCGGCATTGCCGCCGCATTCGCACTGGGGGCCAGCGCCGTGCAGATCGGAACCGCCTATCTGCTCACTCCGGAAAGCCTGATCGCTCCCGAGCATAAGGAATTGCTGCCCGGCCGCCCGACCGTGATGACCAACCTCTATAGCGGCGGGCTGGCCCGGGCCGCGGTTGGCCGGCTGATCGAGGAACTCGGACCGGTGCGCGATGAGGCCCCGCCTTTTCCGCTGGCCTCGGCCGCGATCATACCATTGTGGCGCGAAGCCCAGCGGCGCGGCGAGTGGGATTGGCTGCTGCCCCTTGCCGGACAGTCGGCTGCACTTGCCGAACGGCTGCCCGCAACCCAATTGACCCGTAAGCTCGCCGCCGACGCATTGGAGATGATGGGAAGCCCAGTGGATGCTTGAGATTGTCGCGGTACCGGCCTTTGCCGACAATTATCTGTGGCTTGCCCATGATGCGGCGAGCGGCGAAACCGCGGTGGTCGATCCCGGCGATCCCGCCCCCGTCCTGGCGGAAGCTGACAAGCGCGGCTGGCGCATCACCAAGATCCTCAACACCCATTGGCATCCCGATCACACCGGCGGTAACCTGGCGATCAAGCAGGCGACCGGCGCCGCTATCATCGGCCCCGCCGGCGAGAATGGCCGCGTGCCCGGGCTCGATGTCGCAATCAAGGAAGGCGACCGGATTTCGATCGGATCACACGGGGCAGATGTGTGGGAAGTGCCCGGCCATACGCTCGGCCATATCGCCTATATCTTCCGCGACGACCATGCCGCATTTGTCGGCGACACCATGTTCGCGATGGGCTGTGGGCGGCTGTTCGAAGGCACGCCGGAGCAGATGCGCCATTCGCTCGGCCGGCTGGCCGGCCTGCCCGACGACTTCAGGCTCTACTGCGCGCACGAATATACGCTGGCCAATGCCAGGTTCGCGGCCCACGCCTTCCCCGGCAATGCGGCGATTGGCGAAAGGCTGGCGGCCGTCATCGCAGCGCGCGATGTGGGCCGCATGACCGTCCCGACCACGGTGGCCGAGGAACGGGAGACCAACCCCTTCCTGCTGGCCGACAGCATCGAACATTTCGCTTCATTGCGCGCGGAAAAGGACAATTTTCGTTCGGCCTAAGTTCAGGCAGTCGCGTTTAGAATCGCAACCCATATCCAAAAAGGGAGAGTTACCGATGAACCTCCGTCCCTATTTCCTGGCCGCCGCCACCGGCGCCGCGCTGATCGTCGGATCGACGGTCGCTGTCGCGGAAAAGGATAGCGACAGCGCCAGAACCGCAGAGAAACTCGGCAAGGCCCTCGCCGGCCGCACCGCCGGCCAGCCGGTCAGCTGCATCGGCAACATGCGCGGATCGGACATGACGATCGTCGATGACTACACCATCCTCTTCAAGGAAGGCGGCACGGTCTACGTCCAGAAGCCGCGCGGCGGCTGCTATGGGCTCGGCAACGGCAATTACACGCTGGTCACGCGCCTCAATGGCAGCAGCCGGCTGTGCAACGGCCAGATCGGCGAGATCGTCGACCGGGTGTCCGGCTATGGCTTCGGCTCCTGCGTGTTCGGCGACTTCGTGCCCTACCGGAAGGCGAGCTAAGGATTTCGACAGCAAGAGGGACGGACGATGAGGAAATTGGCGGTTGCGCTGTTGGCGCTTGGCGGTTCGGCGGCATTGGCGGCCTGCACGGCGTCGGCGGTGCCCGATACGCCGAGCCCCAGGGCCCAGCGCGACCTCGCCGAGGCGCTGGCCGGCCGGACGCAGGGCCCTGCGCAACGCTGCATCCCCAATTATCGCGCCAACAATATGCGGGTGATCGACGACAGCACCATTCTGTTCCAGGATGGGCGGACGCTGTATCTGCAGAAGCCGCGGGGCGAGTGTTTCGGCATCGGCAACGGCAGCCGGACTTTGGTCACGCGCCCGTTCGGCACGACCGACCTGTGCGACGGCGACATCAACCATACGATCGATCTCGTGTCGCACATCGAAGGCGGGTCCTGCGTATTCGGGCCGTTCGTCCCCTACACCAAGGCGAAGAGCTAGGCCTCGGCGCTCGCCGGGCGCTTGTAGAGCGCGCCCAGCCGCTCGCCATAGGCCCCGCCGATGACGTGGCGGCGGATCTTCATCGACGGCGTCAGCATTTCATTCTCGACCGAGAATGGCTCGTCGGCGAGGATGAAGCGGCGCACCTTTTCGATCACGCTGAGCTCGGCGTTGACCCGGTCGACCGCCTTGCTGAGCGCCTTCTGCATGCCCTCGGGATCATCCTTGAACCGCTTCATCTCCTCGGGGTCGGGCACCAGCAGCGCGACCAGGTGAGGCTGGCGGTCGCCATAGACCATCGCCTGGAGGATTTCGGGCTGCAGTGTCAGCATTCCCTCGACACGTTGCGGCGAGACATTGTCGCCCTTGTCGTTGACGATCAAATCCTTCTTGCGGTCGGTAATGACGATCCGGCCCTTGTCGTCGAGATGGCCGACATCGCCGGTGCCGAGCCAGCCGTCGTTCAGGACCCGGGCGCTTTCCTCGTCATTGTGCCAATAGCCCCGCATCACCAGCTCGCCGCGGACCAGGATCTCGCCGTCGTTGGCGATGCGGACTTCGGTGTTGAGCAACGGCGGACCGACCGTCTCGGCGCGGATTCCGGTCTTGGGCCGGTTGCAGCTGATCACCGGCCCGGCCTCGGTCTGGCCATAGCCCTGCAGCATCGGCAACCCCATCGCCTGGAAGAATAGCCCGACGTCGGGATTGAGCGGCGCTCCGCCCGAGACCATCGCTTTCATCCTCCCGCCGAACTTCTTGCGGACCTTCTTGCGCAGGGTCAGCGACAACAGCCCGTCCATCGGCAGGTCCCACGGCACGCGCTTGCCGGCGTGGCGCTTGGCCTCGATCGAGATGGCGCGGCTCATCATATATTCGGGCAGGCCGCCGTCCTTTTCGACCTGCTTCATGATCTTGGCGCGCAGCATTTCGAACAGGCGGGGAACCACCACCATGATCGTCGGGCGTACTTCTTCAATGTTGGCAGCGAGCTTTTCAAGGCTCTCGGCATAATAGATTTGCGCACCGAGCGAGATCGGGAAGTGCTGCCCGCCGGTATGCTCATAGGCGTGGCTGGCGGGCAGGAAGGACAGGAACACCTCGTCGTCCCAGCCGAAGTCATTGGCGATGACATCGACGCAGCCCTCGGCGTTGTGCAGGATCATGCCGTGATGCTGCATCACCCCGCGCGGGGCGCCGCCGGTGCCGCTGGTATAGATGATGCAGGCGAGGTCCTCGCGCTTCACATCCGCCACGCGCCGTTCGACCGCGCCGAGGTCCGATCCCCCGGCAATGAGCTCATCCCAATGATGGAATTGCGCGATGTCCGGCGACTGGCCGGTGATGATGTCGTCGATCGAGATGACGTGGCGGCATTCCGACGAGAACAGCACCGCCGGCAGCAAATTCTTGGCCAGCTTCTGGGTCGAGACGATCACCGCGCTGGCGCCCGAATTGGCGAGGATATGCTGGTGATCGCGGGTGGTGTTGGTGGTGTAGGTCGGCACGGTAACGCAGCCCGCCGCCATGATGCCGAGGTCGGCGATCAGCCATTCCGGCCGGTTCTCGCTGACCAGCATGACGCGGTCGCCGGGCTTTAACCCGAGCCGATGGAAGCTCTCGGCCAGCGCGGCAACTTGCCGCGCCGCTTCATTGTAGCTGATCGATTGCCAGCTGCCCTCGACCTTCTTCCACAGGAAGGGCCCGTCGCCGCGTTCGCGGACCCGGGTCAGGAACATCGATACCAGGTTCGGGAAATTCTCGAGCTGGGTTCCGGCCATTTGCTAGATCCTACTGCTGTACCGCGACGCCTTCACTGCGCGGATCAGCGGCGCCTACCCAATGGCCATTCTTCCACTCGACAGCATTGGCCTTGAGGTACAAGTCGCCGACCTGGATGTCGGAGTGACCGAGCGCCTTTAGCCCCGGTATGATCGCATTGAGACCGTTCCCGGCCTCAATGTAAACCGTGCTTCCTCCCGGCGCATAGACCAGCGGCAGGGCGATCGCGTCCTGCGCCGACAGGTCCCAGTCGATCACGCCGACAATCGCCTTGGCGACCTGGGTAATGATCGTCGATCCGCCGGCCGCGCCGACCGCCAACCGAACCCGTCCGTCGGGCCCGAAGACGATGGTCGGCGACATGGAGCTGCGCGGGCGCTTGCCGCCCTCCACCCGGTTTGCGGTCGGAACGCCATTGGCGTCGGGGACGATGTTGAAATCGGTCAACTCATTGTTGAGATAATAGCCGCTGACCATCAGGCCCGAGCCATAGCTGCTCTCGATCGTCGAGGTGAGGCTGGCGATGTTGCCCTCGGAATCGGCGGCAACGAAATTGGACGTGCCATGCTCGGCTTGCTCCGGCGCCGAAGCCAGTTGCGGAGCGCCGGCGGGGGTCCCCGCGCTGACCGCTGCCATGGTTCCATCGGGCGAGATCAGCGCCGACCGCTTCGCCAGATATTGCGGGTCGGTGAGGCCGGCGACCGGGACCTGCACGAAATCTGAATCACCGAGGTAGCGGCCGCGATCGGCATAGGCGAGCCGAGTCGATTCAATGAACAGGTGCCAGGCCGTCGGATCGTCCTTGCCCAGCGCCTTCATGTCGAAGCGTTCGAGCTGCTTCAAAATCGCGAACACCGTGGTCGCGCCCGATGACGGCGGACCCATCCCGCAAATGCGATAGCCGCGGTATGTGCCGCAGACGGGGACGCGCTGCTTGGCATCATAGGCGGCGATATCGCCAACGGTCATCGGCGCCGCATTGCGCGGTGCCCCGGTCACTGTGGCGGCAATCGCCTGGGCATTGGGTCCGACGTAGAAGCTGTCCGGTCCGCGCTCCGCCAACTGAGCGAGGAAGCTGGCCAGCGCCGGATTGGTAATGCGCGTTCCGACCGGCTTGGGCGTGCCGTCAGCCTGGTAATAAATGGCCCGGCCAGCGGCCGTCAGCGCGCCGGTTTCGGCACCGCCGGCAAGCATGCGGTGACCGCGCGGCGAAAGGATGAAGCCGTCGCGTGCCAGTCGGATCGCCGGCTCGAACAGCGCCTTCCACGGCAGTTTGCCATGCTTGGCATGGGCCAGCGCCATCATCCGCACATTACCCGGCACGCCGACGCTGCGGCCCCCAGGCTGCGCTTGATCGAACGACATCGGCTGGCCGTCGACGTAGAACCAGGTCGGGGTCGCGGCCATCGGCGCAACTTCGCGTCCGTCGAAGGTTTCGACGTTGCCGCGCGCGTCGCTATGCACCAGGAAGCCGCCGCCGCCGATGCCCGAGCTTTGCGGTTCGACCACCGTCAGCGCGAGCAAGATCGCCAACTCCGCATCGGTCGCGCTGCCGCCTTGCCGCAGGATCTCGGCGCCGGCCTCGGCCGCGCGCGGATCGGCGGCGCTGACCATGCCGGGCACCGCCTGAGCCGGCGGAGCGGCCGTCGGAGCAGAAGGCTGGATGGTTTGGGAAGTGGTGCAGGCGCCCAGCGCCATGGCTGCGAGCAGCGTCGAGAAACGGCGGATCATGGCCTCGGGCTAGCGGCTTCCCACTGCCTCGGCAATGCTCGACATGCCCTCGCGCTTCAGCTGCTCTGCAAGACCATCGGCGATGCGGCGGGCAATTCCCGGCCCTTCATAGACCATCGCCGAATAGAGCTGGACCAGCGACGCGCCGGCGGCGATCCGCTCCCACGCGTCATGACCGTTCTCGATCCCACCGGCGGCGATCAGCGGGATCTGGCCGCCGGAAGCTGCGCGGAACTTGCGCAGCTGCTCCAGTGCCAACGCCTTCAATGGCCGCCCCGATAGGCCGCCGGCCTCATTGGCATGGCGCGACTTCAACGGTGGACGCGAGACGGTGGTGTTGGCGACGATCAGCGCATCGATGCCATGATCGATCGCGGCGCGAACAATGCGGTCGTGATCGCCGCTTTCCAGGTCCGGTGCGACCTTCAGGAAGATCGGAGGAGGGGCAGTCCGGGGGACTGCCTCGGTATCCGATCTCGGAATGCCCGGCGCGCGCGCTTCCCGCACCGCCGCCAGCAACTCGACCAGCTCACCGCCTGCCTGCAGGTTGCGTAAGCCCGGCGTATTGGGCGAGCTGATGTTGATGGTGAGATAGTCGGCGACCGGGCTCATTGTTCGGACGCCCGCGACATAGTCGGCGATCCGGTCCGCGCTGTCCTTGTTGGCACCAATGTTGACGCCGACGATCCCGCGAGCACCGTCGCGCTTGGCCAGCCGCGCAAGTGCATCGGCCTGCCCACGATTGTTGAACCCCATGCGGTTGATCACCGCGCGGTCTTCCTTGAGCCGGAACAGGCGAGGCCTTGGGTTGCCCGCCTGCGGTTGTGGCGTGACCGTGCCGACTTCGACAAATCCGAAGCCGAGCCCAAGCATCGCGTCGGGTACCTCGGCGTCCTTATCGAAACCTGCGGCCAATCCGACCGGCGAGGGGAAGGTCAAACCTGCGACCGACTGCGACAACTCCGGCGCGAAGCGCGGCAGTGGCAACGGCGGCGCCAGCTTCAACGCCTTGATCGTCGCGCGGTGCGCCGTTTCGGCGTCGAGCGCGAAGGCCATGGGTCGAAGAAGCTTGTAGAGCGACATAGAGCGCCGCTGTGTCATTGCGGGAGCGGAGAGGCAATGACGTTGTAAAATGCCACTCAATCACCTAAATCGGACTGGAAAGCTCCGAATTAGATATGCGACTCACCCATCTTGCCGACTATGCGGTCGTAATGATGCCCGCCGCCGCGCGCCGCGAACCCTGCGCCCGGCTGTCGGCGACCGACCTCTCCGAAGAAACCGGCGTTCCCCTGCCGACCGCGCAGAAGCTGATGCAGAAACTGGCGGCGCATGGCCTGCTGGTCGGGCAACGCGGCGCCGGCGGCGGCTATGCGCTGGCGCGGCCGGCCAATGAGATCAGCCTGGCCGACATCGTCGAGGCGGTCGAAGGGCCGATCGTGCTGACGATGTGTGCGGACGGCGTGAACCATGAGTGCGCGCTCGATGCGCACTGCAAGGTCAAGCCGCACATGAGCATCGTCGGCGACGCCATCCGCACATCGCTAAGTGCTGTTTCGCTGGCACAGCTTAGTTCCCCTGCGAAGGCAGGGGCCCAGACGCGCCGCAACGCGGCGCCTTCGGCGCCGGGCTGGACCCCGGCCTTCGCCGGGGAACGACCATGAACGAGCAGGTCACCAACCGCGAAGCGCGGGAAGCCCTCGCCAAGGATTATGAGTGGGGCTTCGTTTCCGACGTCGAGCAGACCTTCGCGCCCAAGGGCCTCAACGAAGACACGGTCCGCTTCATCTCGGCCAAGAAGGGCGAACCCGAGTGGATGCTCGAATGGCGCCTCAAGGGCTTCCGCGCCTGGCTGGAGATGGAGGAGGTCGACTGGGCCAAGCTCACCATCCCCGAGATCGATTACCAGGACGCCTATTATTATGCCGAGCCCAAGCAGCGGCCCAAGCTGGCGTCATTGGACGAGCTCGATCCGGAGATCCGCCGCACCTATGAGAAGCTCGGCATCCCGATCGAGGAGCAGAAGGTGCTCGCCGGGGTCGAGGGCGCGCGCAAGGTCGCGGTCGACGCGGTGTTCGACAGCGTCTCGGTCGCGACAACCTTCCGCGAGGAATTGAAGGCCGCGGGCGTCATCTTCCTGTCGATCAGCGAGGCGATCCGCGAATATCCGGAGCTGGTGAAGAAGTACCTTGGCAGCGTGGTGCCGCAGCGCGACAATTATTTCGCGTGCCTCAACAGCGCGGTCTTTTCCGACGGTACCTTCGTGCTGGTGCCAGAGGGCGTGCGCTGCCCGATGGAGCTTTCGACCTATTTTCGGATCAATGCCGAGAACACCGGCCAGTTCGAGCGCACCCTGATCGTAGCCGAGAAGGGCGCCTACGTCAGCTACCTCGAGGGCTGCACCGCGCCGATGCGCGACGAGAACCAGCTCCACGCCGCGGTGGTCGAAATCTACGCCCATGAGGACGCCGAGGTGAAATACTCGACCGTCCAGAACTGGTATCCGGGCGACGCCGAGGGCAAGGGCGGCATCTTCAACTTCGTCACCAAGCGGGCGCTGTGCGCCGGGGCACGCTCCAAGGTCAGCTGGACCCAGGTCGAGACCGGCAGCGCGATCACCTGGAAGTATCCGAGCTGCATCTTGAAGGGCGAAGACAGCGTCGGCGAATTTTATTCGGTCGCGCTGACCAACAATTACCAGCAGGCCGACACCGGCACCAAGATGATCCACATCGGCGCGGGATCGCGCTCGACCATCGTCTCCAAGGGCATCAGCGCCGGCAGGTCGAACAACACCTATCGCGGGCTGGTGCGGGTGCTTCCTGGCGCGGAGAATGTCCGCAACTTTACGCAGTGCGATTCATTGCTGCTGGGCAGCGAATGCGGCGCACACACCGTGCCCTACATCGAGGTCAGGAACCCGACCGCGACCATCGAGCATGAGGCGACCACCTCGAAGATCAGCGAGGACCAGCTGTTCTACGCCCAGATGCGCGGGCTCGACACGGAAAGCGCGGTGGCGTTGATCGTCAACGGCTTCGCCCGCGAGGTACTGAAGCAACTGCCGATGGAGTTCGCGGTCGAGGCGCAGAAGCTGCTCGGCATCAGCCTTGAGGGGAGCGTGGGATGATGGGCGGAGACGGCGGCGGTGATTGCAGTGGCGGCGATGCCTTCGTTCACGGTGGTGATGCTGGCGGTGGCGACGCAGCTGTCGGGCATCCACATCAAGCAAAGCCGCTTGATGAGCGCCCCAGGATCAACGGCGAACCAGTGGACGACCAATCCCACGAACTGGTGATCAAGAAGAACGATGCTTAAGATTGAAAACCTACACGCGACCGTGGCCGGCAAGCCCATTTTGAAAGGGAGTATCGGCTGATGTCCCGCGCCCTCGTCGTCGCCACGATCCGGTTCAAGGACAAGGAAAGGTACGACCTTTATGCCGCGGCGTTCCCGGCCGTCTTCCAGGGCAGCGGCGGCGCGGTGCTGGCGGCCGCCGAAGAACCCCTGCAAATGTCCGGCCCCCGTTCGGACGTCGAAAAGATCGTCGTGATGCGGTTCGACAGCGAGGACGCTGCCCACACCTTTCTCAACTCGCCCGACTATCTGCGGATCGCGGAAGACCGCGACGCCGGCGCCGACGTCACCTCGTGGATACTGAAGGGCTTCTGATGCTCAGGATTGAAAACCTCCACGCGACCGTCGCCGACAAGCCGATCCTCAACGGCCTGACCTTGACCGTTCCGACCGGCGAGATCCACGCGATCATGGGGCCCAACGGCGCGGGCAAGTCGACGCTTGCCTATGTGCTCGGCGGGCGTCCCGGCTATGAAGTGACGCAGGGATCGGTGACGTTCGACGGCCGTGACCTGTTTGCCATGGAGCCGCACGAGCGCGCCGCGGCCGGCATGTTCCTCGGCTTCCAATATCCGGTCGAAATTCCCGGCGTCTCCTACCTCCAGTTCCTGCGCGAAAGCCTCAACTCGCAACGCCGGTCGCGCGGCAAAAAGGAGCTCTCCGGCGCCGAATTCATCCGCCTGGCCAAGGACAAGGCGAAGTTGCTCGGCATGGATGCCGAGATGCTCAAGCGCCCGGTCAATGTCGGCTTTTCGGGCGGCGAGAAGAAGCGCGCCGAGATGGTGCAGATGGGGATCATGGACCCCCGCCTCGCCATCCTCGACGAGACCGACAGCGGGCTCGACATCGACGCGCTCAAAGCAGTCGGCGCGGGCATCAATTCGATCATGCGCGATCCGCAAAAATCGGTGCTGCTGATCACCCATTACCAGCGCCTGCTCGACTATGTGACGCCGGATGCGGTGCACGTCCTGTCACGCGGAAAGATCGTCCGTTCGGGCGGCCCGGAACTAGCGCATGAGCTGGAGCGCGAAGGCTATGCGGAGGCGGCGGCATGACCGCGCTCCCGACCCGCAAGCTGGAGGCTTATCGCTACGCCGACATCGATGCGTTGCGCGATGTTTGGGACGGCCTTGCGCAGCCTCAACGGGTTGAAATTGCTGCGCAGCAAAGACTGCAGCAAATCTGGCTGCCGAACGGCGATGAGATCGACATCCGCCGCGTCGAAGTTGTGATCGAGGCGGGCGCGGTCGCGCGCATTTTTGCGCTCAACAATGCTGCACGTTACGGCCGCTACGAAATTGACGTGACGCTGCACGAAGGCGCGGATTTCGCATTCTACGGCGCGAACATCGGCGGCGGCAATTCGACGCTCGAGATCGTCACCACGCTGAAGCATGTCGCGCCCGGCGCGAAATCGCGCCAGACGATCCGCAGCGTTCTGGGCGACAAGGCGACCGGCAGCTTCCTTGGGCGCATCGAAGTGGCGCGCGAAGGCCAACAGACCGACGCCGAGCAATCGGTCAAAGCGATGCTACTCGACCGCGGCGCCACCGCCAACGCCAAGCCCGAGCTGGAGATATTCGCCGACGATGTGAAATGCGCCCATGGCGCGACGGTCGGCGAGCTGGACAGGAACCAGCTGTTCTACGCCGCCGCACGCGGGCTCGATCCGGCGGCGGCGCGGGCGCTGCTGCTCGAGGGCTTTGTCGCCGGATTGTGGGACGAGATCGAAGGGGATGATCAGGGGATCGCCGATTTGGCGCGAGAGGCGCTGCACAAGGTGGCCGCATGAATATCCAAACGCCTTTGAACAGCACCCTCGCGGTCCGCGACCAGTTCCCGGCGATCCCGCCCGGCTGGCACTATCTCGACAGTGCCGCCACCGCACAAAAGCCGCAGGCGGTGATCGACGCAATCACCCGCGCCTACGGCCATGACTATGCGACCGTCCACCGCGGGGTCTACGAACGCTCGGCGGCAATGACCGCGAGCTTCGAAGCCGCCCGCGCCGCGACCGCATCGCTGATCGGCGGCGAAGAGCATGAGGTGGTCTTCACCCGCGGCGCGACCGAGGCGATCAATCTGGTCGCCCGGACCTACCGCAACGAGACCCGCAGGCGCGTGCTGCTGAGCCAGCTTGAGCATCACAGCAATATCGTGCCGTGGCAGCTCGCGGGTTACGAGATCGACGTTGTCCCGCTGACCGAGGACGGACGGATCGACCTCGATGCCGCCGAGCGCCTGGCGAGCGAAGAGCACGCAATCGTCGCTTTCGCCCATGTGTCCAACGTGCTCGGCTCGATCCTCGACGCCAGGCGCGCCGCCGACATAGCCCACAAGGTCGGCGCGAAGCTGTTGCTCGACGGTTGCCAGGCCGCGCCGCGCCTGCCGGTCGACGTCGCCAGCATCGGCGCCGATTTCTACGTCTTTTCCGCCCACAAGGTTTACGGCCCGACCGGGATCGGCGCGCTGTGGGCGCGGCCGGAACTGCTCGACGCGATGCCGCCATGGCAGGGCGGCGGGGCGATGATCGACCGGGTGACATTCGAGAAGACGACCTACCTCCCCGCGCCGTCGCGGTTCGAGGCGGGGACCCCGCACATCACCGGCGCGATCGGCTTCCACGCCGCGATCGACTGGACGCGCAACATCGGCCTCGACGCGCTGCATGCCCATGAAAGCGCGCTGGTTACCGAGGCCCGCGCCGCGCTGCGCGCCGTTCCCGGCGTGACCCTGTTCGGGCCGGAGGACAGCGCCGGGATCGTCAGCTTCGCGCTGGACGGGGTCCACCCCCACGATATCGGCACCATCCTCGACGACAATGGCGTCGCGGTTCGCGCCGGCCACCATTGTGCCCAGCCGTTGATGGACTATCTCGGCGTCCCGGCCACCGCCCGCGCCAGCTTCGCCGCGCATAGCGACGCAAGCGACATCGCGGCGCTGGTCGAGGGCCTGTACAAAGTGAAGCGGATTTTCGGATGACGATGGGCGAAGAGAAAAAGATCGAGGTGGAGGAGGTCGACGGCGTCGGCACCCCGCCGCGCGCCCGCGTCACGCCGGAAACGGCCGCTGAAACCTTTGGGCGGAAGCGCGACTATCTCGCCGGCTTCCTTAGCCAGGAGAAGCCCGCGCCCGAACAGGGCGGCCCCGGCGGCGCGCTGCAGGAAGCGGTCATCGAAGCGCTGAAGTCGATCTACGACCCCGAAATCCCAGTCGATATCTACGAGCTCGGCCTGATCTATGACGTGGCGATCAGCGAGGATGGCGATGCGGTCGTCACCATGACGCTGACCACGCCGCACTGCCCAGTCGCCGAGTCCATGCCGGGCGAGGTCGAGCTGCGCGTGCTGTCGGTCCCCGGGATCCGCGACGCCGAGGTCAAGCTGGTGTGGGACCCGCCCTGGGATCCTTCGAAGATGAGCGACGAAGCCCGGCTCGAATTGGGAATGTTGTAAATGAACAAGCCGACCAAAGTCCGCGCCCGTCCGGCCGCGATCATCCTGACCACGGCGGCCGAAGCGCGCATTGCCGAGCTGATGGCCAAGGCGCCCGAGGGCGCGATCGGCGTCAAGTTGTCGACCCCGCGCCGCGGCTGCTCCGGCCTCGCCTACTCGGTCGATTATGTGACCCAGGAGGACAAGTTCGACGAGAAGATCGAAACGCCGGGCGGCATTTTCTACGTCGACGGCGCCTCGATCCTCTACCTGATCGGCAGCATCATGGACTGGCGCGAGGATGATTTCGCCGCCGGCTTCGTGTTCGAGAACCCCAATGCCAAGGGCAGCTGCGGCTGCGGCGAGAGCTTCACAATCTGAACTAAACCCGCGCGCCAATCGGTGCTAAGGCCGTCCCCCTGAACTGCAGCAAGGGGGAGAGCCATGCGTGCATTGTTCCTGGCCATATCGGTTGTCATTTACGCGGTCTTCTTCGCGACCTTCCTTTACCTGATCGGCTTCGTCGGCAATCTCGCCGGCCTGCCGCTGACCGTGGATCATGGCGGGCCAACCGTGTCGGTCGCAAACGCGGTCATCACCGACATCGTGCTGATCTCCCTCTTCGGGGTGCAGCATAGCGTGATGGCGCGGCAGGGCTTCAAGCGGGCCTGGACGCGGACCGTGCCGCAACCGATCGAGCGCAGCGTCTACGTACTGTTCGCCAGCCTGGCGCTGATCATCCTGTTCAGCTTCTGGCGGCCAATCGAGGGGGTCGTATGGGATGTCGCCAACCCGACGGTGCAGACGATCCTGTGGGCGTTGTTCCTGGCAGGATGGGGCATCGTGCTTTTGAGCACTTTCCTCATCAATCATTTCGAGCTGTTCGGTCTGCAGCAGGCCTGGCTGCACTTGCAGGGCCGCGAGGCAGCGCCGCATGTGTTCCGCCAGCCGCTGTTCTACAAATGGGTTCGCCATCCGCTCTATGCCGGCTTCTTCCTCGCCTTCTGGTCGACGCCGCACATGAGCTATGGCCATTTGCTGCTCAGTGTCGGCATGTCGGTCTATATGCTGATCGCCATCAGCTATGAGGAGAAGGACCTCATCAGCTATTTCGGCCGCGAATATGAAGAGTATCGCGCCCGGGTAGGCATGCTGATCCCGGGGATCGGGCGGCGCTCTTCCTAGAAGCCGAGGCTGTAGCGGATCGCTCCGCCCAGGTCGGGATCCGCCGAGGCAATGTGACCCGGCTGGCGCCGCGCATAGAAATTGGCTCCTAGCCAGCCGCGGCCGAGCGCGGTCGAGTAGCCCAGCTCGGCATCGATCTCGCGGCCCGATGGCGTGAAACTCAATCGTTCGAGCGTCACCGTCTCGCTCTTGGTGGCATAATCATAGCTCGTCGGCAGCATCATCGCGATCCCGCCCTGCTCGACCCTGAGCGGCTGCGCGATGCGCAAGCCCAGCCGGTCCCTGCTCCCCAGCAAGCCATATTTGCTGAGGTCGAACGCATAGGCCCCGGTCTGGAACTTGCCGCCGGCGAAGTCGGTCCAGCCGCGCCGTGCCATGACCGTCGCTGCCCAGCCGCCGCCGAAGCTCTGCCGCGCCTCGAAGTCGAGGAACAGGCTACTCGACCCGCCACCGCCGAAGACATCGCCTAGACGGCCGCCGAGCAGGCTATTCTGCTCACTGAGGCGGCTGATCCCGAACGAGGCCCAGCTGTTGGTACCGAAGCGCCGGTCGAGGGACATGCTGGCCCAACTATAGGGTCGGTCGGGCTCGAACCCTTGCCGCCGCTGCCATGCCTCGCCCTGCTCGGCCGCGACGGTGACACCGGCAAAGCCAAGGCCACGGCGAATAGCCAGGCTGGAGCCGCGCCGGGCCTCGAAGCCGGGATCACCGCTGATGTCGCGGGCGATCAGGAAGGCGCCGGCCTGGGCTTCGGTCAGTTGCCGCTCGATCGCCTTGGCCCCCTGCGAGAAGCCGAACGCTGCTCTCGTCTTGCTGTCCAGCCGCGCAATCGCCGATCCGGCAATCAGCCGCGACTGCCGGGCATCGTCCGGGCCGATTCCCAGCCGGTCGACGTCGATGATGCCGGCCGACCGCGGGCGCTCGGCCACGCTCATCGCGATCGACACCGCGCCGGCCTGAACCGCTGAACCGCGGATGCTGCCGGTCAGCGCGCGCTGCAGCGGCTGTCGCGTGTCGGCCTGGCGAAGGCCCTTGGCCAGGTCGATGGCGAAGGCGCGGTCATAGCCATCGAGAATGACCGCACCCAGCGTCCTCTTGGCGCCGCCGTCTCCAGCCGCTTCCGGCAAGCCGCCCGACGAGGAAGCCGCCGTGACCTGCACGCTGGTGCCGGCAAGGCTGGTGGTTCCGACCGGCTGGAAGGCGCGCTGCAGGTTGAGCCGGCCCTGGCCATAGACGGGGTCGTCGCCTGCCGCACCCAGGTCGTCAGCGGTGGTGAACAGCAGGTCGACGATCTGAGCTCCGGTCATGTTGGGGAAGGCTTGCGCGATCAGCGCGATCGCGGCGGCGATGATCGGCGCGGAGAAGCTCGTGCCCGAATAAAGCGAGCCGATGCCGTTATTGTCGATTGTCCGGACCCGATAGCCGAGCGCGGTCAGATACCAGGCCTGACCGGCCCCCGCCTTGTTGGAGAATGTCGACAGCTGGTTAAGGTCGGTGCCTGCGCCGGATGGCACGCCGATCGACCCGGCAATGATCACCTGGCCAGGGAAATTCTGCGCCGGGACCAGTGCAAACGGATCGGCATTTTGCCCTAGCACAGGATCTGCGCCGTCATTTCCAGCCGAAATCACGAGGATGATGCCGGCATCGACGGCGCGCTGCATGGCCTGCAGCAGGAAGGCGCCGGGTGCCTCGCCGCCCAATGACAGGTTGATCACTTTCGCTCCCGCGATCCGGGCCGCGTCGATGCCCTGGGCGATTGCACCATCGAAAAACTCGCAGCCATTGGCCATCGCGCAGCTGCCCGGATTGTCGGCACGAAGCGATACAATCGTCGCGTTGAAGGCTACGCCAACATTCTGGAGGTCGTTGCGGGCGGCGGCGGCCGTCGCTGCGACGGCCGTTCCATGCCCGTCGTCGTCGCCCAGCGGGCGATTGCCAGCAACGTCCTGGCTGGCCGGGTCGATGCGGCCGGTGAATTCGGCCAGCGTCGGATTGATGCCGCTGTCGATAAAGCCGATCTTGACGCCTTGGCCGGTCGCGCCGCTCTCCCAGGCATGGATTGCGCCGGAGCTGACCGCACCATTGGAGCGTTGATATTCGGCGGTGTCAAAAGTGCCGCCGGGCGTTGGAGTCGGAGTGGGCGTGGGTGTAGGAGTTGGGGTGGGTGTCGGAGTTGGTGTCGGGGTCGGGGTCGACCCGATGCCGCCACCACCACCGTCTCCGCCGCACGCCGAAAGGGCCAGCATCAGCGCACAGGCGGTCGACGCCAAATACCGGTTACTCATCGACAACTCCCCGCCAAACCGTTGGAACTTAACGGCTTTCTCGTAAGTCTTTGTGGTTAATAAAAGCTTTCATTTTGCTGAAGCCGTCAAGCCGGTTTAGAGGCCCAGCTAATGAAATCCCGTTTCGTGCATCTATTCGGTCACATTGGCGACTGGATTTTCGACCTCGACAATTGCCTCTACCCGGCTTCGACCGGCCTGTTCGAGCTGATCGACCAGCGGATGGGTGCCTATATCGAACGCCTGCTCGGCGTCGATCCGGTCGAGGCCAAGCGCGTCCAGAAGGCGCATTTCCACGAACATGGAACGACGCTGGCCGGGCTGATGCGCGAGCATCAGGTCGATCCGCACGAGTTCCTAGACGACGTCCATGCCATCCCGCTCGACCGCGTCGCCCGCGATGAGCGGCTGGCCCGCAATCTCGGCCGCCTGCCCGGCCGCAAGATCGTCTACACCAATGCCGACGAAGCCTATGCGCGGCGCGTGCTCGAAGCGCTCGGCATCGGCGAGCATTTCGCCGAACTGCACGACATCCACGCCGCCGAGCTCCGCCCAAAGCCCGATGACCATGGCTACCGGCTGCTGCTCGACCGGTTCGGGGTCGATCCGGCCCGCGCGGCGATGGTCGAGGACATGGCCCAGAATCTGAAGCCCGCGAAAATGCTGGGGATGACGACCATTTGGGTCGACAATGGCTCGGAACGCGGCAATCACGGCCATCACCCGGATTATATCGATCTCACCATCACCGACGTCGGCGAATGGCTTGAGGACATGCTTGGAGACATCGAATGACGACCGACCTCAAGGCGACCATTGAAGCCGCCTGGGACAACCGCGACGCCATTGATCCCGGCGACGGGGCGCTGAAGCAGGCCGTGGAAACCGCGATCCTCGCCCTCGACAGCGGCGAGGAGCGCGTCGCCGAGAAGGTCGATGGCGCGTGGCGGGTCAACCAGTGGCTCAAGAAGGCAGTGCTGCTGTCCTTCCGCCTGAACCCGATGGAAGCCATCGACGGCGGCCCGGGCGGCGCGCCCTGGTGGGACAAGGTGCCGTCGAAATTCCTCGGCTGGGGCCCTGACCAATTCGCCAAGGCCGGCTTCCGCGCGGTTCCGGGCGCGATCGTCCGCCGCGGCGCCTACGTCGCGCCGGGTGCGGTGCTGATGCCGAGCTTCGTCAACATCGGCGCGCGCGTCGGCGAAGGAACCATGGTCGACACCTGGGCGACGGTCGGCAGCTGCGCCCAGATCGGCAAGAACGTCCATATCTCGGGGGGCGCCGGCATCGGCGGGGTGCTCGAACCGCTCCAGGCCGGACCGGTGATCCTTGAGGACAATTGCTTCATCGGCGCTCGTTCCGAAGTGGCCGAAGGAGTCATCGTCGAGGAGGGCGCGGTGCTGTCGATGGGCGTGTTCCTCGGCGCCTCGACCAAGATCGTCGACCGCGCCAGCGGCGAGGTGATGTACGGCCGCGTCCCCGCTTACTCCGTCGTCGTCCCCGGCAGCCTGCCGAGCGACAAGGGCGGCCCCTCATTGGCCTGCGCGGTGATCGTCAAGCGGGTCGACGAGCGGACGCGCTCCAAAACCAGCATCAACGAGCTGTTGCGCGACTGAGCAATAAGGTCTCCTAATAGCGAGTCGGCCTGCTTTGGTTGGGCCGCAGAGGCAGAATTCCCTAAATGCCATAAGGCATTAGGAGTTTGCCCATGGCCACGCTGAGCGAAGATCTGTTTGACCGCAACCGGCGGGACGCGGGCGTGCCGGCGGCAACCTATGACCCGCCGGTGATCCGGACGATGATGAACCGATCCGACTGGCTGACCCTGGTCGCGATGGCCTTGATCTGGGGCGCGGCCTTCCTGTTCATCCGCATCGCGGTGCAGGAAGTGGCGCCCCTGACCTATGTCTGGCTGCGCCTGTCCCTGGCCGCCGCCGCCATGTGGCTGTTCCTGTGGTGGCGCGGCGAATCGGCCGGCCTGCCGCGGCCGGTCTGGAGCGCCATTTTGGTGCTGGCACTGTTCAACAATGCGATCCCGTTCGTCCTGTTCGGCTGGGGCCAGACGCACATTGCCAGCGGCCTCGCCGCCATCCTCAATGCGACGACGCCGATCTGGGGCGTCGTAGTCGCGCATCTGTTCACCCAGGACGAGAAACTCACCCCCCGCAAGTTCGCCGGGGTCGCGCTCGGCTTTGCCGGGGTCACCCTCATGATCGGCCCGGCGCTGCTCGGCTCGCTCGGCACCAATTTGCTTGCCCAGCTGGCCTGCGTCGCGGCGGCGCTATGCTACGCCTTCGCCGGCGTGTGGGCGCGCCGCTTCCGCGCCATGGGCATCTCGCCGATTTCGGTGACGACCGGGCAGCTCACCGCCGGCGCGCTGATGATGACGCCGGTTGCCCTGCTGATCGACCGGCCGTGGCTTGATGCGATGCCTTCATTGAAGGCGATCGGAGCGATTGTGGCCCTGGCTGTGGTGTGCAGCGCCTTCGCTTATATCCTCTATTTCCGTCTGATCGACCGGGCCGGCGCGACCAACGCGCTGCTGGTGACGCTGCTGGTTCCGCCGGTCGCGATCTTCCTCGGCTCGCTGGTGCTGCACGAAGTGATCGAGCCGCGCGACTTTGCCGGACTGGGCCTCATCGCCCTGGGCCTTGCCGCGATCGACGGGCGGCTGCTCAGGCGCTTCAGGCTTTACTGGGCGGTGTCGGCAACTCGCTGAGCAGCTTTTTGGCTTCCTCGCCGGTCCAGTCGAGGTCACCGACATAGCGCCACACTTCCTTGCCCTCGGCATCGTAGAGGATGGTGGTCGGCATGATCTGGATACCGAGCGCCGAGCTCAGCTTCATGTCGGCGTCGTGATAGGCGGCGAAGCGGCCGATGTCGCGCTCGCCGAGGAACGCCTCGACCGAGCCTTGCGGCGCCATGTCCTGGCTAACCGCGATGACCCCGAGCTTGCCTTCGTCGGCCTGCGCCTGCTCCAGCTGCTGCAAGGTCGGCAGTTCCTTGATGCACGGGGCGCACCAGCTCGCCCATAGGTTGACCAGCACCGGCGAGCCCTTGAACTTGGCCAGGTCGAAGTCTCCGCCGTCGGGATTCTTGAACTTGACGGTCGGCGCCGGCTCGCCCTTGTGGCTGCGGTCGACGCCCTTGGCTTCCTGGCTTTCCGCCGCTGGCGCTTGAGGCGCATCGGCCTTTTGCCTATCGCAACCGGCAATCATAATGGCCGAAGCGGCCAGCAGGAGAGTGACAATCAGCCGCACGGGCGACTCCAATCAAATGTGGGGCGGGCGCTTTGGTGGCGGCCCGGCCGAGGTGATGCGCGAGATAAATGCCTCGATCGCCGTCGACAAGCGATTGTGGCGCGAGGACATCGCCGCCAGCCGCGCCCATGCCGCCATGCTGGGTCGGCAGGGCATCTTGTCGGACGCGGATGCGGCAGCGATCGACGAGGGACTGCTGCAAATCGCGGCGGAGATCGAGGCCGGCCGGCTCGATGAGGATCCGGCCCTCGAAGACATTCATATGCATGTCGAGCATCGGCTCAGCGAGCTGATCGGCGATGCCGCCGGCCGGCTTCACACCGCCCGCTCGCGCAACGACCAGGTCGCCACCGACTTCAAATTGTTCGTCCGCCGCTCGATCGACGAGGCGATCCGCGGAATCGACCCGCTCGAGTCCGTGCTGCTGACCCGCGCCGAGCAGCATGCAGCCGACGTCATGCCCGGCTTTACCCACCTCCAGTCGGGCCAGCCGGTGACGCTCGGCCATCATCTGCTGGCCTATCGCGAAATGCTGGTGCGGGACCGCAGCCGCTTTGCCGATGCCCGGGCAAGGCTGAACCAGTCACCGCTGGGCAGCGCAGCGCTGGCCGGCACCGGCTTCCCGATCGACCGCGACCAGACCGCGGCGGCGCTTGGTTTCGACAAGCCCACCGCCAACAGCATCGACGCGGTCAGCGACCGCGACTTCGTCGCCGATTATCTCCATGCCGCCGCGCTTTGCTCGGTCCATTTGTCGCGGCTGGCCGAAGAGATCGTCATGTGGGCGTCGCAGCCGTTCGGCTTCGTCAAATTGCCCGACGCCTGGTCAACCGGCTCGTCGATCATGCCCAACAAGCGAAATCCCGACGCGGCCGAGTTGGTCCGTGGCCATAGTGCGCGGATCGTCGGCGACCTGGTTGCCCTACTGGTGCTGCTGAAAGGCCTGCCCTTGGCCTATGCCAAGGATCTGCAGGACGACAAGCCGCCTTTGTTCGACGCACATGACCTGCTGGAGCTGAGCCTGGCCGCCATGGCGGGCATGATATCCGACCTGGAGTTCGTGCCCGAGCGGATGCGCGCCGCCGCGGCCGCCGGCCATGCCACCGCCACCGATCTGGCCGACTGGCTGGTCAGTGAAGCCGATGTCCCATTCCGCGAAGCCCATCATATCGCCGGCAGTGCCGTGGCCACGGCCGAGGCAGCCGGCAAGGCGCTCGACGAATTGAGCCTCGAAGAACTTCGGGCAATCGATCCTCGCATCGGCGAGGGCGCCCTGCCCCGCCTGTCGGTCGAGGCGTCGGTCGCTTCGCGCCGTTCGGCTGGCGGGACCGCGCCGGAACGGGTACGAGAAGCGATCGCCGCGGCGCGTGCCGAAATTGCCGCTCGAGAGGGACAATGACCAAGCGTTTCCATATTGCCCTGATGACCCTCGCGCTGGTCGGTTGCGGCCGGACCGCCGACCTCGAGCCGCAGGCCGGCAAGAGCCTGCCGCAGAAGCCCGCGCTGGCCGCCGCCCCGCTTGACGCCGATCAGCTGCTGGTCCTGCCGCCCCAGGCCGCGCCCAATCGGGTCGACGAACTCAACAAGCGCGGCGACGTCCGCACCGCCGACCGCTTCGACCTGCCGCCGGCCGATGGCGACGCCTCGACGCCAAACACCACCGGCCCCGACAATCAGGAAGTCCCGCATTGATCAAGCCAATCCGCAAGGCGGTCTTCCCGGTCGCCGGGCTGGGCACGCGCCTGCTCCCCGCCACCAAGACCATGCCCAAGGAAATGCTGACGATCGTCGACCGGCCGCTGATCCAATATGCGGTCGACGAGGCCCGCGAAGCCGGTATCGAGCAGATGATCTTCGTCACCGGCCGCGGCAAATCGACTTTGGTCGATTATTTCGACGTCAGCTTCGAGCTTGAAGCGACCATGGAAAAGGCCGGCAAGAGCCTTGAGCCACTGGCGCCCACCAAGGTCAGGAACGGCGAAATCGTCTCGGTCCGGCAGCAACAGCCGCTCGGCCTCGGCCATGCCGTGTGGTGCGCGCGCGACATCGTCGGCGACGAGCCCTTCGCCGTGCTGCTGCCCGACGATCTGATGGTCGGCCAGCCGGGTGCGCTAAAGCAAATGGTCGACGCCTATGCCGAAATGGGCGGCAACATCATTTGCGCGCAGGAGGTCGCGGCCGACAAGACCAGCAGCTACGGCATCATCACGCCCGGCGAGACCAGGGGCACGGCGACCGAAGTGTTCGGCCTGGTCGAAAAGCCGAAGCCGGAGGATGCGCCGTCGCGGCTCGGCGTCGTCGGACGCTACATCCTCCAGCCCGAATTGATGGATATTTTGGGCAAGGGCGAACGCGGCGCCGGCGGCGAGATCCAGCTGACCGACGGCATGGCCCAGCTGATCGGCAAGCAGCCCTTCCATGCGCTCAAGGTCGATGCGGTGCGGCACGATTGCGGGGACAAGGCCGGCTTTGTGCTGGCCAACCTCGCGCTTGCGCTGGACCGGGCGGACCTGCGCCCCAGGATTGAGGAATTTCTCGCTAGTCGCGGCTGACGAGCTGTTGCAGCCGGAGGCGTTCGGCCTCGCTCTGCTGGAGCGCGGCGCGGGTTTCGCCTAACTCGATCGCGCGGGTGATGACGCGGGCGTCGAGCGTCGCATTGTCGATGCGCAATTCCTTGACCGACCGGGCGCGATTGATGCGCCGGGCGATGCGCGCCGTCAGCACTTCGAAATGGAACGGCTTGGCGACAACATCGTCGGCCCCGGCGAGGAACCCCTCGACCGCGCCGCCGCTATCGGTTCGCCCGGTGATGAGGATGACCGGCGTGTCCTTCAGCACCGTATCGTCGCGGATCAGGCGGGTCAGTTCGACCCCGCTGACGTGGTCCATCCTGAGTTCTGCCAGCACCAGGTCGACCGGCAGGCGCAGCATTTCGGCAGTGGCGTTCTGGGCATTCTCGCAGCCGATGATCCGGTAGCCGGCCTCGCCCAGCCGCTTGGCCAGCACCGACAGCGCGCTGCGGTTGGGCTCGATGATCAGCAGGCGCGCGGCGCCTTCGCTATGGATGGACAGCGGAGCCGGGTCGATTTGCATGCCGCCATTGCTAAACGGAAATGGTTAACGGCTTCTTAGGCTTCCAGCTCGACGTCCCAGTAGAGATAGTCGCACCAGCTCTGGTGCAGGTAATTGGGCGGAAAGCTCTTGCCATGGTCCTGCAGCTGCCAGCTGGTCGGCCGGATCGGCTCGCGCTCGATATGCATGCCGGCCTGGCGCGGTGTGCGGCCGCCCTTCTTGAGGTTGCACGGGGCGCAGGCGGTGGCGACATTCTCCCAATTGGTCCGACCGCCCTGGGCCCGCGGCACGACATGATCGAAGGTCAGCTCGCGGTGCGACCCGCAATAGACGCAGCGGAAGCGGTCGCGCAGGAACAGGTTGAACCGGGTGAAGGCCGGATATTCGTTGGGCCGGACATATTGGCGCAGCGCAATCACCGACGGCAGCTTCAAGGACGCCGACGGGCTGTGCACTTCCCGGTCATAATGGGCGACGACGTCGACCCGCTCGAGGAACATCGCCTTGATCGCGGTCTGCCACGGCCATAGCGACAGGGGATAGTAGCTGAGCGGCGTGTAGTCGGCGTTCAGCACCAACGCCGGGCAAGAGTCCGGATGGCGGAGGAGGTCAGGATGGTACACGGCGCAACATTCTCCAGCGTTCCTATGGCCAAGAACGCCGCGCCTCCGGCCTAGTCGCACCATTCCGCGGCTTGCCAGGCCTGCGGAACCTTGGCGGGAGACCGGCAGCCTAAGCCCGTCTTTCCGTCTGCGACCCCGGATGCCAACCCGAGGTGACGGTGGCATGACACCACAAGTGGCGAATCACCGTCAAGTACCGGATTTGTCGGCTTTTCAAAGGAGTGAGTCCTGAAGGTCACACGTTTCGCCCCCTCGCCGTCGGGCCGCCTGCACCTTGGCCATGCCTTTTCGGCGGTGATCGGCCATGCCCATGCGCGGGCCAGCGGGGGCAAATTCCGCCTCAGGATCGAGGATCTTGACCCCGGCCGCTGCCGCCCCGAATTTGTCGGCGGCATCTTCGAGGATCTCGGCTGGCTTGGGCTGACCATCGACGGCGCGCCGATCGTCCAGTCGGAGCGGACCCACCTTTACAGCCAAGCCCTGGACCGGCTGAGGGCCGAAGGGTTGGTCTATGCCTGTTTCTGCACCCGGGCCGAGATTGCCCAGTCGCTGACTGCGCCGCACGGCGATGCCGGAACCCATTATCCAGGCACCTGCCGCCCGCTTCCCGACGATCCCGAACGCCGCGCGGCGTTGCCGCACTGCTGGCGGCTGGACAGCGGCAAGGCGCAGCGGATCGCCGGCCTGCCGAGCTGGATCGAAGAAGACGGCAACCGATTCCACAGCAAGCCGAGCGATTTCGGCGATGCGATCCTGGCGCGGAAGGACGCGCCCTCCTCCTATCACCTCGCCTGCGTGGTCGACGACGCCGCCTCGGGCGTGAATCTGGTGGTGCGCGGTGAGGATCTGCGCCCGTCGACCCCGACCCAGCGCCTGCTCCAGATCCTGCTCGATCTGCCCGAGCCCAACTATCTCCACCATCCGCTGGTCACGCACGAGAACGGGCGCCGGCTGGCCAAGCGCGATCTCGCCCCGACGCTGGCGGCGATGCGCGAAAGCGGCGTCGATGGACCGGCCCTCGCTGCCCAGTTGCTGGAAGGCCAACTTCCCCTAGGATTCCGCCTGTCCGGAGCCTAGATAGCCCGCCATGAACATACCTCTCACCATCCTGCTCGTGATCGCCATGGCGGCGGTCGCCTATGTCCTTGTTCGCGGCGTCATTGCCATGGCCCAGGGCAAGGACGTCACCGGCGAGGTCCAGCAGGGCTATATGCAGAAGCGGGTGATGTATCAGGCCATCGCGATCCTGATCGTCGTCCTGATCCTGTGGCTCGCCCGCAGTCAGGGTTAGGCTCCTGGTCAAGCTCAACAAAATCTACACGCGCACCGGCGACGGCGGCAGCGCCGGGCTGGTCGACGGCAGCCGCGTCTCCAAATCCTCCGCCCGAATGGCCGCGATCGGCGAAGTCGACGAGGCCAATAGCGTGATCGGCGTGGCCATCGCCGCACTGCAGCCCGGCATGACCGTCAGCCAGCTGCGCGCCATCCAGAACGAGCTGTTCGATCTTGGCGCCGATCTCGCCACGCCCGACGGGGTCGAAGGCGCCCTTCGCATCGTCGAGCGGCAGGTGACGCGGCTCGAAGAAGAAATTGACGCGATGAACGAGGCGCTGGCTCCGCTGACCAGCTTCATCCTCCCCGGTGGCTCGATGGGCGTCGCGCTGATCCACCAGGCGCGCTGCGTCGTCCGCCGCGCGGAGCGGGCCGCAGTCGCGCTCAACGAGGCCGAACCGGTCAACACCCATGCGCTCGCCTATTTGAACCGATTGTCCGATCATCTGTTTGTCGCTGCGCGGCATTTGGCCGCGGCAGAGGGTGGCGACGTGCTGTGGCAGCCTGGGGCGACTCGCGGCGATTAGGGCGCTGTTCGTCCACCATAGCGAACATTTATAGAACAGATGACTTTCCCCGCGGACTGAATCATGGCAGGGGGCTGGCCATGGCCCGAGGAGACTCAGCCACCGACGGCAACATGCTCCGCGACCGGCTGGCCGC
>NZ_JAHFPY010000020.1 GCF_023266535.1 Sphingomonas sp. | reverse complement strand
CCGGGTGTTGGGCAAGCTGCGCGAGCATGGCGCCTTATTGATCGGGGTTGGCTGGCCGGTGCAAAGGCTCGATGGTCAGATCCCAAGGGACAATTGGGATGTGCCGCTCGACGGCTTCGCCTCGCCGGAGGGGCTGGAGATGTTTCGGTGAAGGCCGAGCCTAGCTGGCGCAAACCGGCCGGAATTTTCGCCATCCTCGGCCTGATCCTGGTCTGGGGAGTGCTGGTCGCGTCCATGGCCGGAGCCGTCGGGCGCTGGCCGGTGTTGGTGCAGGCGATCTTCTACCTGATCGCGGGAATCGCGTGGATCCTGCCGCTAAAGCCGCTCCTTCGCTGGATGGAAACAGGTCATTTCAGGGCCTGAAACGAACCGTTCGTCGAAGGTTCATTGATTTTACTGTATTGGGTCACCAATTCACCGCCTCCCGACGATGCAGTTGAACTTACCCTTCGAGCCCCCGAGGCTTTGGCAGACCCATCCGCGCGAGACGATCGCGGTCGGGCTGCTCGGTGCTGCCTTGCTGGCGCTCGCCGGGGTCAGCGGGGCGACCCCCGCACTTCCTTCCTTTGGATCGCCCGAAACGGCAGTGCAGCCGGCATTGCCGCTGGCCAAGCCGCTGCCCGACCAGATCCGCGACCTCGCGCCCGAAGCCGCGCTGGCGGTCAATGCCAATATTCCGCTGGCTGGCGGCCCCAATCCCGCTGCGGCGCCCTTCGCCCTCGGCCAGGCGTCGGTCGACACGCGGGCGCGAGCGCTCGATTGCCTGACCAGCGCCATTTATTATGAGGCGGCGCAGGAGCCGACCGACGGCCAGCGCGCGGTCGCCCAGGTGGTGCTCAACCGGGTTCGTCATCCCGCCTTCCCCAACAGCATCTGCGGCGTGGTCTATGAAGGGTCGACGCGCCCGACCGGCTGCCAGTTCACCTTCACCTGCGATGGCTCAATGGCCCGCGCCCCGCTGCCCGACTTGTGGAACCGGGCGCGCAAGGTGGCCGACGATGCGCTGAAGGGCGCCGTATTCGCGCCGGTTGGCCTCGCGACCCATTATCACGCCAATTATGTCGTGCCCTACTGGGCCTCGAGCCTGGTCAAGACCAGCGTCGAAGGCGCCCATATCTTCTACCGCTGGCCGGGTGGCTGGGGCCGTCCGGCGGCGTTCAACGATCGCTGGACCGGCAGCGAGGGCAATCCGGCGGCGCTACGCGTCGCCGCGCTTAGTGCGCCACATAGCGTGACGCCGCTCGCGAAGGCCCAAACCGCGATCGAGAAGCTCGAAGCGTCGGGCGCCAAGTTCACCGAAGGCAAGGACGGCCGGGTCCGCCTGCTGTTCACGCCGGAGGCCCGCGAAGCGGTCGAGAAGGTCAAGGTGACGCCCTATATCGAGCGTGTCGCGGCGTCCGACAATCTGCGCTTTGCGCTCGACGGCGGCGCTCCTGCGGATGAACGTCCGCTTGGTCGCAGCCCAGCGGGCACGGCGAGCCCGGCCGCGCAATAAAAGCAGCCGACGCAGCTTATTCCAAATGAACAGAAATGGCGCGAGTGACGGGGCTCGAACCCGCGACCTCCGGCGTGACAGGCCGGCGCTCTAACCAACTGAGCTACACCCGCGTTTTGGGCAGGGCGGCCAACTAGGAGAGCGGCCCCACCCTGTCAACAAGGATGGACCGCTTTTTTAGGCCTCTTTTTCTTCCTCTTCGCCGACGTGGGTCAAGGTCCCGTCCTCAAACAGGAAGCCGGCGATGTCCGGAGTGCCAGCAGCGGCGAAAATCGTCTTGAAAATAATCAGCAGCGGGACCGCCAGCAGCGCACCGGTCGTGCCCCACACCCACGCCCAGAATGACAGCGAAACCAGGATCAGCAGCGGATTGATGGTCAGCCGGTGGCCGACGATCAGCGGCGTGATCGCATTGGCTTCCATCAGGTGCAGCGAGATGAAGATCAAAGGCGGCAACATCGCCGCCCAGGGATCGGCAAAGGTCATCAGTCCGCCCAGCGCAAGCAGCACAGCGGCGACAATCGGGCCCAGATAGGGGATGTAATTCAGGACCGCGACGATGCCGCCCCACATCACCGGCGAATCCATGCCAAGCGCCCACAGGATGGCTGCGGTCAACCCGCCCAGGCAGACGTTGATGACGGTGATTGTGCCGATATAGGTCGAGGTCGCATCGACCGTCTGCTGAATTACGCGGGCGGTGGTCAGCGCACCCTCGAAGCTGCCGCGGCTGACAATCGTCCGCTTGCGCATGCCGGTCCAACCGGCGAGGAAGAAATAGACGACGAGCAGGGCAAAGAAGAGCTGGATCGCTGCATGCGGAGCCGAAGCTGTGATGATGCCGAGCAAGGAATTGGGCGTCTCGACCCTCACGGTCCGCGCCTGGCTCGCTTCGAGCGAGATCCGCGCCGCGGTCTTGTCGATGAATTTCTCCAGGTTGGAGTAAAGGTCGATCAGCGGCGCCAGCGTATGCGTCACCCGGTCGATCCGCTGCGGGATCAACGCCACCCAGTCGATCGCCGGGATGACGATCGCCGCCATGGCGAAGACTGCAGTCGCCAGGAACACCAGCACGCACAGCAGCGAGGCGAGCTTCGCCGGCACACCGCGCCGCTCGAACCATTCCAGCATCGGCACAAGCGCGATCGCGACGACCAGCGCGGCAGTGACCGGAAGGAAGAATTCGGCGCCGGCGCGAAGCGCAAACGGCAAGGCCAGGATCAGGCCGACGCCGGCCATCAGCGTCAGCGACGCGAGCAGCCGGACACGCTTGACCTGAAGCGCCTCCATGTCGGGCGAAGGCGAATCACCTTGCTGGCCAATGCGCGCGTCCATGGCGGCATCTTAACCAACATTAGGTTGGCCGCCAGATGGCGCGGAAGCTGGGATTTTCGGAGCAAAATGCTCGGCAATACGCCGCATTGCCTGCGCTATTTGCTGGTGCCCCCGGTCCGACTCGAACGGACACGTCTTTCGACACTCGATTTTGAGTCGAGCGCGTCTACCATTCCGCCACGGGGGCACGCGGGCGCCTGCTAGCCGAGGCTTTTGCCTATGGCAATCAGTTGCGCGGTGCCTGGCGACGGTAGCTGAGCGCTTCGGCTACATGGATCCGGCCGACCGTTTCGGCTCCGGCCAGGTCGGCAATCGTCCGCGCAACCCTGAGTACGCGATGGAACCCCCGCGCGCTCAATCGCATCGCCGCGGCGGCGTCGGCCAGCAGCTTGCGGCCCGGCTCATCCGGCGTGGCGATGGCATCAAGCAGTTCGCCATCGGCTTCGGCATTGGTCCGGACGCCATTGCCGTTGAACCGCCGCGACTGGACTGACCGCGCCGCTGCGACCCGCTTGACGACCTCGTCGCTGCCCTCGGCGGGCGGTAGCAAGGTCAAGTCGGCGGCGCTGACGCCCTGGACTTCGACGTGGAGGTCGATGCGGTCGAGCAACGGCCCCGACACCTTGGCCTGATAGTCGGCGGCGCAGCGCGGCGCCCGCGCACAGGCCAGCGCCGGATCGCCGAGATGACCGCAGCGGCAGGGGTTCATCGCCGCCACCATCTGCACCCGCGCCGGGAAGGTGACGTGCATATTGGCTCGGGCAACGCTGACGGTGCCCGTCTCCAGCGGCTGGCGCAGCGAATCGAGCACGGTCCGCTGGAACTCGGGCAGTTCGTCGAGGAATAACACGCCCAGATGCGCCAGGCTGATCTCTCCAGGCCGCACTTTGAGTCCTCCTCCGACGAGGGCCGGCATCGAGGCGCTGTGATGCGGCGACCGGAACGGGCGGCGGCGTCGCAGCCGTCCGCCCTCCAGCTCGCCGGCCACGCTGGCGACCATCGACACTTCGAGCGCCTCGGCCGGTTCGAGCGGCGGCAAGATCCCCGGCAGGCAGGCGGCGAGCAGCGACTTGCCTGCCCCGGGCGGGCCGCTCATCAGCAGATTGTGGCCGCCGGCCGCGGCGATCTCCAGCGCCCGCTTGGCGACTTCCTGGCCCTTGACCTGCTTCAGGTCCGGTCCGCCGACCACCGGCTCGGCCTCGCCCGGCTCAGGCGGCCGAAGCAACTGCGTCCCTTTCAAATGCGACAGCAGGGCCAGCAGGTCGGGCGCCGCCAACACTTCGACATTGCCGGCCCAGGCGGCTTCAGCGCCTTGTTTGGCCGGACAGATCAGCCCCATGCCCTGCCCGCTGGCATGCAGCGCGGCGAGCAGCACGCCGGGTGATGTTGCAATCCGCCCGTCCAGCGCCAGTTCGCCGACGGCGATATAGTGCGACAGGCTTTCGGCGTCGGTCGCCCCGATCGCCGCCAGCAGGCATAACGCAATGGGAAGATCGAAGTGCGCGCCTTCCTTGGGTAGGTCAGCAGGCGACAGGTTGACGGTGATCACCTTGGGCGGCAGCGCAAGACCGATCGACGACAGCGCTGCCCTGACCCGCTGGCGACTCTCGGCAACGGCCTTGTCCGGCAATCCCACGATGTGGAATTTCGGCAGCCCGCTCGACAGCTGAACCTGGACCTCGACCGATCGTGCCTCGAGCCCGAGGTAGGCGACGGTGGCAACGGTGGCGACCATCAACGGCCGCCGTCCGCGCGACGCACACAGCAATGGCGCAAACGTCCCCCTAGCTCGGCATGCCAAGCCTAGACTGCATCCGAATCGTTACGCAAGCGCCCTTGTCTCGTCTTATTCCTTGCCCACATCGGTCACATGATCAGTCGCGAACAATGGCGGGCCTTTTTCGATCATCCCTGGGTCGAATGGTCTATGTTCGTCATCGGCATCGTGCTGCTCGGTGCGGCCCTGATCGTTGGTCCGATTCCAGGTCCAGGCGGGCTGTTCTTCGGCATTCCCGGCCTTATTCTGGTTCTGAAGTCGAGCATGTGGGCACGCCGCCACTATGTGAAACTAAAGCGGTGGGAAGGAAAAAAGGCCCCAAAAGTGCTCGGACGACCCGTCACGCCAACGCGTTGGGCAGATCTGATACTCCGCCGCCCAAGTGCGCTCCGCCGCGAGGCAATCCGTAAGGAACAGATGGCTGCCGGCGAGAGTGATCAAATCCACGATCAGCGTTGACTTCTGCGGCCCTCGCGACTATCCGCGCCCCCAACAACGGCCGCTTCGGCGGCCCTTTTTCATTCGAATTTAAAGGCATGAGCGATGAAGCGCACTTTCCAGCCGAGCAATCTGGTCCGCAAGCGGCGGCACGGGTTCCGCAGCCGCATGGCGACGGTCGGCGGACGCAAGGTGCTGAACGCGCGCCGCGCCCGCGGCCGCAAGAAGCTCAGCGCCTAGTTACCCTTACCAAGCGCTCGGATTTCCTCGCCGCCAACCGCGGCAAGCGCGCCCCCATGCCCGGATTCGTCCTGCTCGTCCGCCCGCGCGGCGATGACGACCCGACCATGCGCGTCGGTTTCACCGTGACCAAGAAGATCGGCAATGCCGTCGTCCGCAACCGGATGAAGCGCCGTCTGCGCTCGATAGCCCGCGAGTTGCTGCCGACAGACGGAATTCCCGGATCTGACCATGTGCTGATCGGACGCCAGGGCGGAAATGAGCGGGAGTTCGGTGCGCTTCGCCTCGATTTGGCCCGCGCTCTCAGAAAATTGGGCAGTCAGCAGAGTATTGCCCTGCTTCCAGCGCCATGATTGCCAAAGGCCTCATCCTGCTTACCCGGGCTTGGCAAAAAGGCCCAAGCCGGGTCCTGCCGCCCAGCTGCCGGTTCCAGCCAAGCTGTTCGGCCTATGCAATCACCGCTTTGCAACGCTATGGCGCGCTCAAAGGAAGCTGGCTGGCCCTCAAGCGCATCTTCCGTTGCCATCCATGGGGCGGACAGGGTGTTGATCCCGTCCCCTGATATTCAAGGACAGTCGAGTGAACGATAATCGCAACATGCTCCTCGCGATCGTGCTGAGCGCCCTGGTGCTGCTCGGCTGGGGGCTCTTGTCCGAGAAATTCTTCCCGACGCCGCAGCCGCCCGCCCATCAGGTCGAGAGTGGCAAGACGAAGCCGGCCGCGCAGCCTGCCGCCATCCCGGGCACCCCGGCGCCGCAGACGTTGCGCGAACGCCCTGTCGTGCTGGCCGAAGCGCCGCGCGTGCGCATCGAAACGCCGAGCCTCGAAGGTTCGATCAATCTGAAGGGCGCCCGGTTCGACGATCTCGTCCTGGTCAAGCAGCGCGAGACGATCAAGAAGGATTCGCCGCCGGTGCGCTTGTTGTCGCCGGCTGGAACGAAAGACAGCTATTTCGCCCAGTTCGGCTGGTCCGGCGAGGGCATCGCCACGCCCGACGCCAACAGCGTCTGGGCCGCCAGCGCACCCACGCTCGCCCCCGGCAAGCCGGTGACCTTGAGTTGGACCAACCCGACCGGCCAGCGGTTTGAGCAGGTCATCGCGGTAGACGACGGCTATCTGTTCACGGTCCGGCAGCGGGTGGTGAACGCCGGCACCAGTGCCGTCGCGGTTCGGACCTATGGCCTCACCAGCCGCTCGGACAAGAGTAAGGATCCGTCGACCTGGACCAACCATGTCGGGCCGATCAGCTATCTCGGCGGCAAGGCCGAATATGATGTCAAATGGGAAACGCTGGACGAGGACAAGTCGGGCGTCGTGCTGGACAGCCGCGGTGGATGGCTCGGCTTCACCGACAAATACTGGCTGACCGCCCTCGCCCCGGCCGCCAACGCCCCGATTGAGGCCAGCTTCAAGCGCACCCAGTCTGGCGCCTACCAGGCTGATTATGCCGGCGCGCCGTTCGTGGTCGCGCCGGGCCAGGCCGTTACCGGGGAAACGCACCTCTTTGCGGGCGCCAAGGATTACGACCTGCTGCAAAAATATGAGAAAGGCGGGATTGTCGAGCTCCATCGGGCAATCGATTGGGGCTGGTTCATCTGGTTCATGATCCCGATCTTCAAGGTGCTGCTGTGGCTGTTCGGTCAGATCGGCAACTTCGGCTTCGCCATCATCTGCCTGACGTTGATCGTTCGCGGCCTGATGTTCCCGATTGCCGACAAGCAGTTCCGGTCGATGGCCGGGATGCGCAAGATCCAGCCGAAGATGAAGGCGCTGCAGGAGCGCTACAAGGACGACAAGCCGCGGCTGCAGCAGGAAATGCTGAAGCTGTACCAGGAAGAGAAGATCAATCCGGCCGCGGGCTGCCTCCCGATCCTGCTGCAGATCCCGGTGTTCTACGCGCTCTACAAGGTGCTGATGGTCAGCGTTGAAATGCGCCACCAGCCGTTCGCGCTGTGGATCCATGACCTGTCCGCGCCCGACCCGGCCACGGTCCTCAACCTGTTCGGCACGCTGCCTTTCACGCCGCCGGGCTTCCTCGCCATCGGCGTGCTGCCGATCCTGCTTGGCGTCACCATGTTCATCCAGTTCAAGCTCAACCCGCAGCAGATGGACCCGGTCCAGCAGCAGATCTTCAGCTTCATGCCTTGGGTGCTGATGTTCGTGATGGCGCCGTTCGCGGCCGGCCTGCAGCTCTACTGGGTGGTATCGAATATCCTGACGATCGGCCAGCAGGCGTGGCTCTACAAGCGCTACGACATGCACCTCAGCGACACGCATCCGGTCAAGACCTGAGGTGACTGACGAAGCCGGCATTGCCGAACGTGCCCGAAGGCTCTTCTCGGGGCCGATCGAGTTCCTGAAGTCGGCGCCGAAGCTGGAGCATTTGCCCCAGCCGACCGTGCCGGAGATTGCCTTCGCCGGCCGCTCCAACGTCGGCAAGAGCTCGCTGATCAACGCGGTCACCAACCGCAGCAAGCTGGCCCGCGCGTCGAACACGCCGGGCCGGACGCAGGAGCTCAATTATTTCGATGTCGGCAAGCCGCTGACGCTGCGGCTGGTCGACATGCCCGGCTATGGCTTTGCCGAGGCGCCAAAAGACATGGTCAAGCGCTGGCGCTTCCTGATCAACGACTTTCTTCGCGGCCGGCAGGTGCTAAAGCGCGCACTGGTGCTGGTCGACGCCCGCCACGGGCTCAAGGACGTCGATCGCGACATCATGAAAATGCTCGACGATGCGGCGGTCAGCTATCACCTCGTCCTGACCAAGGCCGACAAGGTCAAGCCGACCGACCTCGACGCAACCATTGAGGCGATTCGCACCGAAGCCGCGAAACATCCGGCGGCCCACCCGCTCATCCTGCCGACCTCGAGCGAAACCGGAAGCGGCATCGCCGAGTTAAGGACGGCAATCGTGGAAGCGGCCCAAAATTGAAACAGAAAACGCCATGAAGCTGATCATCGGCAACCGCGCCTATTCGAGCTGGTCGATGCGCGGCTGGCTGGCGCTGAAGCATGCCGGGTTCGAGTTCGAGGAGCTGGTCGTCCCGCTGTTCGATGAAGTCTGGGAACAGCGCCGCGAAGGCGACGAATTTGCCCCGTCGCTGGGCAAGGTGCCGATCCTGTGGGATGGCGAAACCGTCATCTGGGACAGCCTGGCGATTATCGACTTTTGCGCCGACAAGGTCGGCCGAGAGCGTTTCTGGCCCGAGGACGAGGCGGCTCGCGGCATGGCCCGTTCGATGGCCGCCGAGATGCATAGCGGATTTTCAGCCTTGCGCCGCGAGCTGCCGTTCAATGTCCGCCGCAACTTCGGCTCGGCCGAACTCTCGACCGAGGTCGAAGCCGACATCAACCGCATTCTCAATCTTTGGGCACAGGCCCGCGCCCGCTTCGGCGGCACCTGCGAATATCTGTTCTGCAACTGGAGCGCGGCCGACATCATGTTCGCGCCGGTTGTCACACGCTTCGTAACTTATGGCGTGCGCGTCCCGCCGTTCGCCGCCGCCTACATGGAAGCGGTGTTGCACCGCGCCGATGTGGTTGAATGGATCGAGCAGGCCCAGGACGAGCCCTGGGTGATCGAATCGATCGAGGCCGCCGGGACCGCCTAGCCCCGCCTCGGATATTCCGTCCCGTCACGGTGCACGAACCGCCCGTCGTCCGTGAATAGCATATCGATGTCGGAATATCCGCCCGCCGTCCGCTTGCCAGCGCTGATCGCAACAAAGCTGCAAGGCTCGTCTGACCTGTTGATCAGATGGTGCCCAGTGGCGTTCCCCTTGGGCCAGGCCAGTATGTCACCGGCCTTCACCAGGGTTTCGCCATCATCCTCGACAAGAATGGCGGTTCCCGACAGCATGATGACCATTTCGTCCTCGGTATCGTGCCAGTGACGCTGGCTCGACCAGCCGCCCGGATCAAGTGTGACATGGCTGGCGCCGAGCTCGGTCAAGCCCGCTAGCGGCGCGATCCGCTTCCACCACCTCCCCGCCATCTCCTTGTGGAATGGGTCGGGGTAACCGGTGGCGTTGGAAGGAGCGACTGACTCAAGATCGACTTTCGGCATGGCGATCCCCTTGCTAGGCGAGCGTCATGACTTCGTCCATCGACCCCGTCGAGCTCGCCAAGGCGCTGATCGCCTGCCCCAGCACCACGCCCGCGCGCGGCGACGTGTTCGATGTGCTGGCGGCGGCACTCAGTGCGAACGGATTTGAAATCCATCGCTGGGTGATGGGCGAGGCGCCCGACGGGCCGACCGAGAATATGGTTGCGATTCGTGGGCAAGGCGCGCCGCACTTCGGCTTTGCCGGTCACCTCGACGTGGTCCCGCCCGGCGATGGCTGGGGCAGCGACCCCTTCAATCCGCTGGTCGAGGACGGCGTGCTGACCGGGCGCGGCGCCAATGACATGAAAAGCGCTATCGCCGCCTTTGCCGCCGCGGCTGCATCGATGCCGCAGGACAAGGGTACCCTGTCTTTCCTGATTACCGGCGATGAGGAGGGCTATGCCACCTACGGCACGCCGCGGATCATCGATTGGCTCAGCGAGCGTAACATCCGTCCCGACATGATCCTGATCGGCGAACCGACCTCGGTCGACCTCCTCGGCGACACCATCAAGATCGGCCGGCGCGGGTCGGTCAATTTGTGGATCGACGTTCCCGGGACGCAGGGCCACGTCGCCTATCCCCACCGCGCCGACAATCCGATGCCCAAGCTGGCGCGGGTCATCGCCGCGCTCGACGCGCTCCATCTCGACAACGGCACCGATGCTTTCCCGCCGTCCAACCTCGAATTCACCGCCGTCTCGACCCCAACCCAGGCTAGCAACGTCATTCCGGCCTCGGCGACCGCCCAGCTCAACATCCGCTTCAACAATCTCCAGCGCGGCGAGCATCTGGTGAAATTGGTCGAGGAGATCGCCGAGCGGGAAGCACCAGGTTCGACCGTTCGGGCGCGTATCTCGGGCGAGGCTTTCCTCACCCCGCCCGGCGAGCTCTACGACGTGGTAGTCACGGCGATCCGCGACGAAATGGGCATCGAACCGGAGCTGTCGACCAGCGGCGGCACTTCGGACGGCCGCTTCCTCATCCAGCTCTGCCCGGTGGTCGATTTCGGCCTGCCCAACGCCACCATGCACAAGGTCGGCGAGCATGCACGGGTCGAGGACATCCAGGCCCTCAGCCGCATTTATGGTCGAGTTTTGAAAAAGGTCTTCGGTTAGGCGACGCTGCGCGAGCCGCGGTCGGCGTTGCGGGTCCAGCTTAGATATTCTTCCTCGAACATCGGCTGGGCGAAGACAAATCCCTGGACCGTCTCGCAGCCCATCGCCCGCAATATATCGGCCTGGGCGACATTCTCGACCGCTTCGGCGACCACTTCGGCGCCGACGCCTTTGACCAGCTGGATTACCGCCTGGACGACAACGCGGGCCTTCTCGCTGCTTTCGATGTCAACGATGAGCGACGGATCGAGCTTGACCCGGTCGAGTGGCATCGAGCGCAATCGGGCGATGTTGGAATAGCCGGTGCCGAAGTCATCGATCGCGATCGACGCGCCGTCGCGGCGTAGCGCGGCAATCTCGGTCAGCACCGTCTCCGAACATTCCATCGCCGCGCTCTCGGTGAATTCCAGCTCGACCAGCGACAGCGGCACGCCGGCATCGCTGAAGCTGGCCCGCATGCGCTGGAAGAAATCGGCGCGGTCGAGCTGGCGCGGGCTGACGTTGAACGCCAACCGCCGCTTGATGCCCTGGGCATGCCATTCGGCCAGCATCGAAGCGACTTCGGCGATCACCCAGTCGCCGATGTCGGCGATGATCCCGGTCTGCTCGGCAATCGGAATGAAGGTGCCGGGCGAGCGCATCCCCTCGCGCGGATGGTTCCAGCGCAGCAGCGCCTCGGCACCGCTGACCTCGCCGGTGGCGAAGCTTAGCTGCGGCTGGAGGGCGAGGACGAACTCGCCGCGCTGGACGGCTTCACTGAGCGCGGCCTCGGTATCGACCTTGAGCTGATGCTCGGCGGCCAGTTCGTCGCTGAACAGGCAATAACGGCCGCCGCCACTATTCTTGGCCCGGTACATGGCGATGTCGGCGGCGCGCATCAGCGATTCGATGCCGGTGCCATGATCGGGGCCGATGGCGACACCCACCGAAGCACCGATATCGACGCTGTGACCGTGAAGCTCGAACGGTTCGGAAATGGCCAGGGCAATCCGGCGGGCAACGCGTTCGGCGTCGGCCGCTTCCTCAATCTCCGGGAAGAAAATCGTGAATTCGTCGCCGGCGAGGCGAGCGAGCAGCGGCCGCTGGCCGGTCCCTTCGCCAAGCTCGGCGGTGACCACCACGCGCAGCCGGTTGGCGACCATGATCAGCAATTGGTCGCCGCGGGCATGACCGAGGCTGTCGTTGACGTTCTTGAACCGGTCGAGGTCGACGAACAGCATCGCCGCCCTGGTCGCTGCCGGGCGGGCGGCGAGCATCTTGTCCGCTTCGGCGCGGAAATGCAGGCGATTGGGCAAGGAAGTGACCGGATCGTACATGCCCAGCGCATGGGCGTTTTCGATCGACGCGCGGACTTCGGCGAACAGGCTGTCGACCGCGGTTGCCAGCTTCGGCATGCACTCGCGAACGCTCTTCGGCGTGGGGCTGGTGAGGTCGCCCTGCTCGACGGCGAGCAGGCGATCGCCCAGCGCATTCAGGGCGCGGGCGCTCTCGCTGTTGGGGCGTTCGGAGGCGATGTAGCTAATCAGCAGGCAGAACATGCCGGCCCCGATCGAGGCCAGCACCTGTTCGTTGAACCTTGTGATGTAGAGGAAGGCAACCATCGAAAACAGGAACGAGGCAATGCCCGCCGCGCCCGACAACAGGGCGTTGCTGATTTTTTGTGCAGTCCCGTCCTTAACCGTGGAAATCTTGCCTGCCCCTTGCCACCCCGCGTGCGCGCAGCGGGAATCTTAAGAAAACAGGGCTAAACAGTTGAGGTTAAAAAAGGGTGGAATTCACCGGGGCTTCCGCAAAATAATGTAGAGGCTTCCGCCCCCGCCATGACGACGGTGAGCACCCCTCACGGCGGCGATTTGCGAGGCGTGACGCGATGCCGCCAGCCAGTCATGGACGGCGGCCCGGATCCGGCCCCTTGCCAACGGCGGCTCGCCCTGGCGCTGGTGCCCGGTAATTAACAGCAATACCCGATCTCCTGTGGCAATGGCCCGTTCCAGGCCATGGTCGATCGCCTGCCAGGCACGATCGAGGTTGTGACCATGGAGGTCGAGCGTCCGGTCGGGTTGGATTTGCCCCGAGCTGAGGCGGCGGTCCCAGCTGCCGTCAAGCGTTGACTGATGAAGGTTCTTGGGGGGTGCGGGAATCGGCTTGGTGGGCCGAGGGTCGGGCACGCGTCCCTTTGGTTTGGGTGCTGCCGAAATAGCCGGCGGTTGGTCGGCTGGCTGCTCGATCGGTTCACGCGACAATGGACGGATGGTCGCGGTAACCCGCGCCCAAAGCGCCGCTTCTTCAGCGGACAGGCTGCGCACGCGCCACCGTCCCCTTGGGTAGCAGGATCAGCGCCTGCCCCTTGGCCGACATGCCGCCGGCGATGCGCCGGGCATCGTCGCCCGCCCCCCAGAAAGTGTCGAACCGGTTGGCGCCCTTGATCGCCCCGCCGGTATCTTGCGCCACCCACAGGCCCGAAGCCTCAGACCGGTCGAGCACCAGGAACACCGGCGCGCCAAGCGGCACGAATCTCGGGTCCGCCGCGACCGAGGCGTGCGGTGCCACCGCGACATTGAGCGCGCCAAGCGGCCCCGGCCCGGTCAGTTCCTTGAAAAAGACATAGCTCGGATTCTCGCGCATCAGCGATTTGCCGCCGTCCGGCTGGGCCCGCATCCAGGCGACGATTGCATCTAAATTGGCCCCGCCCGGGGGCAGGATTCCGCGATCGCGCAGCAGCCGGCCGATGGCGACATATTCGCGGCCATTCTGGTCGGCATAGCCGATCCGCATGATCTGTCCGTCGGGCAACTTGACCCTTCCGGAACCTTGGATTTGCAGGAAAAACAGCTCGATCGGGTCGGCCGCCCAGCCCAGCTCCAGCGCGCGGTTGGCGAGCGCCCCATCCTCGATCTCGGCGCGCGTGTAATAGAGGATGCAAAGGCCTTCATGATCGACCCGGCCCCTGCCAGTACCATCCGGCCCATAGCAGCGCGCGAGATCGTCCGGCTTGGCGTAGATCGGCACTTCGTAGCCGTTTGCCGCCGTCCGCGAGCCGAGGATTTCCGGCTCATAATAGCCGGTAGCGAAGGCCTCCCCTGCCCCTACCCTCACCCATTCGAACCGGTCGCGAAAAAAGGCGGCGGCGTTGGCCTGCGGCAGACTGGCGGCCTCCTCGCACAGCGGCAACCAGTCGGCTGCACTGGTCAAACCGCTCTGGTCCTGGCGGCGGGTCAGTACCGGACAGCTCAGGCGGAAAGCGGCAAGCGCTCGCTCGGCTTCAGACGGGTTAAGATTCGCCGGTGCCGCCAAAGCCACACCAGCTTCGATCGCGTTTGCAGGAGGCGGCGCAACCGGGGGCGGTGGTGGCGTTGGTGTTGGAGTGGGAACCGGTGCCGGCGGCTGCGGTGCCGGCGGCGGTGCCCGCGTGGCGCAGGCGGCAAGGGTCAGCGTTGCAGCGAGCGCGAGCGCACGAAAGAGCGCGCTCACTCTTCCTCGTCGGTTTCGACCAATAGCCAGTTGGGATCGCGCGAGCTGATGTCGCGGCGGAACGTCCAGCGATCGCGGGTCTGGATCGCGTCCGACAGCGAGCCGGCCACGACTTCGCCGGCCGCATTGCGAGTGATGGCGGCGATATCCGCCTCGAACCGCACGGTGACCAAGGCGACGCTGCGCTCGATCTCGGCGGCGGCCACCAGCGCCTGGTCGATTGCCACCAGCCGGTTGTCGAGCACCAGCCCGTCCTTGGTCCGCTGTTCCACCGCCGAGGCGAACGTCTCGAGGACATGCCCGTCGACATAGGGCCGCATCGCCTCGACATCGCCTTTCCAGAACGCCTCGAGGATCAGGCGGTAGGCGCCCTTGCTGCCTTCGAGGAAGCGGGCCACGTCGAAAGTCGGGTCAGATGCAAGCATCGCGCGGACGCCGGGCCCGGCGGTCGGCAGATAGGCCAGCTCGTCGGGCTCGCTCGGCATCGCCGGTCCTGCAGCGCGCGGCGCCGGGCGCGGCTCGACCCGCGCGTCGGCCTCGCTGTCGGCCGGCTTCAGGATGGGCTGCTCATGCCCCGTGCGCTCGCCCAGCACGCTGTAGAGCCGGAGGCCGATGAACAATGCGACGAGCGCGAGGATGACGATTGCAGTCAATGATGATTCCGTTTCGAGCTACTCAATTAACACGCAACATAATCCCGACAACGCACATATTCAAAGGGCGCTCCATCGCATGGCCTCGCCATTGCACCGCAAAGGCGCGGCTGCTAGTCGCTCGCCCCGTGCTTTACGGGCCCAACCGGACCCGTTCTACCCTACCAACCGTTACGATTTTCCAAGGAAGTTTCATGGCCGACGAACAAGATCCGATCATTGATGCCCCCGAAGCCAATGGCCAGGGCGCCGGCGAGCAGCCGCAGGCACAGACGATCGCTCAATATATCAAGGATCTTTCGGTCGAGAGCCCCTCGGCGCCGCAGGTCTTCCAGTGGCAGACCCAGCCCGCGCTGGACGTGCAGTTCGGGATCAACGGCGGCAAGGTCGGCGACGACGTCCACGAAATCATCCTCAAGATCGAGGTCAACGCCAAGTCCGACAGCGGAACGCATTTCATCGTCGACCTGAGCTACGCCGGCCTGTTCGGCTTCCGCAACATTCCGGAAGAGGCACTGCCGCCGTTCCTGCTGGTCGAGGCGCCGCGCCTGCTGTTCCCGTTCGCGCGGCAGATCATCGCCGAAGCGATCCAGAACCTCGGTTTCCCGCCGGTGCTGCTCGACCCGATCGACTTCGCCAGCGCCTATATGGCGCAGTCCGACGCGCAGCAGCAGATCGACGGCCAGCCGGGCGGAGCGGGCGAGCCTCCGGTCGGCAACGCTTAACCGCCTGCCGGACGGCACATGAACCTCGTCAAGGCGACCGGCACCATCGGCGGCCTGACCCTGGTCAGCCGGATCGCGGGCTTTGGCCGCGAAATGCTGATGAGCCGGGTGATGGGCGCCAGCTGGCAGGCCGACGCCTTCTTCGTCGCCTTCCGGCTGCCCAACACTTTCCGCCGGCTGTTCGGCGAGGGCGCCTTTTCGGCCGGGTTCGTGCCGCTCTACGCGCAGCGGCTGCAAGGCGAAAATGGGGAGGCCGAAGCCAAGCATTTCTCCGAGGAAGTGCTGGCGGTGTTTGTCCCGGCGCTGGTCCTCTTCACCCTGCTGTTCGAGATCATCATGCCGCTCTTCGTGGCTGCAATCTCGGGCTATTCGGGCGAGAAACTGGGCCTGGCGACATTCCTGACCCGGATCACCTTCCCCTACCTCATCCTGATCAGCCTGGTCTCCCTTTTCTCGGGCATCTTCAACAGCCTCGCCAAATTCACCGCCGCCGCCTTCGCCCCGGCGCTGCTCAACATCACGATGCTCGCCGCGCTGATCTTCGTCCGCGACGGCGGTGAGGTCAGCGCCACCGCGCCGGCGATCGCGGTGACGATCGGCGGCGTGTTGCAGCTCGGCCTGTTGTGGTGGGCGGCGAGGCGCGCCGGGATCACGCTCAAGCTGCGCCGCACGCGCCTGACGCCCGGCGTCCGCCAGTTCGGCCGGGTGGTGATCCCCGCCACGCTCGGCGCCGGCGTGTATCAGATCAGCGCCTTCATCGACACTTTCTTCCTCGCCCGGATCGGCACCGGCGCGCTCAGCTATTTCAACTATGCCGACCGACTGAATCAGCTGCCGCTGGGCGTGATCGGCGCCGCACTCGGCACCGCCATCCTGCCCCAGGTCAGCAAGCATGTCGGCGCCAATGAGCCGCACATGGCGGCCAAGGTCCAGGGCCAGGCGGCCGAGCTGGCGATGCTGCTGTGCCTGCCCGCCGCACTGGCGTTGGCGGTCAGCGCCGGCCCGCTTGCCTCGGCCCTGTTCCAGGGTGGCCGCTTCACCGCCGAAGATGCCGGCCTGACCGCGCTCACTTTGTCGATCATCGTGCTCGGCCTTCCCGCCTATGTGCTGGTCAAGGTGCTGACCCCCGGCTTCTATGCGCGCCAGGATACCGCGACGCCGGTCAAGATCGCCTGCATCGTCCTGGTCGCCACGGTTGTCCTGAACTTCGCGCTGATCCCGCCGTTCGGGATCGCCGGCCTCGCCTCGGCGATCGCCATCTGCTCCTGGCTCAACTGTCTGATGCTCTATGTGGTGCTGCACCGCCGCGGTCATTTCCGGATCGAAGGCTGGCTGGCCAGCCGCATCGCCCGGCAGTTTGCGGCCGGCGCGCTGATGGTCGCCGCGCTCTACGCCATCAAGCTCGCCATTCCCGAATGGTTCACTGGTTCGGCCGGTCACCGGCTGGTCGGCGTGCTGGCCTTGGTCAGCGGCGGGATGGCGGTCTATTTCCCGGCCGTCTGGGTGCTGGGCGGCATGGACAAGGAAGACATCAAGGCGCTGCTCAGCAGGCGCGGCAAGCGCGGGAGTGATTCGGTATGAGCAAGGCCATGCGCGTCGTTTCCGGCATCCAGCCGACCGGTGATCTCCACCTCGGCAATCTCCTCGGCGCCATCCTGCGCTGGGTCAGGATGCAGGACGAGGCAGAGTGCCTGTTCTTCCTCGCCGACATGCATGCGCTGACGGTTGACATCGAACCGGCGACGCTGAGGTCCAACGTGCGCGAAATGGCGGCGGCGCTGATCGCCAGCGGGATCGATCCGAACAAGTCGATCGTCTTTGCCCACAGCGCGGTCCCGGCCCATGCCGAGCTGTGCTGGATTCTCAATTGCACGGCGCGAATGGGCTGGCTCAACCGCATGACCCAGTGGAAGGACAAGGCCGGCAAGAACCGCGAAGGCTCGAGCGTCGGCTTGTTCGACTATCCGGTGCTGCAGGCGGCCGACGTGCTGCTCTACCAGGCGACCCATGTCCCGGTCGGCGAGGACCAGAAGCAGCATATCGAGCTGGCCCGCGACATCGCGCTCAAGTTCAACAATGATTTCGATGTCGAGCTGTTCATTCCGCCCGAACCGTTCATCGGCGGCGGCACTGCGGCGCGGGTCATGTCGCTGCGCGACGGCACCGCGAAAATGTCCAAGTCCGACCCGTCGGAGCAGAGCCGCATCCATTTGACCGACAGCGACGATCTGATCGCCCAGAAGATCCGCAAGGCCAGGACCGATCCCGATCCGCTGCCCGACGATCCGGCGCTGCTCGAAGGACGGCCCGAAGCGAAGAATCTGGTCGGCATCATGGCGGCGATGACCGGCGCGACCGAGGCTGAAGTCCTAAAGCGCTTCGCCGGCCAGGGGTTCGGCGCGTTCAAGCCTGCCCTGGCCGATGCGGCGATCGCGCTAATCGGGCCGCTGCGCGAACGGCTGATCGAGCTTCGCCGCGACGAGGCCGCGCTCGACGCGATCCTCGCTTCGGGCGCGCAAAGGGCCGCCGAACTCGCCGCGCCGACCCTGGCGGAGGCCTATCGGGCGGTCGGTTTGCGCGACTAAGCCATTGAGTCGCAAAGGCGACCGTGGCGCTTCATCGTCTATTCAGCACGTTTCATGTTATGTTCTTGCCACGGGGTTTTCGACTCAGGGGTGAGAACGATGCGTATCAACAAATTGGCCGCCGCGGTTTTGCTTGGTGTATCGGCGCTTGGCCTGACAGGCTGCACCACCGGCCTCCAGACCAAGGTCTCCCGCTTCCAGGTGATGCCGGCCCCGCAGGGCCAGAGTTTCGTCGTTGCGCCGCTCAACGCCGCCGACATGGGCGGGCTCGAATTCTCGCGCTACGCCGAGCTGGTCGCGCAGCGGATGCAGGCCCAGGGCTATGCCCGCGCCGCCTCGATCGACCAGGCGACGATGGTCGTCCGGCTCGGCTACGGCGTCGACGACGGCCATACCGAGATCGTCCAGGATCCGTTTAGCTACGGCCGCTACGGGCGTTACGGGCTCGGCTTCGGCGGCGGATGGGGCGGCTGGGGCTATGGCCGCGGCGGCTATTTGTGGGGCTGGGACGATCCCTTCTGGTATGGCGGCTATGGCGGCTATGGCAGCTCGATCAGCAGCTACACTTATTATGTCAGCCAGCTCGACCTCGATATCCGCCGCAAGGTCGACAACGCCTCGTTGTTCGAAGGCAAGGCCAAGGCCCGCTCGCGGACCGACGAATTGGGCAAGCTGGTGCCGAGCCTGGTCGACGCCATGTTCACCGGCTTCCCCGGCACCTCGGGCGAAACGGTCAAGATCACCGTCCCGCCGGAAGGCAAGCAGACCGCGACCCGCTCCTATTGAGCGACGGGGCAAAAAAGTAGGGCCCGTCGGAGCGATCCGGCGGGCCCTCGACCAGTTGGGGACTGGACCTCTTCACCTCGGCATCCATCATGACGCAGTCATGATCGGCGCCCGTACCCCCCAGATCAGCCCTCCAGCTGGCGCGTCAGCAACCGGATGTCGGCGTCGAGCTCGCTATCCGCAGCGCGGAGCCGCTCGATCTGCTTGACCGCATGAATCACGGTGGTGTGGTCGCGTCCGCCGAAACGGCGGCCGATATCGGGCAGCGACTTGGGCGTCAGCTGCTTCGACAGATACATTGCCACCTGGCGCGGCCGGGCGACTTCGCGCGCGCGGCGGGCGGAGGTCATTTCCGCCTTGCGGATGCGGTAATGCTCGGCGACCTGGGTCTGGATCTCGTCGATCGAGATGCGGCGCTGGTTGGCGCGCAGCACATTGGCCAGCACTTCCTCGACAAAGGCGACGTCGATCGCCCGGCCGGTCATCATCGCATAGGCGGCGATGCGGTTGAGCGCGCCTTCCAGCTCGCGGATCGAGCTGGTGATGCGGCGGGCGAGGAACTCGACCACGGCGCGCGGCATCTCCACACCCGGGAGCGCGGTCAGCTTGGCGTCGATGATGTTGAGCCGGAGCTCATAATCGGCCGGGTTGATGTCGGCCACCAGGCCCCAGCTGAGGCGCGACAGGATGCGCGGCGCGATCCCGTCGAGATCCTGCGGCGCCCGGTCGGAGGTGATCACCAGCCGCCGGTTGGCGGTGATGATCTCGTTCATCGTGTGGAAGAATTCTTCCTGGGTCGAATCCTTGCCGGCGATGAACTGGACGTCGTCGATCAGCAAGAGGTCGGCGGAACGCAACCGGCTCTTGAAGCCGATCGTGTCATTTTCCTTCAGCGCGCGGATGAACTCGACCATGAACTTCTCGGCCGACATCGACACCACGCGCGCGCCGGGCCTGCGCTCGAGGAACGCCTGGCCGATGGCATGCAGAAGGTGGGTCTTGCCGCGGCCGGTGCCGCCATGGAGGAACAGCGGGTTGAAGGCGACGCTGTCGGCGGTAGCCAGCGTCCGTGCCGCCGTGGCAGCGACTTCATTGGCCTTGCCGACGACGAAAGTATCGAAGCGGTAGCGCGGATCGAAATTGGGCGCCGACGGATCGCGCTCCTGCGCGCTGGCCGGTGCGACCGGAATTTCCTCGAGGATCAGCAGCGGGGCGGGCTTGGGCCCGTCGGCCGACGCGACGATTCGCACGTCGCGCACGATCGGCAGCACGTTGCGCCAGGCCAGCGCCAGCCGCTCGCCGAAATGGCTTTGCACCCAATCGGCCATGAACTGGCTGGGCATGACGATATCGAGCTCACCGGAGTCGCCGTCGAACGCGCCCAGTTCGGCCGGCTTCAGCCAGCCGTCAAAGGTCCGCGCCCCGCAGTCGCGGCGAAGGCCGGCACGGATGGTTTCCCAGGCGGCTTCAAGGGGCGCTGCAACCGTGGCGACATCGGAGACACACAGATTTTCCCGACTGCCCTGCACTGGCGCGCGCCTCCCAAACTCTTACCTTGCCGGACATGAGAAACCGTCGCGCGCGATGCGAGTCGCGACACCGAATGCATCCTCAGTCCCTAGCCCCCCGGAGCGGATTCGCCGCCGGAAACTTCGTTTTGAGAGTCTGGCGCGCGTGATTCAAGTGCCGAATTTTCATCAATGTGAAATAAACGGGCTTGACAGAGGGAAGCCGCCAAAACTGGTAAAAATTGGCAGTTTTCTGGCAAAACCACTGATTGTGGAGAAATCCCGATTCCGCGAATCGCGGGAATCCCTAGACTTTTTTCGGTCACCGAAATGAAACGGTCCGCCGGTAAGTCCGACGGCCCGTCCCGAAACCTAACGTAAATCAAAAATTAACCGAGCGAAGCGACCCGCTTGGTCAGGCGCGAGAACTTCCGCGACGCGGTATTCTTGTGAATCACGCCCCGGGCGACTCCACGAGCCATCTCCGGCTGGGCTGCCTTCAGCGCCGCGGCGGCGTCGTCCTTCTTGCCCGAGGCAATCGCCGACTCGACCGCCTTGATGAAGGTGCGGATGCGGCTGACGCGGGCGCCGTTGATCGTCGCACGATTGGCGTTGCGGCGGATGCGCTTCTTGGCTTGCGGCGTGTTCGCCATCGAAAAGTCCTTATATTTCCAAATAAAAGCGGCGCGCGCCCATGGGGCCGCACCGGCGTGGCGCTCCCCCTAGCGTCAGGTCCGCGAATCGTCAACCGCCTGTGGCTAGCGCTGGCAAGTCGGGCAGAAGAAGGTCGAGCGGCCTCCCTGGGCGATTCGCTTGATCGTGCCGCTGCAGGTCCGGCATGCCTCGCCTTCGCGGTCGTAGACATCGAACTGCTTCGAGAAATAGCCGAGCTCGCCGTCGGGGGCGGCGAAATCCTTGAGCGTCGAGCCGCCGGCCCGAATTGCATCGTTGAGCACTTCGGGAATCGCCACGGCCAGCGCATCGAGCTTCGGCCTGCTGACTTTGCCGGCCGCTTTGCGTGGATCGATCCGCGCCCGGTAAAGCGCCTCGCAGGCATAGATGTTGCCGAGGCCCGCGACGATCCGCTGGTCAAGCAGCAACAGCTTCACCGCCGCACTTCGCCCCGCAAATCGCTCCTTGAGCCATTTGCCGTCGATGCCGCCGTCGAGCGGCTCGGGGCCGAGCGCCTTGAATGCCGGCCACTCGCTGAGCTCCGCCGTCGCCACCAGGTCGACCGAGCCGAACCGGCGCGGATCGCGCAGGTGCAGCCGCCTCCCTTCGTCGGTCTCGATCAGCAGATGGTCGTGCTTGCCGAGCTCATGCGGGTCGATCCGCCAGGCGCCCGACATGCCCAAATGGAAGATCATGGTGTCACCGCAATCGGTGTTGACCAGGCCATATTTGGCGCGGCGGCCGAGCGACATCACCCGCGCTCCGGTCATCCGCTGGCCGAGGTCTTTGGGGAAGGCCCGTCGCAGGTCGGCACGGCGCGTTTCGAGCCGCCGGATGCGCCGGCCCTTCAGCACAAGTTCCAGTCCGCGAACGGTGGTTTCGACTTCGGGCAGCTCCGGCATGTGCTGGCGTATGGCGAAGCGACGGCAACCCCGCTAGAGGCCCCATCCATGGATAAGGTCAATTTCGGCGATCAGCTGGTTACCCCGGCAGAAAAGACCCGGCGGGTCGGTGGTGTCTTTTCGTCGGTCGCGAGCAGCTACGACCTGATGAACGACCTGATGTCGGGCGGCATGCACCGGCTGTGGAAGAACCGCTTCGTCGCCAAAGTGAAACCGCGGCCGGGCGAGCAGATCCTCGACATGGCCGGCGGCACCGGCGACATCGCCTTTCGCATGGCCGCCAAGGGCGCGCAGGTCATGGTCAGTGACATCAATCCCGACATGCTGGAAGTCGGCAGGAAGCGGGCGGAGAGCCGCGGCATCCAGGGCCTCTCCTGGCAGGTCGAGAATGCCGAGGAGCTGAGTTTCGCCGACGCCAGTTTCGATGGCTACACCATCGCCTTCGGCATCCGGAACGTGACCGACATCCCGGCCGCGCTCAGGGAAGCGCACCGCGTGCTGAAGCGCGGCGGCCGACTGTATGTGCTCGAATTCTCGACCAGCGAATGGCCGGGCTTCGGTGAGCTTTATGACCGCTATTCGGAGCATGTCATTCCGCGCATCGGCAAGGCCGTCGCCAAGGACGAGGACAGCTATCGCTACCTGGTCGAATCGATCCGCCGCTTCCCGCGGATGGAGCAATTCAAGGCGATGATCGGCGAGGCCGGCTTCAAGTCGACCAGCGTCGAGCCGATCCTCGGCGGCCTCGTCGCCATCTGGGGCGGCTGGAAGACGTGATGCGCGCAGCAGCATCGCGCCCCGACGAAGGTCGGGGTCCAGTTAAAGCAAGCTTCCTGGGCCCCGGCCTTCGCCGGGGAACAGTCATTTGACCACTGCCGTCACCCACCTGTGGCGCCTGCTCAAATGGGGCAGGACGCTGGCCCGCCACGGCGCGCTGCAGGGGATCGAGCGCGATCCGCTGACCCCGCCCAACGTCCGCCGCCTGTGCCGCGTTGCCCGCTTCGGCATGACCATGCCGCAGGTGCCCGACTATGCCGCCGCGCTGCAGGAAATCGGACCGGCGGCGATCAAGCTCGGCCAGGCACTGTCGACCCGCCCTGATTTGGTCGGCGAGGCTGCCGCGGCCAATTTGCTGCAGTTGCAGGACGACCTACCGCCCGAGCCCTTCCCGGCGATCAAGGCGGCCATCGAACGGGCCCTGGAAGCTCCGCTCACTGCCTTGTTCAGCGAGTTCGATGAGGAGGCGGTCGGCGCCGCCTCGATCGCCCAGGTCCACCGCGCCGTCACTACCGAGGGCCGCGAGGTAGCGGTCAAGGTGCTCCGCCCGGGGATCGAGGAAGAGCTCGCCCGGGCGATCGAGACCTATGAATGGGCCGCCGCCCATGTCGAGCTGTTGGGCGGCGAGGCCGAGCGCCTCCGCCCCCGCCTGGTCATTGCTCATTTCAAGCAATGGACCCGGCGCGAGCTGGACCTGCAACGTGAGGCCGCATCGGCCTCCGAGCTGCGCGACAATATGGTCGCCGAGCCCGGCTTCCATGTCCCCGAAATCGACTGGACGCGGACCGCGCGCCGCGTGCTGACGCTCGAATGGCTCGACGGCATCAAGCTCAGCAAGCGCGACGAGCTGATCGCTGCAGGCCATGATCCTAAGGCACTGGCGACGACCCTGGTCCGTGCTTTCCTCCGCCAGGCGGTGGTCGACGGCTATTTCCACGCCGACCTCCACCAGGGCAATCTGTTCGCGCTGCCGGACGGGCGCGTCGCTGCGGTCGACTTCGGCATCATGGGCCGCATCGACCGCCAGGCGCGGCTGTGGCTGGCCGAGATCCTGTACGGCCTGATCACCGGCAATTACGACCGGGTCGCCGAGATACATTTCGAAGCGCAATATGTCCCGCCGCACCATAATGTTGCCGAGTTCGCGACGGCGCTGCGCGCGGTCGGCGAACCGATCCGCGGCCTTCCGGTCAAGGAAATCAGCATCGGCCGGATGCTCGAGGGCCTGTTCTCGATCACCCGCGATTTCGACATGCAGACCCAGCCGCACCTGCTGTTGCTGCAAAAGACGATGGTGATGGAAGAAGGGGTCGCGACCACGCTCGATCCCGACATCAACATGTGGGAGGCGGCCGAACCGTTCCTCAAGGATTGGCTGCGGACCGAGCTGGGGCCCGAGGCCTATTATGCCGACCGGATCGTCGACACGGTCCGCGCCTTCAAGCTGATCCCCGACCTCATCCGCCGCATCGACGCGGCCTATCCGCCGCCCGGCGGCGCCCCGCCCCCGCCCCCGCTGGCCGAGGTGGCGGTGATCGAGGGCAAGGGTTGGCTCGCCCCGCTGCTGCTGTCGCTTTCCTCCGCCGCCATTGCCGCCGCCCTGACATACTGGCTAGTAAGCTAGCGGATGAGCTGGGGGGCCTTTGAGACGCGGTTTCATTCCTGGTCCCGGGGCCCGGCACTGGCCGTCATTGCCGCTCTCCTCGCCTTGCTGGCTATGGCCTGCTGGTCGCCCGCGTCCGCTCCCGCGCCCAAGGTCCGCACTACGCAGGCCCAGCACAGCGACCTGCAACTCTACCGCGACATCATCACCCGCGTCCGCGCCGGCGATAATTATTACGCCGCCACCGCCGACGAGCTGCGCAAGGGCAATTACCCGTTGAAGCCCTTCTTCACCTTCCGCCTGCCGACCCACGCCACGCTGTACGCGGCGTTCGGCGAGCGGGTGATGGTGGCGCTGTTCTGGCTGCTGTCGGGCGCGCTGATGGTCGCCTGGTGGATCAGGCTCCGGGCGGTTCTGCCCGGGCCGCTGCTCGCCGCCACCCTGGTCCTGATCGCTGGCGGCCTCGGCGGTCTGCTCCAGCCGCAAACCGGCCTGTTCCACGAAAGCTGGGCGGCGCTGCTGCTGGCGCTGATGATTGCCCTCTACCGTCCGGAGCGCATCTGGCCGGCAGTGCTGGCCGGCGGCGCGGCGCTGATGATCCGCGAGCTGGCCTTACCGATGATCCTCGCCATGGGCGGGCTTGCATTACTGGAGAAGCGCTGGCGCGAAGCCGCGGCCTGGACCGGCGTCGTGGCGCTGCTTGCCGTCTATCTCGCCCTCCACGCCCATTGGGTCGGCCAGGTAGTGCTGCCCGATGACCCGCCCTCACCCGGCTGGTCGTCGATGCTTGGGCCGCAGTTCGCGCTCAAGAGCATCGCCAAGGTGACGTTCGGCATCCGCCTGCCGGCCGCACTGGCCTCGGCGCTGCTGATCCTGTCGCTGTTCGGCTGGGCATCGGTCCGCGAAGGATGGGCGCTCAGGGCCGCGATCCTGCTCGCCGGCTATGGTTCGATGATCGCGCTGCTCGCCCGCACCGATACTTTCTACTGGGCGCTGATCGCCGCGCCCCTGTCGTTTGCCGGTCTCGTTTTCCTGCCCAAGGCCTTTGCCGATCTCACCAAGGCCATTCGCCATATTCCGCATGAAGGAGCTTCCGCATGAGCCGATTTGCCCTTTGCCTCGCCGCCGCCGTGGCGATTTCCGTGCCGATGGCCGCCCAAGCTCAGCCTGCCGCCGCGGCAGCAGCCACCCAGGGCACGCACGCCCAGCTGGTCCAGCTGTTCGCCGACTGGCGCGCCTTCAACCATCCCAGGATCACCATGGGCCGGCCCGATTATGGCGCCGCCGCCATGGCCGCGCGGGCCGCCCGCCTGCCCGAATATAAGCAGCGCCTCGCCGCCATCGACCGTACCGGCTGGACCGCCTCGCAGAACGGCGACTACCGGCTGGTCGAGGCCGAAATGAACGGCCTCGACTTCTTCCACCGGGTGTTGATGCCCTGGGCGCGCGATCCTGGCTTCTACCAGACCATTTTCGCCGAAATGAGCGACGTCCCGGCCCACGAAGGCTCCTCGGCCGAACCCAATATCGACCTTCACAATTTCACTTACCCGCTGTCGCGGGCCGACGACGCCAAGCTGACCGAATTGATCGGCGCGGTCCCGGCGATGCTCGCCGACGCCCGCGTCAATTTGGCTGGCAGTCAGGCGCATGATTTGTGGGCCTATGGCGACCGCGCCTTCAACGAACAGGCCGAGGTGCTGGCCCAGCTCGAGGCCGGGACATTGGTGATGAACGACCTTGGTGGGCATCGCCCCGCCAGCCTCGCCGGCGCCAGCCCGAAGCTGCGCAAGGCCGTTCACGACGCGCGTATCGCCACCGAGCAGTTCGCCGCCTGGATTCGCGCCGAGGCACCGAGTCGCACCGGCCCGTCGGGCGTCGGCAAAGACAATTACAATTGGTACCTCAAGCACGTCCTGTTGAGCCCTTACGACTTCGACGCGCAGAAGGTGCTGCTGCAGCGCGAACTCGACCGTTCGCTGGCCTCGCTGCGGCTGGAGGAGGTGCGCAACCGCGCCGCGCCGCCGATCGCCGAAATCAGCGATCCGGCCGCCTACCGCGCGATGGCGGAACAGCGCCAGGCCAAGCTCTATGCGCTGCTGACCGATGCCGGTTTCATCGCCGACAAGCCCTTCTACCGCGATGCGCTCAATGGTCAGACCGGCAACTACACGCCGCCGGCCCAGCGCAACTTCTTCACCCATGTGACCGCGCTCGACCCGCTGCCGCTATCGAGCCACCAGTATCACTGGATCGAACTCGCCCGGCTGCGCCACGAGCCGCACCCCAGCCCGATCCGGCAATCCCCACCGCTGTTCAACATCTACGAAGACCGGTCCGAGGGCTTCGCAACGGCGATGGAGGAAATGGTGATGCAGGCCGGCCTCTATGACGACGAGCCGCATGGCCGCGAGCTGGTGTGGATCATGCTCGCCAACCGCGCCGCGCGCGGACTCGCCTCGCTGCGCGTCCAGGACAATGAGATCGGGCTGGCCGAAGCCGGCAAGTTCCACGCCGAATGGACCCCGCGCTACTGGTCCGACGCGTCGAGCCGCCTGGTCGGGTTCGAGCAGCTGCTCTACCTCCGCCAGCCCGGCTATGGCCCGAGCTACATCGTCGGCAAGCTGGAGCTGGACCATTTGCTGGCGGTCGCGTCGCACCGCGCCGAGGTCGAGCATCGCCCGTTCGTCTTCCGCGACGCCTTCGCCGCGATCCTCGCCTCGGGCATCGTCCCGCCGTCGATTATCGAGGACGAGGCCGCCGACCTTGCGAAGGCGGGCCGCTGAAGCCCATATCCACCGCATGAGCCGTATCCTTCTCATCGTCGGCGGCGGCATCGCCGCCTACAAGGCGGCCGAGCTGATCCGCCAATTCCGCAAGGAAGGGCATGAGGTAACGCCGGTGCTGACCGAGGGCGGCTCGCACTTCGTCACGCCGATGAGCCTCGCCGCGCTGGCCGAAAGCCCGGTCTACACTTCGCTGTGGGATTTGAAGGACGAGGCGGAGATGGGCCACATCCAGCTGTCCCGCGCCGCCGATCTGGTGGTCGTGGCGCCGGCGACGGCCGACCTCATCGCCCGGATGGCGGCGGGCGAAGCCAATGACCTTGCCACCACCCTGCTACTGGCGACCGACAAGCCGGTGGTGATCGCCCCGGCGATGAACGTCCGCATGTGGCAGCATGCAGCGACCCAGCGGAACATCGCGCAATTGAAGGCCGACGGGATCACGGTGCTGGAGCCCGACGAGGGGCCGATGGCCTGCGGCGAATATGGCCCTGGGCGGCTGCCGGAACCGGCCGATATTTATCAGCGGCTGGAAAAAATCCTCCCCGAGCTCGTCTCGGGGAGGGGGACCACGGCGCAAAGCGACGTGGTGGAGGGGCCGTTGGCTGGCAAGCACGTCTTGGTTACCGCCGGTCCCACCCACGAGCCGATCGATCCGGTCCGCGTCATCGCCAACCGCTCGTCGGGCAAGCAGGGTTTCGCCATTGCCGCCGCCGCCGCCCAGGCTGGGGCGCGCGTAACCCTGGTGGCCGGGCCGGTGTCGCTGCCGACCCCCGGCGGAGCCTGCCGGGTCGACGTCGAGACTGCCCAGCAAATGGCCGACGCAGTTGCCGAAGCATTGCCTGCCGATGTGGCGATCCTGGTTGCGGCCGTCGCCGACTGGCGGGTCAAGGCGGCGACCTCCAAGCTCAAGAAATCCGACGGCCCGCCTTTGCTCAAATTCGCGCCCAATCCCGACATTCTCGCCATGCTCGGCGAGCGCCCCGACCGCCCGACTTTGCTGATCGGCTTTGCGGCGGAAACCAACGACGTCGTCGCCAATGCCAAGGGCAAGTTGGCATCGAAGAAGGCCGACTGGATCGTCGCCAACGACGTTTCCGGTGATGTCATGGGCGGCAGCCACAACCGCATCCATCTTGTCACCAAGGACGGTGTCGAGGATTGGCCCGAAGCGGCCAAGGAAGACGTAGCCCGCCATCTGATCAGCCGCATTGCCGAGGAACTGGAGTGACCATAAGCATCCGCCTGACCCGCCTGCCCCATGGCGAAGGCCTGCCCCTGCCCAGCTACGCTACCCATGGCGCCGCCGGGATGGATGTGGTCGCGGCGGAGGATCTCGACCTCATGCCCGGCCAGCGGCACGCGGTTGCGACCGGCTTCAAACTGGCCATTCCCGAAGGCTATGAAATCCAGGTCCGCCCGCGCTCGGGCCTGGCGCTGAAGCATGGCATCACTGTCCCCAACACGCCGGGCACGATCGACAGCGACTATCGCGGTGAACTCAAGGTCATCATGATCAACCATGGTGGCGAGCCCTTCCCGATCCGGCGCGGCGAGCGCATCGCCCAGCTGGTTCCCGCCGCCGTCACGCAAGCCATTTGGGACGAGGTTGAAGAGCTGTGCGAAACCGCGCGCGGCGCGGGCGGGTTTGGCTCGACCGGCGGCCATGGCTCTCTCTGACGAAGAGCTCGACCGCTACGCGCGGCACATCGTCCTTCCCCAGATCGGCGGCGCGGGACAGCAACGGCTGAAGGATGCGAAAATCGCCATTGTCGGCGCCGGCGGCATCGGCTCGGGCGCGATCCCGGCCCTGACCGGCGCGGGCGTCGGTCATTTAACGGTCATCGACGACGACCGGGTCGAACTGTCGAACCTGCAGCGTCAGCCGCTCTACGCCGCCAATCAGGTCGGCGAGCGCAAGGCCGATCTCGCGGCGAGGTATATCGGCAAGCGCAATCCCCATGTCGAATGCCGCACGGTTCCCGACCGGATCGAGGCCGACAATGTCGACGCCATCTTGTCGGGCCACGATCTGATCATCGACGGTACTGACAATTTCGCGACCCGGCTGGTCGTCAGCGACGCAGCTGTACGGCTGGGCATCCCGCTGATTTCGGCCGCCGCCCAGCAATTCCAGGGCCAGGTTGCGCTGTTCCGCTCAAAACCCTGCTATCGCTGCTTCGTCGGCGATGCGTTCGATGCCGATGACTGCGATACCTGCGCCGAACTGGGCGTGCTCGGCGCGCTGACCGGCACCGTCGGCAATTTCGCCGCGCTGCTGGCGATCCGCGCGGTCACCGGCATTACCCCCGACGCCGCCGCAACCCTGCATTTGTTCGACGGGCTGAGCCTCAAATGGCGCCAAATCCACATCGCCGCGGACCCGGCCTGCAAGGCCTGCGGCTAGTCCTCCCCGGTACCGGGAGGGGGACCATTGGAGCGAAGCGAATAATGGTGGAGGGGCGGTTGAGCCGATTGGATACGCCCCTCCGTCAGCCCTTAGACTTCGTCCTTCGGCTGCCACCTCCCCGTTTCGGGGAGGATCGGCGACCCTTCGACGGCCCCTTGGCGGCCTTGGCGTCGATCAGGGCGACCGCCTCGTCCAGCGTCACTGCCTTGGGATCGGCGCTCTTGGGCAGCGTGGCGTGGGTCGCCCCGTCGCTGACATAGGGACCGAAGCGGCCTTCCATCACCTTGATGTCCTTACCGCTTTCCGGGTGTTGTCCGAGTGCCGCAATCGGCTCGCGCGAGCCGCCATTTTTGCGGCCCGCGCCTGCGGCCGCTTCGGCCAGCTTGACCACCGCCGCGTTCATGCCGGTGTCGAACACCTCGGCGGTCGAGCCCAGCTTGGCATATTTGCCGTCGTGGGCGAGGTACGGGCCATAGCGGCCGATCGAAGCAGTGATCGGCTTGCCGGTCTCGGGGTGCGGCCCGATCTCGCGCGGCAGCGACAGCAATTTCTCCGCCATCTCCAGGGTCAGTCCGTCCTGCGGCACATCCTTGGGCAGCGAGGCGCGCGCCCCGTCACGCTCCAGATAAGGCCCGAACCGCCCGCTCTTCAGCACGATGCCGTTACCGATCTCGGCAGGGCCTTCGCTGGCCGCTTCCTCGCCCTGCCCGAACCGCCGCGTATATTTGCAATCGGGATAGTTTGAGCAGGCGACGAAGGCACCGTAACGCCCGCCGCGCAGGCCCAGATGGCCTGTGCCGCACAAGGGGCAAAGGCGCGGGTCCGAGCCGTCGCCCTTGTCGGGGAACAGCCAGGGTGACAGGAAATCGTCGAGCGCCGCCGTGACGTCCGACGGCTTCTGGTCCATCACCTCGCCCGCCTTGGGCTTGAAGTCGCGCCAGAAGTCGTCGAGCAGCTTCAGCCAGTCGAGCCGGCCGCCGGAGACATCGTCCAGCTCTTCTTCCAGCTCGGCGGTGTAATCGAAGCTGACATAACGCTCGAAGAAGCGTTCGAGGAAGGCCGTGACCAGCCTCCCGCTCTCCTCGGGAATGAAGCGCGCCTTGTCGAGCCGGACATATTCGCGGTCCTTCAGCGTCTGCAGCGTCGCGGCATAGGTCGACGGACGGCCGATGCCGAGCTCCTCCAGCCGCTTGACCAGGCTTGCTTCCGAATAGCGCGGCGGCGGCTGGGTGAAGCTTTGCACCGCTTCGACCCCGGTCTTGACCGGCGCATCGCCGCTCCGCAGCTGCGGCATCCGCGCGCCTTCTTCGTCCTGGGGATCGTCGCGGCCCTCGTCATACAGCGCCATGAAGCCGGGGAAGAGTGTCACCTGCCCGGTCGCGCGCAGCGTCGCCCGCCCGGCCCCATCGGTCAGCTCGACCGTGGTCCGCTCGAGCCGCGCCGACGCCATCTGGCTGGCCAGCGCGCGGTTGAAGATCAGGCTGTAGAGCCGGCCATGGTCACCGCTCGCGGCATGATCCTTCGAAAAATCGGTCGGGCGGATCGCTTCATGCGCTTCCTGCGCATTCTTGGCCTTGCTGGTGTAGTGCCGCGGCTTGTCGGGCAGATAACCGGCGTCATAGCGGTCGGCGACGGCGCGGCGCGCGGCGCTGATCGCCTCGCCCGCCATCTGCACGCCGTCGGTCCGCATGTAGGTGATCAGGCCATCCTCGTAGAGCGACTGGGCGAGCCGCATCGTGTGGCTGGCGGCAAAGCCCAGCTTGCGCGCCGCTTCCTGCTGCAGGGTCGAGGTGGTGAAGGGCGGCGGCGGGTTCTTCGACAGCGGCTTGGTCTCGACCGAGGCGACCGTGAACCGCCCGTCCTCGACCACTTTCTTCGCCGCATCGGCCGAGCCCTTGTCGCCAATCGTCAGCCGGTCGATCTTCTGCCCGTCGAGCCCTACCAGCCGCGCCGTGAACGGCGTCCCGTCGGCCTCGAAGTTGGCGGAAACCTGCCAATATTCCTGGGCCTTGAAGATCTCGATCTCGCGTTCGCGGTCGACGATCAGCCGCAAGGCAACCGACTGTACCCGCCCGGCCGACTTGGCGCCGGGCAGCTTACGCCACAGGATCGGCGACAGCGTAAATCCGACCAGATAGTCGAGCGCGCGCCGCGCCTTGTAGGCGTCGATCAGATCCTCATCGAGCCCGCGCGGATGGGCCATCGCCTCGGTTACCGCGCTCTTGGTGATGGCGTTGAAGGTGACGCGCTCGACCTTGGCCGGGAGCGCCTTCTTCTTCCTCAGCACTTCCTGGACGTGCCAGCTGATCGCCTCCCCCTCTCGATCCGGGTCGGTGGCGAGAATCAGCGCATCGGCGTCCTTGGCCGCGTCGGTAATGGCTTTCAATTGCCTGGCCTTGTCGGGATAGCTTTCCCAATCCATGGCGAAGCCCTCGTCGGGCCGCACCGACCCATCCTTGGCCGGCAAGTCGCGGACATGGCCATAGCTGGCCAGCACCTTGTGGCCCGGCCCCAGATATTTCTCGATGGTTTTCGCCTTGGCGGGCGATTCGACGACGACAAGCTTCAACGGGTGACCCCTTTACGTATGTACGCGCGATTGTCGGGCCGGAGAATCTAGGCCGTCAAGCTCACCTTGTTGCCGGCATGGCGATCGAGCCTCCCGGCCAGGTCCAGCTCGAGCAATACCAGCTGCACCGCGCCCGGCTCGGCGCCGGATAGCCGGACGATTTCGTCGACCGGGACCGGCGAGTGGCCCAACAGTTCCTCGACCCGTAATCGGATGTCCGGCTCGGCCTCGGCCGCCTGGGGCGCATGCGGCTCGAACGGCCGCGTCGGGCTGGCGACCTTGCCGTTGAGGCCGCTGATCGCCTCGATCACGTCGGCGGCGGTCTGGATCAGCGTCGCGCCGTCGCGGATCAGCTGGTTGCAGCCCTGGGCGCGCGGGTCGAGCGGCGATCCCGGCACCGCCATCACTTCGCGGTCCGCTTCCGCCGCCAGCCGCGCCGTGATCAGCGAACCCGACTGCGGCGGCGCCTCGATCACCACCGTCCCCGCCGCCAGCCCGGCAATGATCCGGTTGCGATAGGGGAAGTGGCGCGCCCTCGGCTCGGTTCCCGGCGGCATTTCGGCGATCAGCAGGCCGCGCGCCGCAATATCGGCCTGCCGCGCCGCATTTTCGGGCGGGTAGGCGACGTCGATCCCGCCGGCGATCACCGCGATCGTGCCGCTGTCGAGCGACCCGTCATGCGCGGCGCTGTCGATCCCCCGCGCCAGGCCCGACACGACGGCAATTCCCTCTTCGCCCAAATCGTGCGCTAGGCCGCGCGCATAGCGGCAGGCGGCGGCGCTGGCGTTGCGCGCGCCGACGATCGCCACCATCGGCCGGTCGAGCAACGCCTGATTTCCCTTGGCGGTCAGCAGCGGCGGCGCATCCTCCTGCATGGCCAATGCCGACGGATAGAGGCCCTGGCCCAACACCAGATAGCGCGCCCCGGCCTTCTCGGCCGCGTCGATCTCGCGCTCCGCCTTGTCTTTCGGAAAGACAGCCGGGGTCCTGCCCCCGCCCCGCCGCGCCAGGTCCGGAATCGCCGCCAGCGCCGCTTCCGCACTCCCGAACCGCAGCAGCAACTGACGATAGGCGATCGGCCCGATCCCACCCGTCCGGATCAGTCGCAGCCGGTCGATGAGGTCGGCCGGCGCGCTCAATCCTTCTTGCCCACGCGCGGCTCCTCGCCCTTCACCAGGCGACGGACATTTTCACGATGTTGCCAGATGACCAGCAACGCGAAGCCGAGCAGCATGGGAAATATTTGTTGTTCGTCGAGCACCGCCGCGGTGACCGGTGCACTGGCGGCGGCAATCATCCCGGATACCGAGCTGATGCGCAGGAACAGCAGCAGCCCGAACCACAGCAGCGCGTAGACCAGCGCCGCCTGCCAGAAGAGCGGGATCAGGATGCCGAGCAGCGTGGCGACGCCCTTGCCGCCCTTGAACCTCAGCCACACCGGATAGAGATGGCCGAGCAGCGCTCCTGCGGCGGCAAAGTTGACCGCTTCGGGCCACAGCCGCTGGGCGATCATCACCGCCGCCGCACCCTTGGCGAGGTCGAGCAGCAGCGTCGCTGCGGCCAGGCCCTTCGATCCGGTCCGCAGCACATTGGTCGCACCGATATTGCCCGATCCGATCTCGCGGATGTCGCCCTTGCCGGTCCAGCGGGTCAGCAGCAGCCCGAACGGGATCGAGCCGAGCAGATAGCCGGTGACCAAGGCAAGGATCGTCGATGCCCCCATGGCCTATCGGTAGCAAAAGCAACTGGGCACGCAACTTTGTTCGTCATTGCGAGCGGAGCGAAGCAATCCAGATATGGCGCTGGATTGCTTCGTCACCACGTTCCTCGCAATGACAGGATCAATGGACCCCAATTCTCCCTTGCTCTTTTTTGATTCGGGCGTCGGCGGCCTTTCCGTGCTCGGCCCGACGCGGCAGCTGCTGCCGACAGCGCCGATCGTCTATGCCGCCGACAGCGCCGGCTTTCCCTATGGCAAGCGGACCGAGGCCGAACTGGCCACCCGGGTTCCCGCCCTGCTCGGCCGGCTGGTCGAGCGGTTCCATCCCCGCCTGGTGGTGATCGCCTGCAACACCGCCTCGACCATCGCCCTCGACCATGCCCGCGCCGCGCTCGACATCCCGGTGGTCGGTACCGTCCCTGCGATCAAACCCGCCGCGGAACTGTCGAAGAGCAGGGTGATCGGCGTACTCGGTACGGAAGCGACCGTGCGCCAGCCCTATGTCGAC
>NZ_JAHFPY010000019.1:28204-35042 GCF_023266535.1 Sphingomonas sp. | reverse complement strand
CAAAGATATTGCCCGCACGCGCGACGGGACACTGCGTTTGAGCGGCAAAATCGATTGGTGTCATTGAAACTTTCATAATCATACCTGCTTGTAACTATGAAGTTCATATGTATATGGCACGCCATCGCAGCGCAAGCCTTTCCTTACCCCCGCCGGCGAACGCATTTTGAAAGGACACATGATGAGCAACAAACTCGGAACCGCCGTCGTAACCGGCGCATCGTCAGGCATTGGCGCAGTCTACGCCGACCGCCTTGCGCGGCGCGGCTACGACCTCGTGCTGGTCGCCCGCCGCCTCGACCGGCTTGAGGCGCTGGCCGATCGGATTGAACAGGAAACCGGTAGCAAGATCAGCCTGTTGGTTGCGGATCTGACTGATGCCAATGGCGTCGCGACGGTCGAAAAACTGCTCCGCGACGATCCGTCGGTCACCCTGCTGGTCAACAATGCCGGCATGGCGGTGACGGCTCCGTTCCTCGACCATGACCCGGTGGTGGCGGACAGGATGATTCGCCTCAACATCACGGCGCCGACGCTATTGGCGAGGGCCGCGGGCGAGGCCTTTGCAAAGCGTCGCTCTGGCACGATTATCAATATTTCCTCGGTCACCGCCCTGGCGCCGGAACTGCTCGAGGGCGGCGTCTATGCCAGCACCAAGGCCTATCTACTGTCGCTCAGTCAAGCCATGCAGCATGAGCTCGGTCCCAAGGGCATCACGGTGCAGGCAGTGCTTCCCGGCGCGACCCGGACCGATTTCTGGGCCGATGCCGGAACGCCGGTCGAGCATCTGCCGCAGGAAATCGTCATGTCGAGCGAGGATATGGTCGATGCTGCGCTTGCCGGACTCGACCAGGGCGAGCTGATCACCATCCCGCCACTGCACGACATCGGCTTGTGGAAGGCGTATGATGCTGCTCGCCGCGCATTCGAGGGCAAGCTGTCCACCAGTTTCCCGGCCGCCCGCTACGGCGCTCGCACCCCCGTTAACGCGTAACCCCGACCCCCGAAGGAGAAAATCAATGACCACTGAAACCTTGATCAAGGACAAGGTCCTTTATACCGCCCGAACCCATGTAGTCGGTGGGCGCGAAGGCCGCGGCCGCAGCGATGACGGCCGGCTGGACGTCAAGCTGGACCGCCCTGGCGCGCCCGGCACCGGCACCAATCCCGAGCAACTGTTCGCTGTCGGCTGGTCGGCCTGCTTCGAAGGCGCGCTGGCCCATGTCGCCAACGCCAGGAAGATCCAGCTGCCCGCCGACACAGCGATCGACGCCGAGATCGACCTCAGGAACGGCGCCGACGGCTTTTCGCTCGCCGGGCGCTTGAACGTCAGCATCCCCGGTATCGACCGCGACCTGGCCAGGGAACTGGTCGAGGCAGCGCATCAGACCTGCCCCTATTCGAAGGCCACCCGTGGCAACATCGATGTGGAATTGAACCTCGTCTGACCGATTCCGCGAGGGGATTATTGCTTCCCCCCTGATCCCCTCGTTGCCCCGGCGGCCCGCCCCTGGCCGCCGGGGCTTTTCTTAGGCGCCGCCCTTCTTTGCCGTCGCGATATACTCGTCGATGTTCTTGGCCAGCACGTCCATCGGCACGTTGCCGCCCTTGACCACCGCATCGTCGAAATCGCGCAGGTCATAGCGCGACCCCAGCGCCTTTTGGGCGCGGCCGCGCTGGCGGACGATCTCGGTATGGCCGATCTTGTAGCCGCAGGCCTGGCCGACCCAGCTGCAGTAGCGATCGACCTCGCTCGCTACTTCCTCGGGCTTGGAGCCATTGGTCTCGACGAAATAACGGACGCCCTGTTCGCGGGTCCAGCGCTTGGCATGGAGGCCGGTGTCGACCACCAGCCGGATCGCGCGGAATGCCAAGGCCTGGAGATAGCCCAGCCGCCCGACGACGAAATCGTCATAGACGCCAAGCTCATCCGCCAGCTGCTCGGCATAGAGCGCCCAGCCTTCCGAATAGGCGTTGAACGCCAGCTGGGTGCGGATCAGTGGCAGCTGGTTCGAATATTCGCCCTGCCAGACATGGCCCGGGATCGCCTCATGATGGGCGAGGTCTGGCAGGTCATATTTGCGGTGCAGGTCGGTGGTGCGAAGGTTGATCCAGAACCGGCCGGGGATCGAGCCGTCGATCGAGCCGGCGCCGCCATAGGCACCGGGCGCGCCAGGCTCCTCTTCGGGCGGGAGACGCTTCACTTCTAGATTGCCGCGAACCAGCGTGCGGAAGGCACGGGGCAGCTGGGCGCGGATGATCTGCAGCCGCTGCTGGATGAAGGCCATGATCTCGGCACGGCCGGGATCGCCCTCGGCGAACTTGTATCGCGGGTCGTTGGACAGCGCGGTCATCCGCGCGCCGACCGTTCCCTTGGTATAGCCGAGGCTCTTCAGGATGACGTCCATCCGGCCATGCAGCTCGGCGACCTGGTGGAGACCCATCTGGTGGATTTCATCGGGGGTCATGGTGGTGGTGGTCGAGGCGCGCAGCGCCCAGGCGTAGAATTCAGGGCCATGTGGGCGAGCCCACATGCCGGCGTCCATCGTCGCCTTGGCGCGCTGGGCGGTGAGCTCGGCCAGCTGCCGTTCGAGCGCGGGCGCAACCTTTTGCTGGGCGATGGCGCGGGCGCGATTGGCCCAGTCGCCCGGAATGTCCCTGGTCCGGCGCTCCAGCGATTCGACCAATCCGCCGCCTTCGCGGGCGCCCTTGACGCTCATCGTCATTTGGCCCACCGCCTTGTCGATCAGGAAGGCGGGAGCGATCAGCCCCTTGGCGCCCGCATCCTTCAGTCGGCCCAGCTCGCCATCGAGCTGAACGGCGTAGCTCTCGAGGCGGGCGAGATAGGCTTCGGCATCGGCGGCATTGTTGACCGGATGCTCGCTGTCGAGGAACCGCGGCACGTCGAGATAGGCCCCGACATTCTGGATCACGACGTAGGGCGTCTTGCGCCAGCTGCCGACAGCGACATCGCCATAGGGCTGGGCGAACCCGTCGAGCGACACGCGATAGGCGGACTTGACCACCTCGACGCTGGTCCTGGTCGAATGGGTTAGGCCGGCGGTATTGACCGCTTCGGCCCGGGCGAGGTCGGCGCGCAGTACCGCGGCGAGCCGGTCCTGTCCCGCCTGGCTGCGGTCGGCCAGTTTGGGACGAAGTGAAGCGCGCGCCCCGGTGTCGATGCCGAGGCTGGTTGCACCCTCAGGAGACAATGCGATCAAATTCTCGCCGATCGAATCGAGCAAAGCCGTGACCTGCGCTTCGCCTGACTGGGCCTGCGCAAAGGCATACGACGGCGTCAGGGCAATGGTGGCGGCGCCGGCCGAAAGGGCGCCGATCGCCTCGCGGCGCGAGAAACTCAGGTCGTTCACTTGGATTACTCCACTTATATTAGGCTGGCGGCAGGATCCGCAGCGGTTCGACCGTCAGGCAGTTGCCTTCGACGCCCGTGACCGTCAGGCGATCGCCCGCCGCAGCAGGGCCGCCGCGGGCATTCCATTCCCCGTCGCCGACCCTGACACGCCCGCCATGGTCGTCGATTTCGGTCACCGCCGTCACCGTCTTTCCGACCAACCGCTTGGCCGGTTCGTTGATCGCATGGCGCCGGTCGCCACCATGGGGTTCGCCATACCAGCGCTTGCCGATCATCACCGCCAGCACGGCGTAGATGGCAAACAGCGCCAGCTGCGGCGCGGTGCCGAGGTCAAACAGCAAGGTGAACAGGCCGGTGGCGATGGCCGCGGCACCGACAAACACCAGGAAAAAGCCCGGCGCGATGATTTCGGCGATCAGCAGCAGGACGCCGCCAATCGCCCAGATCCAGCCGGGCTCCAGGTCCAATCCCATCATTGGCCGGCCTTGGGCAGGCTGGGCTTAACCACCGGCGCCCTGGGCGCTTCCTTGCCCAGCACTTCCTTGGCAAGCTCGCCAATCCCGCCAAGCGTGCCCATCAATTGGGTCGCCTCGACCGGGAACAATATGGTCTTGGCGTTGGGCGAGGTGGCGAAGCTGCCGATCGCTTCGACATATTTCTGGGCGATGAAGTAATTGATGGCCTGGGCGCTGCCGCCGGCGATCGCATCGCTGACCGACTTGGTCGCATTGGCTTCGGCCTGGGCAGCGCGTTCGCGCGCCTCGGCCTCGCGAAAGGCGGCTTCCTTGGATCCTTCGGCCTGGAGGATCAGCGCCTGCTTCTCGCCTTCCGCACGCAGGATTTCCGATGCGCGGAGGCCCTCGGCCTCGAGGATCGCGGCGCGTTTTTCGCGTTCGGCCTTCATCTGCCGGGTCATGGCGTTGACGATGTCCGACGGCGGTCGAATATCCTTCAGTTCGACGCGCGTGATTTTGACGCCCCAGGGTTCGGTCGCCTGGTCGACGACCGTCAGCAGCCGGGCGTTGATCTCGTCACGCTTCGACAAGGTCTCGTCGAGGTCCATCGACCCCATCACCGTGCGCAAATTGGTGGTCGAGAGCGCCATCAGGGCCAGGTAGAGGTCGCTGACTTCATAGGCCGCCTTGGCCGCGTCCATCACCTGGAAGAAAACGACGCCATCGACCGCAACCATGGCATTGTCCTTGGTGATGATCTCCTGGCCCGGAATGTCGACCACCTGCTCCATCATGTTGATCTTGTGACCGACCCGATAGACGAACGGAGTCACCAGGTTGAGGCCCGGCTCGGCCACCCGGACGAACCGACCGAAACGTTCAATCGTATATCGATAGCCTTGGCTGACGATCTTGACGCTCATCATGATGACGAGCACCACCAGAACCACGACCGCGATCAGCAAATACTCAAGCATGTCCTTCCCCCTTGTTCGCGGCCATGATGGAACGGCTTTGTTGCTAGGTGAAGGAAAATCGGCCCATGAACCAAAAAGGCCCGATCAACCTGTTCGACAAGCGAGCGCTGCTGTTCCTGCCGGCCAGCAACCCGCGGGCGATCGTGCACGCGCGGGAAAGCAATGCCGACCTGGTGATCCTCGACCTTGAGGACGCAGTGAAGCCGGAGAACAAGGTGGCTGCGCGGGCTGCGGCGATCGAGGCGCTGAAGGAAGACTGGCCAATGCCGGTCGCGATCCGCATCAACGGTGCGCGCAGCGAATGGCACGGGCCCGACGTGGTGGCGGTGATGCACGACAAGCCCGATGCGGTGGTGGTGCCCAGGGTCGAGAGCAAGGATGAACTGGGTTTCGTCCGCAACCAGACTGGCCTGCCGGTGCTGGCGATGATCGAGACCGCCAAAGGCGTGCTCGCCGCCGGCGCGATCGGCCATGAAGCAGCCGGCCTGATCGCCGGCACCAACGACCTCTCCTCCGACCTGCACCTGCCACGCGGAGCTGGCCGCAAATCGCTGCAGATGGCGCTTCAGCACATCGTGCTGGCTGCCCGGTCGGAGCAGATCGCCGTTTTCGACGGCGTCTACAACCAGCTCGACGATCTCGAAGGCTTCGCCGCCGAAGCGGAGGAAGGGCGGATGCTGGGCTTTGACGGCAAGTCATTGATCCACCCCAGCCAGATCGCTCCCTGCCATGCCGCCTTTGCTCCGAGTAACGAGGAAGTTGCCCGCGCCGAGCGGCTGGTCGCCGCGGCAACCGGCGGTGCCGAGCGCTTCGAAGGCGAGATGATCGAACAGATGCATGTCCAGGCCGCCGAACGGCTGCTGAGGAGGCTCGGGCGTAGCTGATACACTTGGCGAATCGCCGATATGCTGGCATGGGCCGATATGGCCGACCTTCTCCACGACGAAATCCCGCTAGGGCTGACCTTCGACGACGTGCTGCTGCAGCCGCTCGAATCCGGGGTGCTGCCCAGCGCTGCCGACACCCGCAGCTTCCTGACCCGCGAAATCCCGCTCAACATCCCGATCCTGTCGTCGGCGATGGACACGGTGACCGAAGCCGACATGGCGATCGCCATGGCCCACCTTGGCGGCATCGGGGTGCTCCACCGCAATCTGGAGATCGACGGCCAGGTTGCCGCGGTCCGGGCGGTCAAGCGGTTCGAGAGCGGCATGGTCGTCAACCCGATCACCATGACCCCCGAGCAGACGCTGGCCGAGGCGCTGGAGCTGATGAAGGCCAACCGCATCAGCGGCATTCCGATCGTCGAGAAATCGGGCAAGCTGGCCGGTATTCTTACCAACCGCGACGTCCGCTTTGCCGAAAATCCGAAGCAGGCGGTCAGCGAGCTGATGACCCGCGACAATCTGGCGACGGTTGGCCTCGGCACCAGCCAGGACGTTGCCCGCCGCATCCTCCACCAACGGCGGATCGAGAAGCTGCTGGTGGTCGATGACCAGGACCATTGCGTCGGCCTGATCACCGTCAAGGACATCGAGAAAGCGGTCGCATCACCGCTGGCGACCAAGGATGCCCAAGGGCGCCTCCGCGTCGCCGCGGCGACCACCGTCGGCGACAAGGGCTTCGAACGGTCGGAAGCGCTGATCGACGCCGGGGTCGACTGCATCGTCATCGATACCGCCCATGGCCATAATCGCGACGTCAGCGCGGCCGTCGAGCGGGTGAAGAGCCTGTCGAACAGCGTCCAGGTGGTCGCGGGCAACGTCGCCACTGCCGAGGCCGCCAAAGCGCTGGCCGACGCCGGTGCCGACGCGATCAAGGTCGGCATCGGCCCGGGATCGATCTGCACCACGCGGATCGTCGCGGGGGTCGGCGTGCCGCAGCTGTCGGCGATCATGGCGGCATCGAAGGCTGCTGCCGAACGCGGCGTCCATGTCATCGCCGACGGCGGCATCCGCACGTCGGGCGACATCGCCAAGGCACTGGCGGCCGGGGCGTCGACGGTGATGGTCGGATCGCTTCTCGCCGGGACC
>NZ_JAHFPY010000019.1:0-28194 GCF_023266535.1 Sphingomonas sp. | reverse complement strand
CGGGCGAAACCTTTCTCTACCAGGGCCGGGCCTACAAGGCGTATCGCGGCATGGGCTCGGTCGGCGCGATGGCGCGCGGCTCGGCCGACCGCTATTTCCAGCAGGACATCAAGGACCAACTGAAGCTGGTGCCCGAAGGCATCGAGGGCCAGGTACCCTACAAAGGGCCGGTCCGCGACGTTATCCACCAGATGGTTGGCGGGGTGAAGGCGGCGATGGGCTATACCGGCTCGACCACCATCGAGGAGTTGCAGCAGCGGGCCAAATTCGTCCGGATCACCAATGCCGGCCTCAGCGAGAGCCATGTCCATGATGTTGCGATCACGCGTGAGGCACCGAATTATCCGACGCGGTAGGCGATGACTCCGTCGGCGCGAGTCCAGGCGGCGATCGAGATTCTCGACGAGGTAATTGCTTCGGCGCGCGACGATGGGCCGCCCGCCGACACGATCATCCAGCGCTATTTCAAGACAAGGCGCTATGCCGGGTCCAAGGACCGCCGCGCGGTGCGGGAGCTGGCCTTCCGCGCCATCCGCCGGTGCGGCGAGCGACCGGACAGCGGCCGTACGGCGATGCTCGGCCTGGCTGACGACGACGCGCTGCTGCTCGACCTTTTCGATGGCTCGCCGCATGGCCCGGTAGTCCGCGAGCCGGCAGAGAAGCCGGCTGCAGCTTCCATCATCCCGCAATGGATTCAACCGTTGCTTTCGGAGCAAGTAGCGACTGGTGAATGGCCGGCGCTGCTCGAGCGCGCTCCGCTCGATTTGCGGGTCAACGCGGCCAAAGCAGCGCGTGACGAAATCGCGAGCCAAATCCCCGACGCGAAACCTACGACGCTGAGCCCGTGGGGCCTGCGCCTGCCCGCCGACAGCAAGATCGACGACCTTCCCGCCTTTGCCGAAGGCCTGATCGAGATACAGGATGAAGGCAGCCAGCTGATCGCGCTTGCCTGCCAGCCGACAAATGGCATGCGCATCCTCGACCTGTGCGCCGGGGCGGGCGGTAAGGCACTGGCCTTGGCCGCTGTCTCTCCGGATGCCGAAATCATCGCTTCCGATACCAATCGAGCGCGATTGGCGCAGCTGGCGCCGCGATCCGGGCGGGCCGGCGCGGCCATTGCGACCCGTTTGATCGATGGCGGACGCGAAGCGGCGCAGCTCGCCGACCTCGAAGGGCAGTGCGATGTCGTTCTGGTCGATGCACCGTGCAGCGGATCGGGCACCTGGCGCCGCAATCCCGAAGGCCGCTGGCGGCTGACGTCCGACCGGCTCGACCGCCTGGCCGAGCTGCAAAAGCGCTTGCTCGACCTCGCTGCGCCCCTCGTGAAGCCCGGCGGAGCCCTGGTATACGCCACTTGCTCGATCATCCGGGCAGAGGGTGCCGACCAGGCGCGGAACTTCTTAGGGCGTCATTCATCTTGGCAGGTGCATGATGTCTCCATCAATGGCGGCCGTGCCGACGGGCCGGGAAAGCTCCTGACCCCCGGGCATGACGCTACCGATGGCTTTTTCGTCGCGCGCTTCATTCGTTCATGATAGGCGGGCGCGATTGGTTGGAGATTTTGATGCGCCTGACTCCGTTCGTTTTGTGCCTTGGGCTTGCAGCGTCGACCGTGCCGGTCGCGGTGGTTGGCCAGCGTCCCGACGACCAGATTGCTCCCCAATCGATCGCGCTGATGAAGCAGGGTGAGGCGCTGCTATCGCAGGGCAAATATATCGAGGCCGACGATGCGCTCGAAACGTCATTGGCGGTCGATCCCAAGAACCGCGCTGCCTTCACCGTGATGGCCCGCGTGGCGATCAAGGAAAAGCTCTACGGCCAGGCGATCCGACTGACCAACAAGGCGCTGGCGCTCGAGCCGACCGACCGCGACGCGCTGGCGGTCCAGGGCGAAGCGATGGTCGAGTTGGGTGCGCTGCCCCGGGCCAAGGACAACCTCGCCAAGCTGCAGAAGCTGTGCGGTACCGCCGGTTGTCCGCAGGTTGCCTCGTTGACCACAGCGATTGCCAAGGGCCCGGCAATGGCCGCGGCCAAGGCGCCGGAAGTTCCCAAGAAGAATTGACGCCGCATGGCGTCACCCCGGCCTGCGGCCGGGGTCCATTTCACGAAAGCGCCCTCGCCAGCGCGACAAATTCGTCGACGCTAACCGTTTCCGCGCGCCGTTCGGAATCGATGCCGAGCGCGGCGAGCGCATCCAGCGCGTGAGGCACCGGCTTCAGGCTCGATCGCAGCATTTTGCGCCGCTGGCCGAACGCCGCTGCGGTGAGCCGCTCCAGCACTTTGGGATCAACGCCATCCGGCATGGCAGCCGGGACAATGTGCACCACCGCCGACGCGACCTTGGGCGGCGGCACGAAGGAAGAGCGATGCACCGCCATCGCGATCCGCGGGCTCGCCCGCCATTGCGCCGCGACTGACAGCCGGCCGTAATGCTCGCTATTGGGCTTGGCGACGATCCGCTCCGCAACCTCGCGCTGGAACATCAGGGTCAGCGACGACCACCATGGCGGCCATGGCCCCTCCAGCCAGCGGATTAGCAGCGCGGTCCCGACATTGTAGGGCAGGTTGGCGACGATATGGGCGCCCGTTCCGGCCTCGGCACGCTCGTCCACCTGGAGCGCGTCGCCCGAAATGATCCGCAGCTTTTCCGGATATTCGCGTTCCAGCTCCGCCAAAGCCGGCATGCAGCGCCGGTCGCGCTCGACTGCCACTACTTTTGCACCGGCGTCGAGCAGGGCACGGGTCAGGCCGCCGGGGCCGGGTCCGACTTCATAGACGCTCGCGCCGTCGAGCGGACCCGGAATGGCGGCAATCCGGGCCAGCAGCTGCCGATCGAGAATGAAATTCTGCCCGAGTGCCTTGGTCGCCATCAGCCCGTGTCGGGCAATGACGTCGCGTAACGGCTCGGGCATCAGGCGGCGACGGCGGCGCGGTGGACGGTTGATTCCGCGGCGACCCGGATCGCGGCGGCCATCGCCCTGGGATCGGCGCGATCCTGGCCGGCGATGTCGAACGCGGTGCCATGGTCCGGCGCAGTGCGGATGATGGGCAGGCCAAGCGTGATATTGACCCCATCCTCGAAATGCAGGGCTTTCAGCGGGATCAGCGCCTGGTCGTGATACATGCACAGCGCGGCGTCATAGTTGGCGCGCGCGGCGGCGTGGAACATGGTGTCGGCCGGGTGAGGGCCGGTCACCCGCCACCCTTCGGCCCGGAGCGCCTCGATCGCCGGCATGATCAGCTCGATTTCCTCGCGGCCGAGCGATCCGCCTTCGCCGGCATGCGGGTTGATGCCCGCCACCGCCAGCCGCGGATCGGAAATGCCGAAATTGCGCTGCAGGCCGCGTAGCGCGGCGCGGCCCCGCGCCTCGATAAGGTTGGGGGATAGCGCGCCAATGACCTCGGCAAACGGAATGTGGGTCGTCACCGGGACCGTGCGCAGCGTCGGGCCGGCCAGCATCATCGCGACGTTCGAAGGTGAGACGCCGCAGCGTTCCGCAACAAACTCGGTCTGGCCGGGATGGCTGAAGCCAATGGCGTAGAGCTGGTGCTTCGATACCGGGCCGGTGACCACCGCCGCCGCCGATCCCGATCGAGCCAGTCCGACCGCCAGTTCCAGCGCATCCAGCGAACAATGGGCGCCCGCGACGGTCGGATGGCCGGGAATGTCCGCCTCGACCGACGCGATCGGCAGGATCGGCAGGCCGACGTCGAACGCGCTGTCAGCTTCCCGAGGGTCGTCGATGGTCGCGATCGGCCCGTCCCACACTGCTGCCAGGCTGCGCGGATCGCCGATGGCGACGAACGGCGGCAGGTCGAACCGGGCACGGTGGTCCCAGCACTTGCCGACCACTTCCGGCCCGATGCCGGCGGGATCGCCCAGCGAAACCGCCAGCGGTCGATAGCTGCTCTGCATCGGGTTCCGCTTAGCGGAAGTCGATCACCGCGTCACGGCGCAGGTCGCGCAGATAGCGGCGCGAGCGAAGGTTGACGCGCTCCTCGTTGAGCTGCGCATAGACCTGGTCGAAGCTGGGCGCCGATGGGTCGACCTCGTCGCGGCCGCACAGCACCAAAGTGCGTACGCCTTCCTCGACCGATCCGAACGGTCGGGTCGCCTGGCCGACCTGCATTTGCAGGATCATTTCCTGCAACGCCGGGGGCAGGTCGCGCATCTTGACGTTGTCGGATTCAACCACCTCACCGTTATATTCGCCGGCGACTTTCTCGGCTCCGCCGCAGCCGCCGATATTGGCGATGCTCTGGGCAAAGCGAGACAATGTCGGTTCGGCCTGGGCGCGGGTCGTGCCCTGCGGGAAGCTGATCGACACCTGCTTCAGGGTCAGCACCGAATTGCGCGGATCGGCGGTCAGGATCTTGCGGACGTCCTGCACGGCGACGATCGAATAGCCGCCGGTCACCTTGATCGGCTGCGAAATCATGCCCGGACGCATCTGCTTGATGGCACCGCCGAGTTCGTCGGGCAGCTGTTCGGGCCGCATCCAGCCGAGGTCGCCGCCGACGGCCGCCGACGACGATTGCGAGAACTGCCGGGCGTAACCGATGAACGATCCGCCCTGTTGCAGGGCGTTGAAGATCTTGCCCATGTTGGCCTGGACTTCGGCGTCGTTGCTGCTGTTGGCCGACAGGAAGATTTCGCCGACGCGATACTCTTCGGCGCCCTTCGACGCTTCCATCTTCTTGATCACGGCCTGCACTTCTTCGTCGCCGACGCTGACGCCGCTCTCGATCTTCTTCGACTGGAGCCGACGCCAGGCGATTTCGCCCTGGATCTGGCGGCGGATCGAGCGGATCGAAGACCCGCGCGACTTCAGATATTCGGCCATCTGGGTCGGCGTCTGCTTGGCGCTGCCGGCGACGCGCTCGACCGTTTTGTCGATGTCATTGTCGCTGATCTCGATCTCTTCAGCCTTGGCAGCCTGGATCTGCAGCGTCTCGTCGATCAGGTTGCTAAGCACCTGCTGGCGCAGCTGATCGATCTCGTTGGCCGGGATTGGCTGGTTGTTGGCAATCGACATCAGCGCCAGGCGCTGGTCGATATCGGTCTGGGTAATGACTTCACCGTTGACGATCACCATCGCCTTGATGACCTGCGGCAGCGCATTGCCGAACAGCTGCGGATTTTCCGGCAGTTTGAGCGTTGCGGCGCTGTTCACTTGCGGACCGGCATCCTGTGCCGCTCCAGCCGTTGCGAGTGCCAAACCGAAAACCAGTGATACCGTCTGCGCCAGTCGGGCCGAAGCCCTCCATTCCTTCACTACCACCCTCAAAATCCCTTTGTCGCCAACGCTATAGCTAGTCGCCTTTACCGCCCGGTGCTGAACCGGAGCTTAGCGGCCAATGCCCTTCAGCGCGAAATTAAGTGAAAAAGTGCTGCCCTTGCGGAACTCCCCGATCCGCTCATAGTCGCGCTTCCACGCTACGCCAAGCTCAAGGCAGTCATCTTCATATGTAATGCCGACGCGATGCCGCACCTGCTTGAAACCGTCGGACAGGCTGAGCGGATCCTCGTTCTTGTTGGTGAGGTCTAGCACCGTCGTTCCGAACACTGACCAATAGCGGTGGAACTGCCACCGTCCGGCTAGCCGCAACTCTTCCTTGTCACGCAAATCCTCGATCGCCGAGGAAATATCGCGGTTGAGCCGCAGATAGCCCGCCTGGACGTAGGTCAAATCGCTGCCGACAGTGAGATCGAGTTCGCCGCGGCGAAGAGCCATACTGTCCTTGTCGACCCGGTAGCGGGCGGTGACGTCGACCAGGCGGCCGAAGCGGACGCGGGTTCGGCCGACAATGTCGGAGAAGCGGTCGGTCAGCCCGGTGCCGTTGGGGAAAATGCTCGGTTCGCGCGACAAACGGTAGCTTTGCCCGATGACGCTGTAGATCGACCATTTCGGCCGGTCATATTGCCATTCGAAACCGTAGGTGACGCGCGATCCGTCCTCCCACCGGTCGTAGCCGGGGAAGCGGTTGAGCGCGAACAAATTGCTGTCCTCCAGGTCGACCGCCCGGGCATCCTCGTTGGGAATGTCGAGGTTCTTGGTCTTTGGCGATACCACCAGCTGGATCCGCGGCGTGAGCCGCTGGGTGCCGCCCCACAGTTCGCCGACCAGCGGCCATTTGAGGTCCGCCGCCAGCGCCCCGATCCCACGAAACTGCCAGCCATTCTTGCCGCGATAAATGTCGACCGTCGTCTCTTCCGCTTCGTCGGTATGATAGGCATCGGCCCGGCCGAACGCAGTCAGGGTCAGTTCCTGGCCCATGCTGGTGATGCGGCGAAGATCCCAACGTGCACTAGCGAAGGCGCGCTGCGTGTCCTGGCCCTCGATGCGCAGGATAGCGAGGCTGTTGGCTTGCAGCTCGACCTTGCCGCCGAGCACCGGATCGTCGAGCCGGATGCGGGCATCAATTGCCGGCAAGGCAATCGGGATGCGCTCCTGGACGTCGGCGCTCCTTAGTCCCTGGAATGCCCAGCCCTGGATCGCAAAATAGCTGTCGGGATCGATTCGCTCAACGCTGACGACGCTGCGCAGCCGGTCATCACGGGTGATGTCATAGCGTCGGGCGACGGTCTTGTCGGTCGCTCCCCGCAGCGAGCTGGTGATCGTCCAATGGGGATCGAGCTGGAACCGGCCGTTGGCTTCGAAATAGCCGCGGAAACCGCGGCGGTCGGTCGGCGTCAGGTCGAGCGGATCTGGGTCGGGAATGTTGCCATAGGTGACGAACGCGCCAATCTGATAGGCGCCGATCGAGGTGAGATGGCGCCAGCGCGCTTCCAGCGCCGGCAGCGAATCGGTGTAGATGTGCGGCGTAATCGTCAGGTCGCGATTGCGGTCGAGCCACCAATAATAAGGGAAGCTGAGCTCGAGGCCGTTATTGTGATCGAAGCGGATACCGGGGACCAGCGCGCCGCTGAACCCGCCCTTCTGCGTCCCGTCGCCGATGCTGAAGACGGGCAGCAGCGGCAATGTGATGCCAAGGATCGTCAGCCGCCCGCCGGTGAAACGGATTTTCCCGGTGGTCGCGTCGCGGCTGACGCGCGCGGCGGTGATCTTCCAGCTTGGATTCTTGGGACATCCGGCATCGGTCGTCACGGCGCATGCCGAATAGACGGCGTTGGTCAACTCCATCTCGTCGCCGGTACGGGTCCCGCGCACGGCAGCGATCCGGCCGCCGCCTTCTAGCACGATCAGCAGATTGTCGATTGTCCCGTCCTTGAGGGACTCGGTGAGGTCGACCCGGTCACCGATCAGCTTGTCGCCCGCCGGATTGACCGCGACGACATTGCCTTCGGCCACCACCTTGCCGCTGTTGCGGTCCCAGGTGACGCGGTCGGCGGCGAGGTAATTGCCGTCGCGCGCCATCCGCACCCGGCCCTCGGCGGTGACGACCTCCGAATTGGTTTCGTAAGTGACCTGGTCGGCGCCGAAATCGATTACCGGCTCGGCGGCCGGCTGCTCGGCCGGCGCCGCCTCCTGCGCAAGCGCGGCATGGGGCAGGGCGAGGAGCAAGGGCAGCGCCGTCAAACACAGGCCAATCGATCGCACTGCCAACAAGCCCCGCCTTGTCCGAAGGAGATGGAACCTGTGCCTATTGCACCTTGTTCCAAGGGCGGCAATCCGCCTTGCGACCAGTACCGGCGAGCCGCCCCTTTGCCATGACGCAAGCTAGGTCTTAAGGAGCGGCCAACTTTGAACGGCTGACTCTGAGGAATTTCATGGAAATCCGCTTTTCCGATACCCGCCCGAGCGGCGATTTTGCCCTGGTGTTTCCTTCCGCGGGGTCGACCCGCCCTGGTCTCGATAGCATCGGCGGCGCCAAGAGCGCCGTTGAGGGAGCGTTGAAGCGCAACCGGTTCGACGGCGAATCCGGCAGCCTGGTCGAACATTTTGTCGAGGGCGATAAAGGCGGCCGGTTGCTCGTAATCGGCACCGGCGACGAAGCGACCAAGGGCGACGCACCCGAAAAGCTGGGCGGAGCAGCAGTCGCTCGGCTCCTGACCTCTGGCGATACCGAAGCCGTGATCGACCTCAGCGGCTTGAACTACGATGCCGATGCGGCGGCCAGGGTCGCGCTCGGCGCCGCACTCCGCAGCTGGCGCCACGACCGTTATCGGACCAAGCTCAAGGACAAGCAGAAGCCGACGCTCACCAGCATCATCGTCGTTGGCGGCGCTCCGGGCTCGGAAGGCCGCTACAACAGCCGCTATGCGGCCGTGGTCGAGGGCGTGTCGCTGACCCGCGAGCTGGTCACCGAGCCGCCCAACATCATCTACCCGGAAACCTTCGTCGAGCGGGTCCAGAAGAGCATCGAAGGCTTGGGGCTCGAGGTGCAGGTGCTGGGCCGCGACCAGATGGCCAAGCTCGGCATGGGTGCCCTGCTCGGCGTCGCGCAGGGCTCGGTCCGCGAGCCGAAGCTGCTGGTCCTCAAATGGAATGGCGGCAAGGCCGGCGACGCGCCCGTTGCCTTCGTCGGCAAGGGCGTAACTTTCGACACCGGCGGTATCTCGATCAAGCCCGCCGCCAACATGGAAGCGATGAAGTGGGACATGGGCGGCGCCGGCGCCGTGGTCGGCGCGATGAAGGCGCTGGCCGGTCGCAAGGCCAAGGCCAATGTCGTCGCCGTTTGCGGCCTGGTCGAGAATATGCCCGACGGCAACGCGCAGCGGCCGGGCGACGTGGTCACCACCATGTCGGGCCAGACGGTCGAAGTGATCAACACCGACGCCGAGGGCCGGCTTGTGCTGGGTGATGCGATCACCTGGACGCAGAAGAATCTGAAGCCGAAGGCGATCGTCGATCTCGCCACGCTGACCGGGGCGATGGTGATCAGCCTCGGCCATGAATATGCCGGCATCTTCGCCAACGACGAGATCCTCGCCACGGCACTGATCAAGGCGGCCGACGCCAGCGGCGACAAGCTGTGGCGTCAGCCAATGGCGGAGGCCTATGACCGGCTGATCGACAGCCAGATCGCCGACATGAAGAATGTCGGCCCGCGCGAGGCCGGATCGATCACCGCCGCCCAGTTCATCAAGCGATTTATCGACGACGGCATCGCCTGGGCGCACCTCGACATCGCCGGCATGGCCTGGTCGGACAAAGACAAGCCAACCTACGCCAAGGGCGCGACCGGCTACGGTGTCAGGCTCCTCGACCAGTATATCGCCGACACGGTCGAGGGCTGATCCTTCGATACGCGGCCTCGCATGGCTCCGCCGCTACTCAGGATGAGCGGATTTCCATTTGACCGCTCATGCTGAGTAGGCATTGAGCAAAGTCGAAATGCCGTATCGAAGCACGCAGGCAGCCAGATGAGAGTCGACTTTTACCAACTCGGCGCGGCTCAGCCGGACCAAGTGATCGCGGCCATTGCCGGCAAGCTGATCGGGGAACAGCAGCGCCTGCTGGTGGTTGCGGCGGACGAAGGGCTGCTGGCCCGCCTCGATCGGCAATTGTGGGACCAGGGCGCAGCCAGCTTCCTGCCCCATGGCCTGGCCGGCGGTCCGGATGACACCTCCCAGCCGATCCTGCTCTCGACCGGCACCGACGCACCCAACCTCGCCCGCAACCTGCTGATTGCTGATGGCGAGTGGCGCGAGGCGGCGCTGGGCTATGACCGGGCCTTCTACCTGTTCGACGATGCGACGCTCGAAGGGGCCCGGCTGGCGTGGAAGCTGCTCGCCGGGCGCGAGGGTGTCGAGCGCAATTATTGGTCCCTCGAAGACGGCAAGTGGGTCAAGAAGGCCTGAGCCTTGCCCTAATGCTGCAGTGCGGCTAGGGGCGCGGCCAACCTAAAACCCCTGACAATCCTGGAGCTTTCCAATGGCGGTTACCCGCACTTTTTCGATCATCAAGCCCGACGCCACCCGTCGCAACCTGACCGGCGCGGTCACCAAGCTGCTGGAAGAAGCCGGCCTGCGCGTCGTCGCCTCGAAGCGGATCCGCATGACCCGCGACCAGGCCGAGGGTTTTTACGCGGTCCACAAGGAGCGTCCCTTCTACAACGACCTCTGCAGCTTCATGACCTCGGGTCCGGTGGTGGTTCAGGTCCTCGAGGGCGAGGATGCCGTCAAGCGTAACCGCGACGTGATGGGCGCGACCAACCCGGCCGACGCCGCCGAAGGCACCATCCGCAAGCTCTACGCCGAATCGATCGAGGCCAATTCGGTCCACGGTTCGGACAGCGACGACAATGCGGCGATCGAGATCGCCTACTTCTTCCAGCCCGGCGAAATCGTCGGCTAAATCAGGCTGAATCGAACGATCCAAGGCCGTCGGGGCGACCCGGCGGCCTTTTGCTTTGCGCCTGGTGCGTCTCAACGGCTACGGACGTCGCGTTCGGCATTCCGCTGACCCGATAGGGGGCAAGTCATGAACCGCTCGATCCGTTGGCTTTCGCTATTCGCGGCCGGGCTGCTTTTGACGGCACCTGCCTTTGCGAAAGTCGAGCCTTTCCCGGCGACCTTCAAGGTCCGCGAGATCCCGGTCAGCGGCGCGACGATCCATACGCGTATCGGCGGGCACGGGCCGGCAGTCTTATTGCTCCATGGTTTCGGGGACACCGGGGACATGTGGGCGCCGCTGGCGTCGCGGCTTGCCAAGGATCACACGGTTGTCGTGCCGGACCTTCGCGGCATGGGCCTCTCCTCCCATCCGGCGACCGGCTATGACAAGAAAAGCGAAGCGCAAGACATTGCCGCGGTGCTGCACAAGCTTGGCATCGACGGGCCCGTGGCCCTGGTAACGCACGATATCGGCAACATGGTCGGCTATGCGTTTGCGGCACAAAACCGGGCGCGAGTGACGCGCTGGGTGGTGATGGACGCGCCGCTACCCGGGCTTGGACATTGGGATGACGTCATCAAGGACCAGAGGACCTGGCATTTCGACTTCTATGGTCCGGACGAAGAGCGGCTCGTTGCCGGCCGCGAGCGCATTTACCTCGATCGCTTCTACAACGAGCTATCGGCCGACCCGAAGCACATCGATGAGGAGACTCGGCAGCACTACACCGCTCTCTATGCCCGACCACACGCCATGCATGACGCTTTCGAGCAGTTCAAAGCCTTCCGTCAGGACGCCATGGACAACCAGAAATTCCTTGCCGCGGGCAAGCTGACCGTGCCCGTCCTCGCCATCGGCGGGGAGAAGAGCTTCGGGCAGGGCTTTGCCAACGAGATCGAATTTGCGGCCACCAATGTCCGGGGGCTCAGCATCCGCGATTCCGGCCATTGGTTGATGGAGGAACAACCGGAAGCAACGATGAGCGCCATCATGGCATTCCTGGCCGAGACTGAAGCTCGATAGCCGGCAATCCTATTTCGCGGCAGCGAACGTGTTCTTGTAGCTCCACCGCTCCGGCTTGCTGCCGTCGGCAAGCGAGACTTCCGCGTCGAGCCCGTCTTTGGTCAAGACGTAACGCACGCGCTGCGGATAATCGTGAGACGCGTTGACGAAGGTGATCGACCTGGTGTCGGCCTCGCTCGCCTTGAACCCGACCGCGGGCGCGCCCTTGGGCGACCCGTAGAAGGTCACCGCGCCGTCCGCGCCGCGCTCGATCCGCATCCATTCCCAATGTTCGAGCCTGTCGCCGTTTCCTGTGCGGCCGGAGCCGATCATCAGCCCGCCGCGCGTATCGGTCCAGCACTCCTCGGTCCATTGTCCGGCATCCGTTCGCTGTTCCCAGCAGCCTGACAAAAATGCCGGCATCGGTAAGGCGGCCGCTTCGGCCAGCATCAGCAGGGCGATCATCGCTTGGCTCCCTCGTTTTGTGGCCGAACCTAGCCTAAAATTCGTCAGCGGCCCGCATCAATTTCGTCAAACGGGGCGGGGCCATCGCCTGCCAGCTGCGCTGTAGCCAGCCCGCGACATGGTCCCAGTCAACCCGCGGCCGGTCGAGTTTGATCCCGATCCAGTCGGACGGGCCATAATAGGCCGGGCGGAAGTACTGCTCGGGCTCGGCCTCGATCAGCTGGGCCATCTCGTCCTGGCCGCTGCACTTGAGCAGCACGCCGATATTTTCCTCGCCATGGTGGCGGTTCCACATAATCGCGAAGAATTTGCTGCCGCTCTTGCTGCCGACCTTCCAGCCGGGCGAGCCATGGCTTGTCTGAAAACTGGTTTCGGGCAGTTTGAGTGCCAGTTCGCTGACCTTGCCGGTGATCCAGTCAAAATCGCGCGTCCGGTTTAGGAATCGGATGACCGTATCGGGGTAGAGCTGATGCTCGGCGATCAGCACCCGTTCTTCCAGCGTTTCGGCCGTGTCGCTGGGCAGGATTGCTACTTCGACCTGACCCAGTATCTCGCCGCTGTCGAGTCCGGGCGTCACCAAATGAACGGTCGCTCCGCTGACCGTGTCACCATTGTCCAGCGCCTGCTGCTGCGTGTGCAGGCCTTTATATTTGGGCAGCAGCGAGGGGTGGATGTTGACGATCCGGCCAGCCCAGCGCGCAACGAAGTCGGCCGGGATAATGCGCATGAATCCGGCCAGCGCGATCAGGTCGATACCCGTCTCATCGAGACGCTGCTGCAACCTGTCCCAATAGGCAGCGCCAAGCGCCCTGGCGTCGAGCGGCTCGACCTGAATTCCTTCGGCTTTGGCAATCTCCAGGCCATGCGCATCTGGCTTGTCGCCAGTGACCAGCACCACTTCGTAAGGACAATCCTCGGCTCGCGAGGCGTAGATCAGCGCGGCCATGTTCGAGCCGCGGCCCGAAATCAGCACCGCGACCCGCGACCGATCAGCCATGGTGGCTGGTCGACCAGTCTTCCGTCGCGCTCCAGATCCCGGCGCTGCCCCGGACCGTACAGCCCGTCTCGCCCGCTTCGATCCGGCCGATGCGATGGACCGTCTCGCCCGCCGCTTCGAGGCGCCCGGTTACTTCGGCGACGTCATCCGGTGCGACAATCGCCACCATGCCGATGCCGCAGTTGAAGGTCCGCGCCAGCTCGCCCGGTTCGATCGCGCCGCCGGCCTGGAGGAAGGCGAACAGGCGGGGCAGGGGCCAGCTGTCGGCCTCGACCAGGGCATGGGTACCCTCGGGCAACACCCGCGGGATATTCTCCAGCAATCCGCCGCCGGTAATATGCGCCAGCGCACCGATCTTCCCTTCACGGACCAGCGGCAGCAGGCTTTTCACATAGATGCACGTCGGTTCGAGCAATGCATCGCCGAGCAGCCGATCCTGGTCGAACAGCGCAGGGCGGTCGAGCTTCCAGCCATTGACCTCGATCAATCGCCGAACCAGCGAAAAACCGTTGGAATGCACGCCTGAACTGGCGAGGCCGAGGATCACGTCGCCGGGCGCGACCCGCGTGCCGGTCAGCGCCTTGGCGCGATCAACGGCGCCGACGCAGAAACCGGCGAGGTCATAGTCGCCTTCCGAATACATTCCCGGCATTTCCGCGGTCTCGCCGCCGATCAGCGCGCAGCCGGCCTGGCGGCATCCTTCTGCAATCGACGCGACCACCGCCGCTGCAACCTCATTGTCGAGCTTTCCCGTGGCGTAATAGTCGAGGAAGAACAAAGGTTCGGCGCCCTGGACGATCAGATCATTGGCGCACATCGCCACCAGGTCGATGCCGATCCCGTCATGCTTGCCCATGTCGATTGCCAGCTTGAGCTTGGTGCCGACTCCGTCATTGGCGGCGACCAGCAGAGGATCCTCATATCCCGCGGCTTTGAGGTCGAAAAAGCCACCGAACCCGCCCAATTCGGCGTTAGCGCCGGGGCGGGCAGTGGCCTTGGCCAGCGGCGCGATCGCCTTCACCAGTGCATTGCCGGCAGCGATCGACACGCCGGCATCGGCATAGGTGAGCGGCTTGGAGTTCGACGTCATGGCGGAGCGACTAGCCATATCGAGCTTGGAATTCCACGCCATTGTCGCCAAAAGCGCGGGAGATGCTTCTTCGCCGGCCTTTCGTCCTAATCGCTGCCGCTCTGCTTGCCCTCGCTGGACTGGGCGGGGCGGTGATCGCGCAGATGGAAAGCGGTGAGCGCGGAATCCTGCCGATCGACAGCACCGGCACGCTCGAAATCACCGGGATCAAGGTCGATGTCGGCGGCAAGGACGCGGATTCGGCCCGCTACGCCGGCTGGCGCATCGCCCAGCGCGAGGGCTTCAAGGCGCTATGGGCCAAGATGAACAAGCGGCCGGTCAATGAAGCCCCGAATCTCCCGGACTCGGCACTCGACAATTTGGTCAGCTCGATCGTCGTAGAAAATGAGCAGATCGGCCCCAATCGGTACATCGCCTCCCTCGGCCTGCTGTTCGATCGCACTCGCGCCGGCGAGATTCTCGGGCTGGCCGGAGAGATCCGCCGCTCGGCGCCGATGCTACTGATCCCGGTGCTGATCTCGGGCGGGACGGCGACCAGCGTCGAGCTCCGCAATCCGTGGCAGCGCGCCTGGGCCCAGTTCCGCACGTCGCAAAGCGCGATCGATTATGTCCGGGTCAGCGGCCTCGGGGTCGATCCGCTGCTGGTTAATGCCGCCCAGACCCGCCGTCCCGGCCGCGGCTGGTGGCGCAACATCCTCGACCTTTACGGCGCGGCCAACATCCTGGTCGCCGAAGTGCGGCTCGACCGGCTCTATCCCGGCGGGCCGAGCAAGGCGCTGTTTATCGGCCGCTTCGGTCCCGACGGACGGACCTTGGGCAGCTTCGAGCTCACCGCCCGCAACAGCGACGATTTGCCGCGGATGATGAACGAGGGCGTCCAGCGCATGGACAATCTGTTCACTCAGGCGCTGGCCGCCGGAATCGTTCGCGGCGACCCGGACCTGATTATTCGGGCTGAGGCTCCGGCCAAGGAAGAGGACGAGGCGCCGATCGCGGCCGAGGTCGCCCCGACGGTGGTCCAGGTGTTGGTGATCGAACGCGGCGAAGCCGCCGCCGTGGCTCAGTCGATCGCGCAGATTCGCGGCCTGGCCGGCGTCATCTGGGTTACCCAGGCGCCACTGCCCAACGGCAATGCCAACCTCGCTGTCAATTACCGCGGCGACGCGGCGACGCTCGGTTCAGTCCTGTCGTCGCGCGGCTGGGCCGTGACCAATCGCGGCGGCGTGCTTTATGTGACCAGGGGGGCCGCGCCGGGAGTGAGCCCCTCCCAATGAAGCAGCCGGCGGACCAGATCGCGCTGCCGCTCGACTGGCCGCAAGCCAAGGACGCCAGCCGCTTCATCCTGTCCGAGGCCAACGCCACGGCGTTCGAGCATTTCCGGGCCTGGAGCCTGTGGCCGGTCAAGGCAACGATGCTAACCGGGCCGCGCCGTTCGGGCCGCTCTCTGCTCGCCCGCGCGTTCGTCGCCCGGGTCGGCGGCCGCCTGTTCGACGATGCCGAGGACCGGGACGAGGAAGAAATATTCCATGCCTGGAATGCCGCCCAGGACGATGGTCGCCCAATTGTCATGATTGTGGACGATGTACCACCGGTTTGGGAGGTAACATTGCCCGATTTGAGGACCAGACTGGCGATCACCCCGGTGGCCCGTATCGAACAGCCGGATGACGGCCTTTTCCGCTCGATCATCCGCCTGCTGTTCGCCGATCGCGGCCTGCATGTCCCCGACGATGCGCTGAGGTTCATTAGCGAGCGGGTCGAGCGCAGCTATTTCATGGCCGAGCGGGTGGTCGAGGCGATCGACCGCTTTGCCATCGCCGAGCGAGCCCGCCTGACCCTGCCGACCATCCGCCGGGCGCTCGGCGAAGGCGGCATCATCGATGCCAGGGGGGCGGCATGAACGTCGCATCCGACATCACCAAGAAACCCGCCCGCCTGTTCAATCGCGAATTGAGCTGGCTCGGCTTCAACCGCCGCGTGCTGGAGGAAGCGACCAATACGGCCCATCCTTTGCTCGAGCGGCTGCGCTTCCTGTCGATCTCGGGGCACAACCTCGACGAATTCTTCATGGTCCGGGTCGCTGGCCTCAAGGGCCACCAATTGCAGGGAATCGACGATCTGAGCGCCGACGGCATGACCGCGACGCAGCAGCTGGAAGCGATCGCGGCGGAGGCCGACTCGCTAGTCATCGCCCAGCAACAGGAGTGGATCCTGCTGCGCGAGGCGCTGTGCGATGCGGCGCTGACGGTCGTCGATCAGGACAGTTTGGCCGACGACGAGCGGCGATGGTTGGCGGACCATTTCCGCGAGCAGATCATGCCGGTGCTGACGCCGCAGGCGATCGACCCGTCGCACCCGTTCCCGTTCATTCCCAACGGCGGGTTCAGCCTGATCTTCGACCTCCGCCAGGGCAAGAAGCAGGAGCCGGTGGTCGAATTGCTGATGATCCCGCCGACGCTGCCGCGGTTCATCAGGCTGCCCGGTGCCAAGCTGCGGTTCATCGCCATTGAAACTGTCGTCCGCGCCCATTTCGACCAGCTGTTCCCCGGTTTCGACAAGGTCGACGCCGGCGCCTTCCGCCTGATCCGCGACAGCGACATCGAGGTGCAGGAAGAGGCCGAAGACTTGGTCCGCTACTTCCGCAGCGCCATCAAGCGCCGCCGCCGCGGCCGCGTCATCCGCCTGGAATTCGCCGCCGATACGCCGCCAAACCTTGAAACCATGGTCCGCGAAGGGCTGGCAGCCGACACCGCGCTGGTCGCCGAAAGCGCCGGCTTCATCGGTATCGCCGACTTGGGGCAGCTGGTCGATGCCGACCGTCCCGACCTCAAATTCACGCCCTACTCGCCGCGGTTCCCAGAGCGAATCGTCGAGCATGACGGCGATTGCTTCGCCGCCATTCGCGCCAAGGATTTCATTGTTCACCATCCCTACGAAGCGTTTGAGGTGGTTGTCGCCTTCTTGAGGCAGGCTGCCGAAGATCCGGACGTGGTTGCGATCAAACAGACGCTCTACCGCGCCGGCAAGCAGTCGGCGATCATCGATGCACTGGTCGCCGCCGCCGAGGCCGGAAAATCGGTCACCGCGGTGGTCGAATTGAAGGCCCGCTTCGACGAAGAACAGAATCTGCTGTGGGCCAGCCGTCTCGAACGCGCCGGCGTGCAGGTCATCTACGGCTTCGTCGAATGGAAGACCCACGCCAAGGTCTCGATGGTCATTCGCCGCGAGGGTTCAGTGATGCGCACCTACTGTCACTTCGGCACCGGCAACTATCACCCGACAACGGCCAAGATTTACACCGACCTCAGCTATTTCACCGCCTCGCGCCGCGCCGCCCGCGACGCCGCCAAGCTGTTCAACCTCACCACTGGCTACGTCCAGCCAAAGGGCCTCGAATTGCTGACGCTAAGCCCGCAGGGGCTGCGCGACAAAATCCTCAACCTGATCGACGCCGAAATCGCCAACGCCAGGGCCGGCAAGCCGTCGGCAGTCTGGGCCAAGATGAACAGCCTGGTCGACCAGATCGTGATCGAAAAGCTCTACCAGGCGAGCGAGGCCGGCGTGTCGATCGAGCTGATCGTGCGCGGCGTCTGCTGCCTCCGCCCTGGCGTCCCCGGCCTGTCGACAAACATTAACGTGAAATCGATTGTCGGCCGCTTCCTCGAACACAGCCGCATCTTCGTTTTCGCCAACGGCGCCCGGCTGCCGCATCGCAATGCCAAGGTCTACATCAGCTCGGCCGACTGGATGCCGCGCAACTTCGACCGCCGGGTCGAATATATGATGCCGATCGAAAATCCGACGGTTCACGCGCAGGTGCTCGACCAGGTGATGATCGCCAATCTGATCGACAATGAGCAGAGCTGGGTGCTGAATCCCGACGGCAGCTACACCCGCCTCAAGCCGGGCAAACGCCATTTCAACCTGCATCGTTATTTCATGACCAACCCCTCGCTGTCCGGCCGCGGCCAGTCGCTGGAAGGCAAGGCGGTGCCCAAGTTGCGGTTGACGCAGCGGGGCTAATCCGCTCTCCCGTCAACGTCATGGGGGTAAAGCGCTTCGGCCCGGTCGGGATCATCGACATCGGCTCCAACAGCGTCCGCTTCGTCGCCTATGGCGGCGCCGCGCGTGTGCCATCGACCCTGTTCAACGAGAAGATCATGGCTGCGCTTGGTCGAGGCGTGGCGAAGAACGGCCTGCTCGATGAGGAAGGCGTCGGCAAGACGCTCGAGGCATTGGCCCGCTTCCGACAGCTGGCGCGCGAAATGCGGCTCAAGAAATTGCACACCGTGGCCACGGCTGCGGTGCGCGACGCCCGGAACGGCAAGGCCTTCCTGAAACGCGTTGCCGAACTGGGCCTCAAGCCGCGCCTGCTGTCCGGCAGCGAAGAGGCAGAGCTTTCCGGCCTCGGAGTCATCTCCGCCATTCCCGATGCCAAGGGTATGGTCGCCGATCTGGGCGGCGGCAGCCTGGAGCTGATCGGAGTCGCCCGCGGCGCCGCGGGCGCCGGCATTTCGCTGCCGCTCGGCGTGCTCCGCGTCGGAACCGAACCCCGGCGCGAGGACATTTCCGCAGCGATCAAGGCCGGGATGAAGGGGCGCCAGCTCAAGGGCGTCGCCAAGGACAGCAATCTCTACCTGGTCGGCGGCTCGTTCCGCGCGCTCGCCTTGCTCGACATGAAGACGCAGGGCCATCCGCTGCCGATCGTCCACCATCACAAGATCAATCCTGCGCGGCTCCCGGATTTGCGCGCGATCCTCGCGACGCTCGACGTCGAGGAATTGAAGCTGCTGACGGGCATCTCACTGGCTCGTTTGCCGACCCTTCCGGCCGCGGTGACGATTCTCGAAGCACTGATCGACACGCTGTCGCCACGGAAGGTGATCGTCTCCGCCTTCGGGATCCGCGAAGGCCTGCTCTACGGCGATCTCGACGAGGCAACCAAGGACGAGGACCCGTTGCTCTCAGCGGCGTTGGAGATCGGCGACCGGCTTGGCCGGTTCGGCGACCATGGAGCGGCGCTCGACCAGTGGATGGACCCGCTGTTCCCGACCGACAGCCCGGAACTCAAGCGATACCGGCTGGCCGCCTGTCTGTTGGGTGATATCGCCTGGAATGCGCATCCCGATTATCGCGCCGAGCGCGCGGTCGACCTCGCCATCCACGGCAATTGGGTCGGCATCGACGCCAATGGCCGCGCGGTGCTCGGCCGGGCGCTGTGCAGCGCTTTTAGCGGGGACAGCGGGTTCAGTCCGGAAATATTGACCCTTCTGCAGCCCGGCGAGGATGCCCGGGTCAGTGCCTGGGGCCGCGCGATCCGACTGGCTCAGCGCCTCAGCGGCGGCACCGAAGCGCTGCTCCGCAAGACCAGGATCGGGCTTGAGCCGGGCAGGGTCGTGCTGTCGATACCGACCAGGCATCACGAGCTGTTCGCGGATTCGGTCGACCGCCGGCTTCATCTGCTGGCTCGGGCACTGGGCCGCGTCGCCGACGTCCGCTTTATCTAGCCGCAGCTGGCGCGCTCGACCTTATTATCGTCATCGAGCGCCACGGTGATCCGGTCGCCTCGGAAGTCCATCGTTACCGCGCCGCCCTTGGGAACCCAGCGAATGACCCTCGCGCCCGATGCCTTCAGCATATTGACTCCCAGCTCGGTTGACGCCGGTTGGCCGATGAACTGGTCGAGCGCCGCGGCGCGGCAGGTCCCGGGCAGTGGCCCCGGGGCGGTCCCGTCCGACTGGGCGATCTGGCAGGCTGCCAGCGGCAGCAGGGCAATGCTCGCAACCAAATTTCGCATGGGACCCTCCACAAAATTGGTTCGACAAAGGATTCAGGCGGTTTGAAGTTCCCCTGAATCGACCGGGATGCGGCTCATCTTCAATTTGCCATTCTCGGTGGCGAATGCCAGCCGGCCCTCGACCAGGTCGAGCGCGTCGCGGCCGAATTCCTCGAACCGCCAGCCGTCGAGAATATGGAGATTCTTGCGAACTCCGGCGGCCAATGCCTCAAGCTCGTCCGAACGGGCGATCAGCTTGGCCGCGACCCCGGCCTCCTTGGAGCGAATCTTGAGCAGCAGCTTGAGGAGGTCGCTGACCAGCGCCGCATCCTTGGTCAGGCCGGGGCGGCTCGGTTCGCGCTGGGGCAGTTCGTCGCCTTCCAGCGGCTTGGCCGTGGCCAGCGCCGACATCATCCGTGCGCCAATGTCATTGGCCCGCCAGCCCGACGACAGGCCGCGGACCTTGCCCAGATCGTCCTGGGTCTTGGGCGGGTGGCTGGCCAGTTCGTTCAGCGTGTCGTCCTTGACGATTCGCCCGCGCGGCAGGTTCTTCGACCGGGCTTCGGTCTCTCGCCAGCCGGCCAGCGCCTTGAGCCGCCCGAGCACCGCCGGGTTCCGGCTTGGTAACTTCAGCCGCTTCCACGCTTCCTCCGCCTCAAAGGCGAAGCTCGACGGGTCGGCCAGCCGCTCCATTTCCTCATCGAGCCAGGCGCCGCGACCGGTCTTGATCAGCTTCTTGACCAGCTTCGGGAAAATCTCCGCCAAATGGGTGACGTCGGCGATTGCATAGTCGATCTGGCGCTTGTCGAGCGGACGGCGCGACCAGTCGGTGAAGCGCGCACCCTTGTCCAGCGTATGGCCGAGCACGCTTTCGACCAGGTTGGAGTAGCCGACCTGCTCGCCGTAGCCGAGCGCCATCGCCGCAATCTGGGTGTCGAACAGCGGATTGGGCACTTTGCGGGTAAGGTTATGGATGATTTCCAGATCCTGCCCGCCGGCATGAAATACCTTCAGCACGGCATGATTGTTGACCAGCAGGTCGAGCAGCGGCGTCAAATCGATGCCGTCGGCCTTGGGATCGATCGCCGCCGCTTCGTCGGTGGTCGCGACCTGGATCAGGCAGAGGTCCGGCCAATAGGTGTTTTCGCGCATGAATTCCGTGTCGACCGTGACGAAGTCATGGGTCGACATTCGGGAGACGAGGGCGGAAAGCTCTTTGGTGGTGGTAATAAGCGGGTGAATCTTCATCTGCCGCGGGCCATAGCGGCTGCCACGCGCCTTGACAAAGGGACGAGTGAACGCGAAGCGGCGGCGCTTGATTTCTCCGCCTCAGCGGCCCTTTTTTCAGCGAGCCCAATTCAATGCACGCCTACCGTACCCATAGCTGTGCCGACCTTCGGAAGAGCGACGTCGGTTCGACCGTCCGCCTGTCCGGCTGGATTCACCGCAAGCGCGATCATGGCGGGGTGCTGTTCGTCGATTTGCGTGATCATTATGGCCTGACCCAGATCGTCTGCGCCGCGGGCAGCGAGCCGCTGAAGATTCTCGACCATTTGAAGCTCGAGTCGGTCGTGACGATCACCGGCGAAGTGGTTGACCGCGAAGGCGGGGCGGTGAATCCAAAGCTCGCCACCGGCGACATCGAGGTGGTGGCCAGGGAGGTGGCGGTTCAGTCGTCGGCCAATGAACTGCCGATGCCGGTAGCCGGCGAGCAGGAATACCCGGAGGATATCCGCCTCAAATACCGCTACCTCGACCTGCGCCGTGACCGGCTCCACGCCAACATCATGCTGCGCTCGAAGGTGATCGCCTCGATCCGCCGGCGGATGATCGACCAGGGGTTCACCGAGTTCCAGACGCCGATCCTGACCGCGTCCTCGCCCGAAGGCGCACGTGATTATCTCGTGCCCTCCCGCGTCCACCCCGGCAAATTCTACGCGCTCCCGCAGGCGCCGCAGATGTTCAAGCAGCTGCTGATGGTCGCCGGCTTCGACCGCTATTTCCAGATCGCGCCCTGCTTCCGCGACGAGGACGCCCGTGCCGACCGCAGCCCGGGCGAATTCTACCAGCTCGACTTCGAAATGAGCTTCGTCACGCAGGACGATGTGTTCGCGGCGATCGAGCCGGTGCTGTCCGGCGTCTTCTCCGAGTTCGGCGAGCGCAAGTACGTCACTCCGGCCGGCGAATATCCGCGCATTCCCTACAAGGAAGCGCTGCTCAAATACGGCAGCGACAAACCCGACCTCCGCAATCCGTTGCTGATCAGCGACGTCGGCGAGCATTTCCGCGGCTCGGGCTTCGGCCTGTTCGCCGGTCTGGTCGAAAAGGGCATGTCGGTCCGCGCGGTCCCGGCCCCGGGAACGGCGGAAAAGAGCCGCAAATTCTTCGACGACATGAACGAATGGGCCCGCGGCGAAGGCTTTGCCGGCCTCGGCTATGCCACTCGCAAGGGCGGCGAATGGGGCGGCCCGATCGCCAAGAACCATGGCACCGAGGGCATGGACAAGATCGCCGAAGCGATGGGTCTTGGCCCGGACGACGGCATCTTCTTCGCCGCCGGCAAGGAGGATGACGCGGCCAAGCTCGCCGGCTTCGCCCGCACCCGCGTCGCCGAGCAGCTAGGCTTGATCGAGCAGGGCGCTTTCCGCTTCTGCTGGATCGTCGATTTCCCGATGTTCGAATTTAACGAAGAGCAGCAGAAGATCGACTTCAGCCACAATCCCTTCTCGATGCCGCAGGGCGGGATGGAAGCGCTGGAGACGAAGGAGCCGCTCGACATCCTCGCCTGGCAATATGACATCGTCTGCAACGGCGTGGAGCTATCGTCTGGCGCGATCCGCAACCATCGCCCCGACATCATGTACAAGGCGTTCGAAATCGCCGGCTACAGCCGCGAGGAAGTCGACACCGGCTTCCCGGGCATGATCGGCGCCTTCAAGTTCGGCGCTCCGCCGCACGGCGGCTCGGCGCCGGGCATCGACCGCATCGTCATGCTGCTCGCCGACGAGCCCAACATCCGCGAGGTGATCGTCTTCCCGATGAACCAGAAGGCCGAGGATCTGATGATGAATGCCCCGGCACCGGTGATGGACAAGCAGCTCAAAGAGCTGTCGATCCGCATCGTCGCGGACGGGGCGCCTAAGGCCTAGCGAACGGCTCGCGGCGCGAGACCTTCCCATTGTCGGACAATCGAGTGAAGCCGATTGCGGCGGATACCCCTTTGAGTTAGGCCTCGTTGGTGCCGATCGATTTAACGGAATTTGAACGGGGGGTTCCGTTCTCCGGGAACGTCGCTGAAGCGCTCGAGGCGCTTGAGCGCCGCTTGGCGCGCCTGCAGCTGTCGCAGATCGTCCACCGCAAACGGGCAATCATCCTGTTCGAAGGCTGGATGGGCGCGGGCAAGCGGTCGGTGCTCAAGAAGCTGGTCGGTTCGCTTGATCCGACGCAGGTGCGCGTCGTCAAGGTCGCGGGCAGCGACGACATGGACGACGACCGTCACTGGCTGGCGCCGTTCTGGAGCCGCCTTCCCGCGGCCGGCAATACCACCATCTTCTATCGCAGCTGGTACCGGCTGGTGCTCGAGCAGCGCATGCTCGGCAATATGGACGACAAGCGCTGGGCCCGGGCGCTTGACGAGATCAACGAGTTTGAGGCGCAGCAGCGCGACCATGGCACGATGATCGCCAAACTGTTCTTCCACGTCACGCCGGAAAAGCAGGCGGCCAGTCTCCGCGCGCGCCAGGAAGATCCCTGGCTCCGCCACCTGCGCGATTTCCAGCCGATCGTCGGCCCGGCCAACCGCGACCGCGCCGATGAGGTGCTGCAGGATTTCTTCGCCCACACCAACACCCGCTGGGCGCCGTGGACGCCGATCGATGCCAATGACGAAACCGCCGGCTGCATCACCGCGCTGACCGCGATCGCCGACCAGATGGAAAGAGCCATGCCGGCCGAGCCGCCGGCCATGGGGGAGACAATCGTCCCGTTCCGCTCGCCCAAGGCCTCGGAACAGACCAGCGCCTAATCCGGATAATTTATCCGGATCACCTCATAGCTTTTCTCGCCCGCCGGCAGGCGGACGACCCGCTCGTCGCCGACCCTGGCGCCGATCAGCGCCCGGGCGATCGGCGCGGCCCAGCTGATTCGTCCTTCCGAAGCATCGGCCTCGTCCTCGCCCACCAGCGTCACCACCCGCCGCTCGTCGTCTTCGTCAGCCAATTCGACGATTGCCCCGAATCGGACCGTATCGCGCTGCTCCTGCCGCGACGGATCGACCACCTTGGCCGCCTTCATCACTTTGGCCAGATAGCTCAGCCGCCGGTCGATCTCGCGCAGCCTCTTCTTGCCGTAGAGATAGTCGGCATTTTCCGACCGGTCGCCGAGCGACGCCGCCCAGGACACCGTCTCGACGATCTTGGGCCGCTCGACCCCGAACAGCTCGTCATATTCGGCGCGGAGCCGCGCGAAACCCTGCGGCGTGATGAATCTGGGAGGGCGGTCGGTCACCAAATTCCTCCCCGTCGCCTAGCGATGGGGAGGGGAACCGCCGGAGGCGGTGGAGGGGTAACAGACAATTGTTTCATCTACCCCTCCACCATCCTTCGGATGGTTCCCCTCCCCAGCATTTGCAGGGGAGGAACGTTAGCCCGGGCGCTGCGACTTGCCGAGATAGGCCGAGATATGCACCGTCTGCGGCCCGGGCAATGACGGGTTCAGCCGGTCGTAGACCACGCTGTTCTCCAGCACTCGCTGGACGTAGCCGCGGGTCTCCTCGAACGGGATCTTCTCGATCCAGCTGACGATGTCGATGTTGCCGCGCGGGTCGCCATAGGTGTTGATCCACTTGCGGACATTGCCCGCCCCGGCGTTGTAGCTCGCCACCGCCAGCGGGTAATTGCCGTCCCAGGTGTTGACCAGCCGCTGGAAATAGGCGCTGCCCAGCATGACATTATAGGCCGGGTCGGACGTCAGCCGGGCATAATCGTAGCCGACCCCCAGCTTGCCGGCCTGCTCGCGCGCCGTTCCGGGCATCAGCTGCATCATTCCTCGGGCATTGGCGCCGCTGACCGCGGCCCGGTCGAAGCTCGATTCTTGCCGGGTGATACCATGCACCAGCGACCACATCCGTCCGGACGGGACGTCGACCGGGTGGGTCGGGTAAGTCGCCTTGTAATAGAAGGCGCTGCCGGCATTGCGCGCCGACCGCGCGGTCCACACCGCCAGGTCCGGCCGCCATACCTGCGTGGCCAGCTCGACCGCCAGCAGCCGCTCCGTATCGCCATTCAAATTCTCGGACAGGGCGCGAATGAACAGGCTCTGCTCGCTCCACAACCCTTGCTGGCCGAGCAATTTCACCGCCCGCACTAGCCGCTTCTGCGCAAACACCTGGCGCTGCGCATCGGTCAGCGGCATCGTCGGCGCGGCCGCCGGCTGCGGCACGATCCTGCCCAGCCGCTCCAGCGCCAGCTGGCCGTAGAATAGTTCGGGGGTGGCGGACGCCCGCTCGAAATAATTGCGCGCACCCAACGGATCGCCGCCTTGCGATGCTGACCGGCCAGCCCAGTACCAGCCCTTGGTCTTGACCTGCAGCGAGCGCCCGGCGGCGGCATATTTGTCGAACAGGGGGATGGCGTCGCGGCCGCGGTTCATCCGCTCCAGTGTAACCGTCCCGGCGGTCCAGGTGATCGTCGTATAGTCGTCGCGGATGGCATAACTTTTCAGGCTAATGTCGGCGCCCAGCGCGAAGGCGTCATCGACCTGGCGGCCAATGTCATAGGCGGTCTGCCACTGCCGGTCGCCGGCTGCTTCGCGCACCAAAAGCGACATCATGTCGAGGAAACGCTCGGGATTGGCCGGCCGGTAGGTGAAATTGTGGGTCCGGGCGAACAGGTCGCGCGACGCCTGCACATAGCCATTATCGCGAAGGTAACGGGCGCGGTCCATCATCAGCCCCGCGTCGCTGGTGACCTGGCCGGTCACCGCCTGGTAGCGCTGCTCGGCGTCATCCATCCTCGACTGCATTGCAATGCGCGCCTCGAATGCCGCCTTGCGGGCCGAGCTTGCCCAGGCCAGCATGCGGTAGGCATCGTTATATTTCTTGTCGAACAGCAGCGCGTCGACCCGCTTGTCATGGTCCGTCGCGTTCAGCTGGCTGCCGAACCTCGCGAACAAGGATTGCTCGTCATATTGGCTAAGGTCGCTCGACACCCAGGCGCCCCTAGCCGCGGCCAGCGCTTCGGCGGGACGGCCTGACGCCAGATTGGCCTCCGCCAGCCTGGCCCAGCCATTGCCGCTCTGCGGCTCGGCCGAGCGGAAGAAGGCCAGCACCAGATTGGCATTTTCGCCCGGCCGCATCGCCTTTTCCGCGCTCCGCCTTATGCCGCTTTCATTGGGCCAGCCGGGGTTGGCGTTCACGTAGCGGGCGTAATCGGCGAACGTATAGCCGTCGCTGGCTTTGAGCCGGCGCCAGTCGGCCAGTGCGTAATTAATGTCGTAAACCGCGGTCTGGCCAGTGGCGGCCAGGCTGGCGGGCTGGATCGTGGCCGGCCGGGGCGCGAGCGGATCGACCGGCGCCTGCTGCATCGAGGCAGCCGCCATCGACGATAGAAATAGTGACCCGATAATCCCCAACTTTCTCATGCTGGACATTATCACCCCCAAGTCCTTATCAGCCGCTGAACAAACGCACGGCCGTTTTTCGCGATCCCGCCTATGCGAAGGAAAAGTTTCATGTTTTTTGGGTCGATTCCAGCGCTGGTGACGCCATTTGCGGCAGGGCGAGTCAATGAAGCGGCGTTCCGAGAGCTGGTCGAATGGCAGATTGACGAGGGATCGAACGCGCTGGTGCCCTGCGGCACGACCGGGGAGGGGGCGACCCTCACCGACGACGAGCATCGCCGGGTCATCGAAATCACCGTCGAAGTGGCTCGTAGCCGCGTTCCGGTGATCGCCGGTTGCGGCTCGAACAACACCGCCCATGCGATCGAGCTGACCAAGGCGGCCAAGGCGGCCGGCGCCGACGCCGCGCTGCATGTCCCGCCCTATTACAACCGGCCCAACCAGGACGGCATTTACGGCCATCTGGCGGCGGTCGCCGACCTCGACATCCCGGTCATCCTCTACAATGTCCCGGGCCGGACCGTCACCGACATTTCGGTCGACACGATGGCCCGCCTGTCGCGCCTGCCCAACGTCGTCGGGGTCAAGGATGCGACCGGCAATCTCGGCCGGGTTTCGGACCAGCGCCGGGCCTGCGGCAAGCAGTTCATTCAGATCAGCGGCAACGACGAGACCGCGCTGGCCTTCAACGCCATGGGCGGGGTGGGGTGCATCTCGGTCACCGCCAATGTCGCGCCCCGGCTTTGCTCGCAATTCCAGGACGCGACGCGGGAGGGGCGCTGGGACGAGGCGCTGGAGCTGCAGGACCGGCTCTATCCGCTGCACGTCGCACTGTTCACCGACGCCTCGCCGGGCCCGGTTAAATATGCGCTGTCGCGGGTCAAAAACGGCTTCTCCGCCGAATTGCGAGCCCCAATGACCGAACCGTCGGCGGCATCGAAGAAGGCCGTCGACGAGGCGTTGGCGCACGCCGGACTCGCCTAAGGTTCAATCCCCGCGTAGGCGGTCCCGCAGAATCGAAATGTCCAAATCAGCCCCAATCAAGGAATTCGACAAGGCCAAGGTCGTCGCCGAGAACCGGCGCGCGCGCTTCGACTATTTCGTCGAGGAACGGTTCGAGGCCGGGATCGAGTTGCAGGGTACGGAGGTCAAGGCGCTGCGCACCGGCGAAGGCTCTATCGCGGAGAGCTATGCGCTGGTCGAGGGCGAGGAAGTCTTCCTCATCAACAGCCACATCCCGCAATATGGCGCCGGCAGCTGGATGAACCATGAGCCGCGGCGGCGGCGCAAGCTGCTGCTGCGCGCCAGGGAAATCGACAAGCTGCAGGGCGCGATCACCCGGCAGGGGCTGACGCTGGTGCCCTTGAGCATCTATTTCAATTCGCGGGGGCGGGCGAAGATCGAGCTGGCGCTGGCCAAGGGCAAGAAGGTCCATGACAAGCGCGAGACGATCAAGGAACGCGACTGGAAACGGGAACAGGGCAGGCTATTGAGGCAGCGTGGTTAAGTTCCTGAAGCGCATGGTGCGCGAAAATACCCCGACCCGCGACGAAGTTCTGGCCAGTCCATGGCTGAAGCCGTTCGGCGAACGCATCCGGCATAGCGAATTGTGGCGCTTCACCCGCCGTTCCGTGCCGCGCGGCGTGTTTGCCGGCCTGCTGATCGGCATATTCCTGATGGTCCCGGGGTTGCAGATTGTCGGTGCGGCGCTGCTGTGCGTACCCCTGCGCGGCAATATCCCGATCGCCGCGGCGATGACCTTCCTGTCCAACCCGCTGACCACGCCTTTCTTCCTTTATGCGGCGATCGACGTCGGTAGCAGGATCGGATTTCACGCCGACCTGGCCTCATTCCTTGCGCTGCGCGGCAAAAGCGTTTCGATATGGCTGCAGTGGCTGCTTTCCGATGCCGCGCCGGCTCTGGTAAGCGGGCTGTTCCTGATCGG
>NZ_JAHFPY010000103.1 GCF_023266535.1 Sphingomonas sp. | reverse complement strand
GGCCTCGGCCGGACAGGCGGTCTTCACGGCCGTCGAATAGGCATCGGCCGCGACCTTGGCCTGGCGCTGATTGGATTCAAACGTCTTCAAACAGGCCTGGAATGCATGACGCGGTGCATCGATTGCGGCCGGATTGGGCGCCAGGGCGAGTGCTATCGCCACTGTGATCATACCCGTCCCCTCTACGGACACATCAACGTTTGAGGAGAATGACTTATCTCAACGGAAAATCAACCGTGACGAATTTGCTGCGCCCGGTCAGTCGACTTTGACCCCGGCCGGGACTGGCGAACTGTGGCGACGCACCACCTGCCAGCTGTCGCCTTCTTGCACCCAGACGTCGGTCAGCAGCACCCGCTCATCGATCAGCTGGCCAAGATAGCGCACTTTCCATTGGGCATCGACGGTCGCGACAATCACATTGTCCAGCGCCACGCACTCGGTGACCCGCACCTCGAGGCTGGCGATGTCCATCCGCTGCAGCGCCTCGATCCATTGCGCCAGATTGACCGCCACCGATCCGGTCGACCGGATTCCGACGAGCTTGAATTGGGGGTGGATCAGGCGGCGGAGTGCCGCCTCGTCCTTGGCAACCAGCGCGTCGCGCCATTCGCGCTCAAGGTCGCGAACATCGAGGCAAGGCGCGTCAGCGGCCAATGAGCAATCCTCCGAAGACTCCATTCGCGGCCAGCATGCAGATATTTTGCGCGCGGGCCAGTCCCCAAACGTAGGCCCCCTATGTCAGGTCGCTAGCCGTTCTACGCCGCAAGAACCGATTCTTGTAACGTCAGGGTTGATCCTGATCGCTACGTCGGTCACTCCTACCCGTTGGGCCCAAGTGTGGATAGGGGAATGTGAACATGTCCGACAACGAACCGGCCGCTGAAGTCGACGTCACCAAGGAATGGCGCGCAACGCAGGGCCAGAAATCTGCCGCCACGCGCCTACGCATTTTCGCCGCCATATCCTGGGTCATCGCCATCGGCGGTGAGGTCGCCGGGATTGTCATGCTCCGCCAGGGCAAGTTCGACCATGGCAACCTTCCGCTGCTGATCGGCATCCTGGTCGGGATCGCCATCTTCGCCATTGCCGGCAGCCTGATGTGGAAGGCCGCCAACAAGCAGGATCCGGCCAGCAGGGCCGATCCGGCCAGGTTCTTCTTCCAGAACCAGCTCGGTGCGATCGTCACGCTGATCGCCTTCCTGCCGCTGGTTGTCCTGATCTTCATGGACAAGGACATGGATCCGAAGAACAAGAAGGTCGCTGGCGGGATCGGGGCCGTCCTGGCCGTGGCCGCCACGCTGATCGGCGTGAGCTGGAAGCCGCCGTCGGTCGAACAGTACACGCAAGACATGAATGCGTGTGCGACCCAGATTAAGTCCAATCAGCCGACAACGGCTTGTTCGCCCGAGGTGGCCGAGCAGGCCAAGGCGATCGCCCAGGACTCCGCGACGGTGGCCGAGGCGACCAAGAGCGCCGCGAATCCGAACGGCCTGGATATCGTCTACTGGATCGCCCCGGAGAACGGCGCCAAGACGTCGGCGACGCCGCACGTCTTCCATATCTGCGACGGCGTCAGCCCGCTGCGCGGCAAGACCATCAACAAGGGTTCGGTGACCCAGGCCTATTCCGAAAACGCCACCCGGATCACCAAGCAGATTCCGATGGAACAGAAGCAATGCGGGTTTGCCGCTGCGGCGCCGGCGTCAGGCGACAGCACGACGCCTGCGCCTGCAGCGGGCTAACACCCAAGCGGTAGGCTTGGCCCCCTAGCGCTGCGTCAGGTCGACCCCGACAAAGCCTTCGGGTGCCTGGCCGCGCTTGATCAGCAGCAGGACGCTGGTGCGCCCCGCACGCTTGGCCGTGTCGATCGCGGCCAGCACCTGCGCCGGCGTGGTCACCGCCTGCCGGTTGACCGAGATGATCACGTCACCGCGGCGAATGCCTTTTTCCGACGCGTCGCTGCTCGGGTCGACGGCGGTCACCACCACGCCCCGCACATTATCCGGCAAGTTGAGCGCGCGGATGATTTGCGGGTTAAGCGGCTGGAGCGATAGCCCCATCGCGCTGCCGGGAGTCACCGGCGCTTCCTGGCCAAGCGCCTGTTCCTGGTCCTGATTGCCGCCCGACTGCTGTGCCAGTTCCTCGTCGGTTGGGCGCTGTCCAACCGCGACCTGCACCGTCTGGCGACGCCCGTCGCGGATGATCTCCAGGGGAATCCGGCTGCCGACCGACGTGTTGGCGACCAGGTAGCTGACCGTCTCGTCCGGCGTGACATCGCGCCCGTTGACCCGGACGATCACGTCACCCTGTTGCAGTCCCGCCTTGGCAGCCGCCTGCCCGGGAACCACCGACCGGACCAGCTCACCGCGGTCCTTCGGCAGGCTAAGGCTGGCAGCGATGCTCTCGTCGAGCGGCTGGAGGCCGACGCCGAGGTAACCGCGCGACGGCCGCTGGCCGCGGCGCAGCGAGTCGATCACCGGCTTGGCGGCTTCGGCCGGAATGGCGAGGCCGATGCCGACGCTCGCCCCGGTCGGCGAGATCAGCGCCGAGTTGATGCCGATGACGTTGCCGGCCATGTCGAACATCGGACCGCCCGAGTTGCCCATGTTGATGCTGGCGTCGGTCTGGATGTAGCGGTCATAGGCGCCGCCGCCGGTGATGCCGCCGCGATGCAGCGCCGAGATGATGCCGGCGGTAACCGTGCCGCCAAGGCCATACGGGTTGCCGATCGCCATCACCCAGTCGCCGACGCGGGCCTTGGTCGAATCGCCCCAGTTGACGAATGGCAGGTTGGAACCCTCGATCTTCAGCAAGGCGAGGTCGGACGTCGTGTCGCGGCCGACGATCCGCGCCGGGAACTCGCGGCGATCGGCCAGGATCACCGTGACGCTGTCGACCGTGCCGGTTCCGTTGACGCCCTGGATCAGGTGGTTGTTGGTGACGATGTAGCCGTCGGGCGAAACCAGGAAGCCCGATCCGAGCGACCCCGTCTCGCGGGTCTGCGGGGTGCCGTCCTGGCCTTGCCCCTGGCCCTGGCCCTGGCCGTCGGGCGCCTGGCCGCCGAACCGGCGGAAGAATTCCTCGAACGGGTCGACCTGGCGCCGCACCGGTACCCGCTGCTTGGTCGAAATATTGACCACCGCCGGCGCTAGGCGCGCGGCCAGGTCGGCGAATGATGTCGGCGCCCCCGCGGCGGGAACGATGGCCGACGGTGCGTTCTGGGCGACCTGCGCCCCGGCCTGACCTGTCGCGACCGAAAATGCGGTCCCTCCGAGCAGTAGGGCCATGGCGACCCCATAGGCATAACGCACGGGTCGAAACTCCTTGATCGGCTTCATTCTCTTCCTCGCTTGGCTTTCGCGGTCCATCATCGACGCTAGGTCAAGCGCATGAACGCGAATTGAACAGGGCTGGCTCCTATCGTCCAGTAAATTCCTTCAGATATTCATTGTTCGGTGACAGGATGATGCTGGTCGGCGCGGTCTTGCTGCCCGGGGCGCCGATGAAGGTCCTCTGATAGCTCTGCATCGCACGGTAGAAATTATAGAATTCCGGGTCCTTGCCGAATGCCGCGGCATAGGTTTGCGCGGCTTCGGCGTCGGCCTCGGCGCGGATGATCTGGGCATTTTTCTGTCCCGTGGCTTCGATCGAGCGCGCCTCCTGCTGGCGAGCCGTCCGCATGCGGTCATAGGCCGATTCCAGCGGCGTGCCGTCGGGCAGGTCGGCCTTCTTGATACGTACATCGATGATCTCGGCGCCATATTGACGCGCGACGCGATCGAGGCCGCTGCGGATATTGCCCATCACACCTTCGCGTTCGGGTGACAGCAGCGAAGCGAACGGGCGCTTACCCAGCTCGTTCCTCAGCTGGGAGCCGAGAATCGGCGCCAACGACCGTTCGAACTGGTCGGTCGAGCGGGCGCGGATGTACATGCGCAGCGGATCGACCACCCGGTAGCGGGCAAACGCATCAACCTCGAGCCGCAGCTGGTCGGTCGACAGCACCTGCTGTTTGTCCATCTCGATGTCGCGAACCCGTTTGTCGATCCAGTCGATGCGGTCGACGAACGGGATTCGAATGGCGAGCCCTGCGCCGATCTGCCCGATTTGCGCCCCGTCCTTATAGCGGTTGATGATCCGCACCGGCTTGCCGAAGCGCGTGATAATGCCCTGCTTGGTTTCCGGCACGATCATGATGCTGCTGAAGACCATCAGCAGCAGCACCAGGCCGATGAACAGTACGACAATCGGGTGGCGGCGGATCGCGTCCATCACTGGCCTCCCGTCCGCGGCGTGTTTCGCCTGACTTCGGTCAGCGGCAAATAGGGCGTCACGCCGGGAGCCTCGACGATCGTCTTGTCGACGTTCTGCAGGACCCGTTCCATCGTTTCATAATACATGCGGCGCTTGGTCACTCCCGGGGCGAGCTTGTACTGCTCATAGACCTTGTCGAAGGCGGTGGCGTCACCCTGAGCCTGCTGGCGAAGCTGCAACGCATAGGCGTTCGCCTGGTTGACGTAGCTCTGGGCCCGCTGCTGCGCCGCGTTCACTTCCTTGAACGCGTCGTTGACCGCAGCCGGCGGGTCCGCCTGCTTGATCGCCACGCCCTGGATGGCCACGCCCGACTCATATTTGTCCAGCGTCTGCTGCATTTCTTCCTGGACCCGCGCTTCGATGTCGCCGCGCTTGACGCCCATCGCGTCCTGCAGCGTCACCTGGGCGACGATTTGCCGCATCGAGCTTTCCGCTACCTGCCGGATCGTCTCCTCGGGTTCGGCCAGCTCATAAAGATATTGCTCAGGGTCGCGGATCAGCCAGCGGACCTGGTAGGCGATGTCGATGATGTTCTGGTCGCCGGTCAGCATCAGCGTTTCCTCGGCAACCGAGCCGATGTCGATATTGCGGATTTCCTCGACATTGACCTTTTGCACCCGGTCGATCGGCGACGGGAGGGTCAGGCCGATACCCGGCGACAGCGTGTGGCTGTAGCGCCCGAAGCGGGTCACCACGCCGCGCTCTTCCGGCGCGATGCGGTGCATCGTCGTCAGCAGCAGCCATAATGCGACAAGGGCAATCACCGCCCACAGGTAAAGCGACCCGTTTGGTCGGCCGCCAAAGCCGAGGCCGCCACCCGGTCCGCCGCCGCCAAAGCGGCCGCGGCTCCGTTTCAGGAAGTCGTCGAGCGAGGAAACCGACGCGGACCGGCCGCGCTTGGGCGGCTCGCTCCATGGTCCGCCTGGCTCGTCACCGGACGGCGGTTCACCGCCGCCGGAGCCCGGGGGAGCTCCCCACGGACCCTTGTTGTCGCTGAAAAAGGCGCGCCCGCGGGCGCCCCACCCTGCAAAGATTGACATGGCCCCATAATAAGTAGGGTTTCGCCGAAAAACAGTGCCGCCGGTCGAAAAGGCAATTAAGGGCTCGGCACATGACCCCTGAGGAACCTTTGAGCGGCCTCGACCAGCTGCCCGATGCGGAACGAATCCGCTCGAAAAGGCTGGTTGGCGATGTCGCAACCATCGTCGCCGATGCCTCCGGTCTCGATGACGATGAGCGTGCAGCGCTCGAGGCGCGCTTGCGGGAAGCGGTCGCGGCGCAGCCGGGCGTGCGCGAAGCCCGGGTCGCCTTGACCGCTTCCAAGCCGGGCCGGACCTACATCGCCATTGGCTCGGGCAAGGGCGGGGTCGGAAAATCGACGCTGACCACCAATCTGGCAATCGCGCTGGCACGCATGGGCAAGAAGGTCGGAATCGTCGACGCTGATATCTACGGCCCGTCGCAACCGACCCTGCTTGGCGCCCACGAAAAGCCGCACGCCGAAAAGGACAAGCTGGTTCCGATCGAAGCGCAGGGCGTGAAATTGCTGTCGATCGGCCAGCTCGTTCCGGCAGGCCAGGCGCTGGCCTGGCGCGGGCCGATGGCGTCGGGCGCGCTCAATCAATTGATTGAAGGCGACTGGGGCGACACCGAACTTATCCTGGTCGACCTGCCGCCGGGTACGGGCGACGTGCAGCTGTCGCTGGTGCAGAAATCTCGCCCGGCCGGCGCGGTGATTGTCTCGACCCCGCAGGACCTGTCGCTGATCGACGCGACCCGGGCGATCGACCTGTTTGGCAAGACCGGCGTGCCGGTGCTCGGTGTGATCGAGAATATGGCCGGCTATCAATGCCCGCATTGCGGCGAATCCAGCGATCCATTCGGCCAGGGCGGGGCGGAAGCATCGGCAGCGCAGCTGAATGTACCGTTCCTAGGTCGGCTGCCACTTTCGGCCAGCCTTCGTGAGGCGTCTGACGCGGGGCAACCGCCAGCCGCCAATGAAGGACCCGCCGCCGACGCCTTTTCAGCTCTTGCGCGCCGCTTGCTTGAAGAGCTGGAGAAAGTCGCCACCTGAAGCATTGATGAATTCAGGAGAGTTTCGATGCCGCTGACTGCCGATGAAGACATTGCTGGGTTGCTGCGGGGCGCTCGCACCATCGCCATGGTTGGGGCATCAGATCGGCCGGAACGGCCGTCGAACCGGGTCATGAAATTCCTCCAGGACCAGAGCTACCGGGTGATCCCGGTCAATCCGCAGATCACCGGCGAGCATGTCCATGGCGAATATGTCTGGCGCGAACTGGCCCAGATCGGCGAGCCGATCGATATCGTCGACATCTTTCGCCGGTCGGAATTTGCCGGAGAAGCCGTCGACCAGGCGATCACAGTCGGAGCGAAGGCCGTCTGGATGCAGCTCGGAGTGATCGACGAGGCTGCGACGCAGCGGGCCGAGGCCGCCGGGCTCAAGGTCGTCATGGACCGCTGCCCGGCTATCGAGATCCCAAGGCTTGGAATTGCGCCTTTAAATCCAGTCGCTTGACTCAAAATTGAATCGAGCAGAGTTTCCCCGGGGTCTGCGCGGTCTTCGGGGGCCGGTACAGGGCTGCGCTTAGGGGTCAACTGCCGGCAAGGGGCATACAATGAAAAAGCTCATTGTGCGTGCCGCGCTGCTTTCGGGCGCGGTGATCGCGTTGAATCCGGCCTTCGCCAACCATAGCTGGGGCGGATATCATTGGGCCGGCGACGGTTCCGAATTACCGATAAAGGTCAATACGGCCATCACCTCGCAGTGGAATTCATCGGTCGGAACTTCAATTTCCGACTGGAACAGCTCGAACGAGCTGGCCCTTAGCAGCCAGACTTCATCCCGTGATCCCAAGAAGTGCAGTCCGATCGCCGGACAGGTTCTCGTCTGCAATTCGGCGTACGGGAAGCGCGGTTGGCTGGGGATTGCCTCAATTTGGCTGACCAGCGGCCACATCAGCCAGGCGACGACCAAGCTCAACGACAGCTATCACAATTCAGCGCCCTACAATCAGCCAGAGTGGCGTGCGCTAGTCGCCTGCCAGGAGGTCGGTCACGACTTCGGGCTCGATCACCAGGATGAGACGTTCGACAATCCGAACCTTGGCACCTGCATGGATTATACCAACAGTCCGCTCGGCCCGCCGGCGAACACACATCCGAACAGCCATGACTATCAAGAGTTGAACCTCATCTATGATCATGACGATGGCTTCACGACCGCGACCGCGAGCACCAATTTCGGAATCCGTCAGGTCGGCAAAGCGCCCCCGCGCGAAGAAGCAGCCATAGGGGACAGTCCCGCCGAATGGGGCCGCGCTATCCATGCTGATGGCCAGGGACGGCCAGACGTGTTCGTCAAGGATCTGGGCGCAGGCAGGAAGGTCCTGACCCACGTCTTCTGGGCGATCGGCAAGGGTCCCAACAACGGTTGACGGCGCGGCGTCGGCCTATGCCGACGCCACCGTCATTGCTGGAACGAGCAGCGTCGGGCTGTCGATGCCGCGGCGGAAGCGGAGGTCGATGGCCGGCTCCAGCGTGGCGAACATCTGCTTGAGGTTCGACGCGATGGTGATTTCCGCCACTGCGGGGCCGATTTCGCCATTGCTAATCAGGAAGCCCGCCGCGCCACGCGAATAGTCGCCGGTGACGCCGTTGACGCCGTGCCCAATCATTTCGGTGACCAGAATGCCATGCTTGAGGTCGGCAATCATTTCGTCGCGGCTACGTTTGCCTGCCGCACTGAACAGATT
>NZ_JAHFPY010000018.1 GCF_023266535.1 Sphingomonas sp. | reverse complement strand
TCGGATTTCACCAGCAATGGCACCGCTGCAATCCCCATGCGGTCAAACAACGCAAGCAACATGACGGCCTTGCCCTTGCAATCGCCGAACTTGCTGTCCCAATTTTCCTCTGCCGGCGTCGGTGCGTAGGCGCCGTCGCCCAGTAGCAAGGCCACATAGCGTACCTGCTCCTGGGACAATCGCAGAGCGGCCATCATCCGGCTGGCCGGATCCTTGTTCTCGCCGGCGATGCGATCCGCTTGCCTGGCCAGATCCGAATCAGGCTGAATTCGGCGGCCCTCGTCGAACAGTGGCTGGAAGGTTTTTGCAATCTCGCCCCAGCTGCCGATGCGCGTGAACTGGACGTCCAACGCCCTGTCGGCCGCGAGCATGGCGTTGGGAAATTTCGGCGGTTCGGCGTTGCGCTTCTCGAACAAATAAACTGTGCCGGCCGCCGTCGTGGTGATGGATGGCTTGTCGACCTGCGGGGCAGCCCGCCATTTGACGTCAAGGCCCGGCTCGACCAGCACCCGCGCCTGGAACAGCCCGATGCGTGCCGGCGGCTTCCACTGGATTTGGTTATCCAGCTGCGTACCGACCGAATCCGCTTTCACACGATAGGTCGCGGCGACATGAACGACGTCACCCAGCTTCAATCCCTTGGCTGGCAGTACCACGGTGCGCAGGCCGTCGAGCTTGGCATATTCGAGGTTATTCTCGCGCCGCAGAACGGTGAATTCGGCATCCTTGAGCAGGTCGATGACCTGGCTTCCCCGGCGGAGTTCGACCTGGTTGATCACGAGTTCCGACTGGGAAACATTCCAGGGCAGGATGATCGTCCCAGCGCCCTGCAAACCAGCGACCGTCTGGGGAACGATGGCATATTCGAAGAAGATATCGAGCGCCGATTTGGCGAACCTTGATTGGGACGCCATCAGCAGGAACTGCGCCGCCTCCTCCTTTCGCGAGGGGTCGGGATCGGGGATGGGAAGGGCCGTGACCCAATCCGGTCTGGGGCCGCGGCCTGGCGTCGGATCAACTGCACTGGCAGCTGTGGAACTCAGCAATAACGCAACACTTACCAGGGCCCCGCGGCCCACGCGCATATTCATCGAAACCCCCCAACTCTTTCGGCGATCCCATGCTAGCATCGCCGTTAGAGTCGGCAAGTACCGTTGCGCTCGCCAAAGCCTCCGCCCATATATTGGCCATGACAACTCGTACCCTTCCGGTCTTACCCCTTCGCGACATCGTGGTTTTCCCGCATCGCATCGTTCCGCTATTCGTCGGCCGAGAGAAATCCGTCGCCGCGCTTGAGGCGGCGATGGCCGCCGACAAGGAGCTATTCCTGGTCGCCCAGCTCGATCCATCGGAGGACGACCCCGACCGTGACGCTCTTTACGATCTCGGCGTGATCGCCACGGCCATGCAGCTCTTAAAGCTGCCGGACGGCACCGTCCGCGTGCTGGTCGAGGGCGCAAAGCGGGCCAGGCTAGTCAATCTCCGCGATGCCGACGGTCATCAGGTGGCCGAGGTCGAGCTGGTCGACGAGGAGCAGGCCGCCAGCCCCGAATCCCAGGCACTGATGCGCTCGGTGATCGACCAGTTCGACAATTACGCCAAGCTCAACAAGCGCTTGCCAGCCGAAACGTCGATGCAGCTCAGCGAAATCGAGGACCCTTCGATTCTCGCCGACGCCGTCGCCTCCAACCTGTCGATCAAGGTCAGCGACAAGCAGGCACTGCTCGGCGAGCTCAATCCGGCAAGGCGCCTGGAGATGGTGTTCGCCTTCATGGAAGGCGAGCTTGGCGTGCTCCAGGTCGAGAAGAAAATCCGCAGCCGCGTCAAGCGCCAGATGGAGAAGACCCAGCGCGAATATTATTTGAACGAGCAGCTGAAGGCGATCCAGCGCGAGCTCGGCAACGAAGCCGAGGAAGGCGGGGACGAGCTCAACGAGCTGGCCGCCAAGATCCGCAAGACGCGCCTTTCCAAGGAGGCCCGCAACCGCGCCAATGCCGAGCTGAAGAAGCTGCGCGGCATGGCGCCGATGAGCGCCGAAGCGACGGTTGCACGGAATTATCTCGATGTCCTGCTCGGCCTGCCCTGGGGCAAGAAGTCGCGGTTGAAGCGCGACATCGCCGAAGCGCAAGCCGTGCTCGACGAGGACCATTATGGACTGGAGAAGGTCAAGGACCGGATCGTCGAGTATCTCGCGGTCCAGGCCCGCACCAACCGGCTGAAAGGCCCGATCCTGTGCCTGGTCGGCCCGCCCGGCGTCGGCAAAACCTCGCTCGGCCGCTCAATCGCCCGCGCGACGGGCCGCGAGTTCGCCCGCCAGTCGCTCGGCGGCGTGCGCGACGAGGCCGAAATCCGCGGCCACCGCCGCACCTATATCGGCTCGCTGCCGGGCAAGATCATCGCCAATCTGAAGAAGGCCGGGACCAGCAACCCGCTGTTCCTGCTCGACGAGATCGACAAGCTTGGCCAGGACTTCCGCGGCGATCCGTCGTCGGCGCTGCTCGAAGTGCTCGATCCCGAGCAGAACAGCCGCTTCCAGGACCATTATCTGGAGCTCGACTATGACCTGTCAGACGTGATGTTCGTCACCACGGCCAATTCGCTCGACATGCCCCAACCGTTGCTCGACCGCATGGAGATCATCCGGCTGGAGGGTTACACCGAGGACGAAAAGGTCGAGATCGCCAAGCGCCACCTGATCCCCAAGCAGGTCGAGGCCCATGGCCTGAAGGAAGGCGAGCTGGCCTTCGCTGATGGGGGTCTTCGCGCCATCATCCGTCATTACACGCGGGAGGCGGGCGTCCGCACGCTGGAGCGCGAGCTGGCAAAGATCGCCCGCAAATCGCTCCGCCAGATCCTCGAAAAGAAGACCGAGACGGTCACGCTGACTCCCGAGAATGTTGGCGAGTATCTGGGCGTTCGCCGCTTCCGTTATGGCGTCGGCGAGGAAGAGGATCAGATCGGCGCCGTCACCGGACTGGCCTGGACCGAAGTCGGCGGAGAACTGCTGACCATCGAGGCGGTGACCGTGCCCGGCAAGGGGCAGATCCGCACGACCGGCAAGCTCGGCGAGGTGATGACGGAATCGATCCAGACGGCGATGAGCTTCGTCAAAGCTCGCAGCCCAAGTTACGGGATCAAGCCCTCGATCTTCGCGCGCAAGGACATTCACGTTCACTTACCCGAAGGCGCCGTTCCCAAGGACGGGCCGTCTGCCGGCATTGGCATGGTCACGGCGATGATTTCGACCCTGACCGCGATCCCGATCCGCCGGGACATCGCCATGACCGGCGAGGTCACGCTGCGCGGCCGCGTCCTGCCGATCGGCGGCCTGAAGGAAAAGCTGCTCGCGGCGTTGCGCGGCGGCATAACCACCGTGCTGATCCCGGCCGAGAATGAAAAGGATTTGGCCGAGATCCCGGCGTCGGTGAAGGAGGCGCTGGAAATCGTGCCGGTCAGCCATGTTGACGAAGTGCTGGCCCGGGCGCTGACCCAGCCGATGGTGCCGATCGAATGGACCGATGCCGACGAACAGGCCACCGAACCGGTGGTTCATCCCGCCGTTGGTGGCGAAGGACCCGCCGTTCGTCACTAAGTCCTTTGACTCAATCGCCGGAAATTGCCTTAAATGGGGGTTTCTTGGGGGCCGCGAGTCCCGCGGCGTAGTTCCGGGAGTTTGGACATGAACAAGCAGGAACTCATCGGTCATGTGGCGGACCGCGCCGGACTTTCACGCAATGATGCCAGCCGGGCGGTCGAAACGATGCTCGAGGTGATCACCTCGACCCTCAAGCGAGGCGATGAGGTCCGACTGGTGGGATTCGGCAATTTCTCGGTGACGCGGCGCAAGGCATCGACCGGGCGCAACCCGCGCACCGGCGAGCCGATGCAGATCAAGGCGACGTCGCAACCCAAGTTCCGCCCCGGAAAAGTCCTCAAGGACGCGGTTCAGTAGGGGGTCTGGACAGCCGCGACACCCTCCTCTAACGGCGTCGCTTCCTGTCATTGGCAGGTTTTCAGGGCATGGGCGCGTAGCTCAGCGGTAGAGCACACCCTTCACACGGGTGGGGTCACAGGTTCAATCCCTGTCGCGCCCACCATGCCTGAAACCGGACTGTCCGGGGGACAGTTCGAGTTTCGGGCATCGCAAAGCGATCACTCGCGCAACCCTGCCTACTGCAAATACCCCGGCTGGAAGCCGGCAATGCGACGGAGTTCGTTCCAGTCGGTGAACAATATCTCGCGGCCGCGCCGCTTGATCAGGGCCTGGCGCTCGAGGTCGGCGAACACCCGGTTGACGTTGACCGAGGTCTGGCCGGTGATGTCCGCGATCTGCTGCTGGGTGAAGGGGTTGATCATCGGCTGCAGCCGGACGTCGATGCCCATCCGCGCCGCAGTTTCGCATAGCAGGTGTGCGACGCGGGCGGTTGAGTCCCGCCGCCCCGTGTTGACCAGCCATTCATAGCTGATCGCATTCTGGCGCTGGACCAGCTTCCAGAAGAAGCGGGCAACCTCCGGATTGGCATCGACGATCGCGTCGAAATCTTCGGCGCGCCCGACCAATATTTCGCTGCGGACAATGGCTTGCAGGCCGAAATCAGCCACCCCTTCGTGCGGCAGGATCCCTTCGCCGGGGAAGCGCAGCGCGACGATCTGACGCCGGCCGCTGCCATCGCTTTTGAACTTGGCGAGGATGCCGGATCGCACCAGCATCACTTCATCACGGGTGGCGCCAGGGTCGCGGAAGGGACGTCGCGGTTCGACGTGAACCACCTTATGGGGCATTTCGACGAACAGCTCGACAAATTTGGAGGCCAGGCCCGCCCGCAACAATGTGTCGCGCAGGTTCACACCGGTCTCCGCCGGCGAGCGGGCTCGTCGAATCGTCATCAGTTCTCCCCGCGGGAGGGATGCTCTGCTTGTTACGCTCGCGCAAGCACTATCATAGCACTGAAATATAAAGACAGTTAATAGATTATTAACCAATTTTGCATCAACCGTTTGCAAAGCGCATCGAATGCTTCCGGGGCCATCGTCACGGCGGATTTGAGGTCGGGTGGACCGGGCCATCCCGAGTCCGCGATTGCCACGTCCTGGAACGCGCGCTCGCCCTCGTACCGCGGAAAGACGTGGAAGTGGACGTGGGGGTCCACCATCATCAGCATCAGATAATTGATCCGCTCATATCTCGTCTCAGCTTTGAGCGTGGCCTCGAGCTCCGCGGTAATGGTTGCCAGCCCGGCATGCGCGCCGGCTGGCAATGACCCAAAGGCAGTTGCATCGGACTTGGCTGCCAAAACCAATGAGCCCAGTGTGACTTGACCTGGGCGAAGCAAAACCACCCAATGCTCATATTCGCGGACCAGGCTGTCCGGGTATCCGAATTTCCGCATCGTCTCGTTGGCCATCGCCGGGTCCTTCCGCTATTGCTTGCCAAGCTGCAGGGGCTTCCTTAAGGGGGCCGCGCGTCCCTTCAAAGACGCAACATGGCGATCGTAGCTCAGTTGGTTAGAGCACCGGTTTGTGGTACCGGGGGTCGCGGGTTCAAGTCCCGTCGATCGCCCCAGTTTTCCTTTGCCGGACAGGCGGTTAGGCGATCCATGAACACCCCCTGGGGATACCCCGATTTCGATGCGCATGAAGCGCTCCATTTCGTCACCGATGAGAGGAGCGGGCTGCGCGCGATCATCGCCATGCACTCGACCCATCTCGGGCCGGCCGCGGGCGGAACGCGGCTGTGGCACTATGCCAATGACGCGGATGCGCTGACCGACGCGCTGCGCCTGTCGCGCGGCATGAGCTACAAAAACGCCATGGCCGGGCTGCCGCTGGGCGGTGGCAAGGCGGTGGTGCTGGCCAACCAGACCCGCACCAAGACGCCCGAGATGCTGGCGGCATTTGGCCGGGCGGTGAACTCGCTCGGCGGCAAATATGTGACAGCTGAGGACGTCGGCATGTCGGTCGCCGACATGATCGACATCTCCAAGCAGACCAAGTTTGTCGCCGGGCTTCCGGTCGGCGGCGGCGAGGTCGGCGGCGATCCAGGTCCGCACACGTCGCTGGGCGTGTTCCTGGGGATCAAGGCGGCGGTAAAGCGCGCCCTAGGCAAGGACAGCCTCAATGGCCTGCACATTGCTCTGCAGGGTGCCGGTAGCGTCGCCGGTGGGGTTGCGCGCCAGGCCGCAGCCGAAGGCGCCAGGCTGTCGATTGCCGACGTTGACCGGGCACGCGCGGAAAGCCTTGCCGCGGAGACCGGCGGCAGCGTCGTCACGCCCGACGACATCCTATTCATCGAAGCCGACGTCGTCAGCCCTTGCGCACTGGGCGCAATCCTGACCGAGCAATCGATTGCCCGGCTAAGCACTCCGATCGTTGCCGGCGGTGCCAACAACCAGCTGGCGACGGCGGAAGACGGCGAGCGGCTGCAGGCCCGCGGCATCCTTTATGCGCCGGATTATGTCATCAACGCTGGCGGTATCATCAACGTCTCAACCGAATATCTCGGCGATGGCGGGCCGGACCTGGTCCGCTCGCGGATCGAGGCGATCCCGGGCCGGCTCGAGCAGATTTGGGCGGAAAGCGCCGCGACCGATCGCGATCCCGCCTGCGTCGCCGACGCGATGGCCCAAAAGCTGATCGGTCGCCGCTGATCATTTCGGCCAATTGAAGGAAGGGCAGGGGTCCGCTACGGCGCAGGCCAGCCACCATGCACGGTTACGCCAACCCCGCCCGCTTCCTGAAGTTCGCCCGGCCCGCCACGGCCTGGCTGCTGTTCATCGGCGTCGTGCTGCTGCTGGCCGGGATATACGGCGGCCTGGCAGTGACGCCGCCCGACTATCTTCAGGGCGACACCGTCCGCATCCTCTACATTCACGTCCCCGCAGCCTGGCTGGGCATGGCCGGATGGGCGTCCATCGCCGCGGCCTCGATCAGCCAGCTGGTCTGGCGCCACCCGCTCGCGGCGGTGGCGGGGCGCGCGGTCGCTCCCGCGGGCGCGACTTTTGCTGCGCTGTGCCTTGCCACCGGCTCCATCTGGGGGCGTCCGACCTGGGGCACCTGGTGGGAATGGGACGGGCGGCTGACCTCGATGCTGATCCTGTTCTTCCTATACCTCGGCTATATCGCGCTGGCCTCGGCCGAGCGCGAACGCGGCGGTGACGGGCGGATGGCGGCGCTGTTCGGCCTGGTCGGTGCGGTCAACCTGCCGATCATTCATTATTCGGTCTTGTGGTGGCGCACACTGCACCAGGGCCAATCGCTCAGCCTCACCGGCGGCTCGTCGATCGCGCCCGAACTGCTGTGGCCGCTGCCGCTGACGATGGTTGGCTTCACCGCCATCTTCGCTGCGGTGACGTTGATGCTGATGCGCGCCGATCTCGCCCGCTCCAAGCTCGAGGCGCGGCTGCGCCGGAGTGTGGCCGAATGAGCCAATGGGCCTTCGTCATTGCCGCCTACGTGGCCGCAGGGCTCGCCACGGCCGGCCTGGTTGCCTGGTCCTATCTGTCCATGCGCAAGGCGGAGGGGGACGCGGAGGCGGCCAAGCGCCGATGATCGTTCGTCCCAAGCATCAGCGGCTGATCCTCATCATCTTGGCGGCGGCCGCGCTGGTCGGCGCGGCGTTGCTGGCGATGTGGGGCCTGAAGGATCGCGCGGCCTATTTCGTGACGCCATCCGACATCGCCGCAGGCAAGGCGACTCCCGACCGGGCGATGCGGCTCGGCGGCATGGTGATCAAGGGCTCGCTCCGGCGAGATCCTGATGGCCTCACCATCCGCTTCACGGTCAGCGACATGAAGGCAGAAACGCCGGTCGTGTTCCGCGGCATCACGCCGGACCTGTTCAAGGAAGGCAATGGCGTGGTCGCTGAGGGCCGGCTCCAGCCCGACGGTCTGTTCGTTGCCGACAATATCCTCGCCAAGCATGACGAGCGCTACATGCCGCCGCAGATGGCCAAAGAGGTCAGCGCCCGGTGATTGCCGAAGCCGGACTTGCCGCACTATGGCTGGCAGCAGCACTGGCGGCGCTGCAACTGGCGCTGGCTTGCGGCCTGGGCCGCGAGCAGGGCAAGGCGATCGCCACGGTGCGTGCGGTCGCCGTGGCGCAGGGCGTGGTCACGCTGTTGGCTTTCGCCGCGCTGATCGACCTGTTCCTGCGAAGCGACATGAGCGTGCAGCTGGTCGCCGAGAACAGCCACAGCCAGAAGCCATGGCTCTACAAATTCGCCGGCGCCTGGGGAAACCATGAAGGCTCGATGCTGCTGTGGGTGACGGTCCTTGCCCTGGCCGGCGCGGTCGTTGCCTTGTTCGAGCGTCGGCTTGACCGGAAAACGCTTGGGGCAAGCCTTGGCGCCCAGGCGGCGCTGGCGCTGGGCTTCTTCGCCTTCCTGTTGTTTGCCTCCAACCCGTTCCGGCGGCTCGACCCGACACCACTCGATGGCCGCGGCCTCAATCCCTTGCTCCAGGACCCGGGCCTCGCCTTCCATCCGCCCACACTCTACCTCGGTTATGTCGGCCTGTCGGTCGCCTTCAGCCTTGCGGTTGGCGGTCTCATTCGCGGCAATGTCGGTCCGGCGATTGCCCGGGCGATGCGGCCATGGGTGCTGGCGGCCTGGATCCTGCTGACACTTGGTATCACTGCCGGAAGCTATTGGGCCTATTATGAACTGGGCTGGGGCGGCTGGTGGTTCTGGGATCCGGTCGAAAACGCCTCGCTCATGCCATGGCTCGCGGCGACGGCGCTGCTGCACAGCGTCAATGTGCTGGCCGCGCGTGGCGGCCTGCGCGCCTGGACGATGATGCTGGCGCTGGTCGCTTTCTCCATGTCGATGATCGGCACCTTCCTGGTTCGCTCGGGCATCCTGACCTCGGTCCATGCTTTCGCTGTCGATCCGCTGCGCGGGACCTTCATCCTGGCGCTGCTAACCCTGTACATCGGAGCGGCGCTGACCCTGTTCGCCTTGCGGATTGCCCATGTGAAGGAAGGTGCACCGTTCGAGATCGTCAGCCGTGAAGGCGGGCTGGTCGCCAACAATTTGCTGCTGTCGGTAATCCTCGGAATCGTCTTCGTCGGCACGCTTTATCCGTTGATCGCCGAGGCACTGTCCGGCGACAAGCTGTCGGTCGGACCGCCTTACTTCAACAGCGTCGCCAGCCCGCTGGCGCTAGTCCTCGCCGCGCTGATGTTGATCGCGCCGCAGCTCAAATGGCGGCGCGATGCCAAGCCTGTCCTGCCAAGGCTGGTGCCGGCACTGCTGGTGGCGATCGCGGTACTGGCCGCAAGCTTCTTGCTGGTTCCTCAAATCGGCCTGTTGCCGCGCCTTGGCCTGGCGATCGGCGGCGCGCTCATTCCGGGCAGCTTGATGCCGCTGGTCGGCCGCTCGCTGCGGCGCACGCCGCTGGCGATCTGGGGCATGGTTTTGGCCCATCTCGGCGTGGCCGTGGCCATCCTCGGCATGGCATCCGACAGCGCCTTTACCGAGGAACGGCTGGCCGTTGCCGGGCCGGGCGATCGGATTGCTGTCGGGCCTTGGCTGGTCGAGTTCCGTTCCATCGCTCCGCTTGCCGGCCCTAACTGGACGGCGATGGAAGCGGAGTTGCGGGCTTCGCGCGGATCGGGCGTGACGGTCCTGGTGCCGCAGAGCCGCTTCTTCGCCGTGCCGCCGACCACCACCAACGAAGCAGCGATCGATACCAGCTGGAACGGCCAGCTCTATGCCGTGCTTGGCGAGCAGACGGACGACGAACATTGGCAGTTGAGACTGTGGTGGAAGCCGTTCGTCACGCTGATTTGGCTTGGCGGCTTCCTGATTGCGCTGGGCGGCACGCTGGCGCTGCTGGGCCGGCTATTTAAGCGGCGGCGCCGTGACGAAGGCTTTTACCGCGCGGAGTCCTACGCATGAGCCGGGCGCTGCGCTTCCTGCCGTTGCTGCTGCTGGTCGCTTTCGTCGGCGCGGTCGCCTGGCGTCTCGGCAGCCCCGCAGATACGAAAATCACGTCCAAGATGATTGGCCAGCCGGTGCCGACGTTCACGCTGGCTGCGGCCGTTCCGGGCAAATCGGGGCTGGCCTCGGCCGACCTTGCCCATGGTCAGCGCCGCATGATCAACGTCTTCGCCAGCTGGTGCGTGCCCTGCATCGCTGAGGCGCCATTGCTCGCCGAGCTCAAGTCCAAGGGCGTGGCAATTGATGCGATTGCTGTCCGAGACCGTCCGGCCGACGTTGCCGAATTCCTGGCCGAGCGTGGCGATCCGTTTGATCGGATCGGCGCCGACCCGGAAAGTAAGGCGCAGCTCGCCTTGGGATCATCGGGCGTGCCGGAAACCTTCATTATCGATGGTCGCGGCATCATTCGCTACCAGCATATGGGCCCGATCGAGCCCGGCGATGTTCCCAAGCTGCTCGCACAATGGGACTCGGCGAAATGAGGCGCTTGCTCGCCCTGCTGTTGCTTTGCGCCGCGCCGGCCATGGCCGATTCCAGCCTGCCGCCGGCGCGCTGGGCCAACCAGCAATTGCCCAACCCTCGCCAGGAGGCTGAAGCCAAGGCGCTGATGGAGGAGCTGCGCTGCCTCGTGTGCCAGGGCCAGTCGATTGCCGACAGCAATGCCGAGCTGGCCGGCGACATGCGCGCCCTGGTTCGTCAACGGATCGCCGCCGGCGAGAGGCCTGAGCAGGTCGGGGCATGGCTGATCGAGCGCTATGGCGATTGGGTCAGCTACCGGCCGCCGGTCGAGCCGCTGACCTGGCCGCTGTGGGCGGCGCCAATTGCGCTCCTGCTTGTCGGCGCCCTGCTGTTGCGCAAGCGCTTCGTCCGGAGGCGCCGCTGATGGGCTATGTCTGGCTTGGCGCGCTGGCGCTGCTGACCTTTGCGTTGCTGTGGCTGATGAGGCTGCGCGGCCCGATCCTCACCCTGGCCGCGGCGGCAATTGCCTTCGCCTGCGCCGGCTACGCCATGCAGGGGCGCCCATATCTGGCCGGGACGCCGCGGGACGCCGCTGACCGGGCACCGCCGCTGCCGCTCAGCGGAGCGCGCCACGCCCTGATGGGCCAGTTCGACGCCGCCGATGCCTGGCTCAGTATGTCAGAAGCACTCGCGTCTCACGGCAATACCGAGGACGCGGCCAACCTGCTTAGGGGCCAGGTCAGGCGCCATCCCGACGACTACCGGCTGTGGGTTGGCCTCGGCAACGCGCTGACCGACCATAGTCGCATGCTGACGCCATCCGCACGTTACGCCTATCAGCGCGCGATCAAGCTGGCGCCCGGCTATCCGGCGCCGCGCTTCTTCCTTGGCCTGGCCGAAGCGCGCTCTGGCAACCCTGAGGAAGCGATCCGGCTGTGGCAGGGCATCCTCGCCGATGCGCCGGCCGATGCCAGCTGGCGGCCAATGATCGAGGACGCGATTTTGGTGTTATCCGGGGCAGCGCCGGCCGTACCGGCGCCCCCCGCAACCAATCAGGCAGGCTCGTAAGGCAGGTCGAGCGCTTCGGCGACGGCCTGGTGGCGAATCTTGCCGCCCGAAACATTGAGGCCGTTGGCGAGGTGCGGATCTTGGCGCATCGCTTCTTCCGCGCCCAGATTGGCGATCCTCAGCGCGAACGGCAGAGTCGCGTTGTTGAGCGCGAAAGCGCTGGTCCGGGCCACTGCGCCAGGCATGTTGGCAACGCAGTAATGGATCACGCCATCGATCTCGAACACCGGGTCGGAATGGGTGGTCGCATGGCTGGTTTCGAAGCAGCCGCCCTGGTCGATGGCGATATCGACCAACACCGACCCGCGCTTCATCGTCTTCAACATGTCGCGCGTGACCAGCTTGGGCGCCGCCGCACCCGGCACCAGCACCGCGCCGATCACTAGCTCGGCCTCATCGACCGCGCGAGCAATGGCGTCGCGCGAGGCATAGGCAGTCTTGATCTGCGAACCGAAGAACATGTCGAGCTCGGCCAGCCGCTCGTTGCTAATGTCGTAAATGGTGACGTCGGCGCGCATGCCAACCGCCATCTGCGCCGCGTTGACACCCGCAACGCCGCCGCCAAGGATTGCCACCTTGGCCGGGGCAACACCGGGAACGCCGCCGAGCAGCACGCCGCGGCCGCCGGGCTCCTTCTCGAGATAATGTGCGCCGACCTGGACCGACATGCGGCCCGCGACTTCGCTCATAGGCTTCAGCAGCGGTAGCGCGCCCGTGCGCGACGTCACCGTTTCATAAGCGATGCAGGTCGCGCCCGACTTCATCAGCCCTTCGGCCTGGGGCTTGTCGGCGGCAAGATGGAGGTAGGTGAACAGGATATGCCGCGGCTCGAGCAGCTCGATTTCCGGGAGTTGCGGTTCCTTGACCTTCACGATCATGTCGCTCTTGGCGAACACATCCGCGGCCGTCGGCAGGATCGTCGCCCCGGCCTTCTCATAGGCCTTGTCAGGGCAATCGATACCGTTGCCGGCCTTGGTCTCGACGAACACTTCATGGCCATGCGCGACCAGTTCCGCCACCGAAGCAGGTGTCAGGCCGACGCGATATTCATGAACCTTGATTTCCTTCGGCACACCGATGCGCATGATGAGGTCGCTCCAAAATTGGGAAAGTTGGCGGCCCTATAGCGGCGGCTGCATATGATTGCAGCGTCTTTTTGCCAGTCGCCTTTGCGGCAGAGCTTGATTAACGCGCCAGTCTGGTTGAGCCTGAAACGATCAAGGTCTAAGGCGGCGCGCCGCGCTGCACAGCGCCGTGAGGGCCATTGAAGAGTATGAGCATTTCTCCCGCCGGTACCGCAGAGATCGCCACCGGCGACCAAATTCCAGGTCATGGCCACGGCCAGGGATCGCTCGCCAAGCTGATGGTGGGCGCGGTCGGTATCGTTTTCGGCGATATCGGCACCTCGCCCATCTACGCCTTCCGCGAGACGTTCGCGGGGCACCACACGCTCGTTCCCGACGCGCTCCATATCTATGGCGTACTCAGCCTGATTTTCTGGTCGATGCTGATCATCGTGGCCTTGAAATATGTCACCATCATCATGCGCGCCGACAATAAGGGGGAGGGCGGCAGCCTCGCCCTGCTGGCGCTGATCAACCGCACCGCCGCGGAAGGCGAGAAAAAGAAGTGGACGATGGGCATCGTTATGCTCGGCGTGTTCGCCACCGCGTTGTTTTACGGCGACAGCATGATCACACCGGCCATCTCGGTGCTGTCGGCGGTTGAGGGCCTGACCACCGTCCAGGCGGGCTTCGAGCCTTACGTCGTCCCGACCGCGATCGCCATCCTGATCGGCCTGTTCGCCATCCAGGCCCGCGGCACGGCCAAGGTCGGGCTGATGTTTGGACCAATTATGTTGGTCTATTTCATCGCGTTGGCGGTGCTCGGCGGCATGCATATCGTCAAGCATCCGGCGGTCCTGACCGCGATGTTCAATCCGTGGAATGCGATCGAGTTCTACCTTTCCGAGCCGCTCCGGGCGTTCATCGCCATGGGCAGCGTGGTGCTGGCCGTGACCGGCGCCGAGGCGCTCTATGCCGACATGGGTCATTTTGGCCGCCGCCCGATCAAGTTCAGCTGGCTGTTCTTCGTCATGCCGGCGCTGCTGGTGAACTATATGGGGCAGGGCGCCTTGCTGCTGTCGCTACCGCCCGAGCAGGCGATGGAGACGGTCAAAAACCCGTTCTTCTTCCTCGCGCCCGACCAGTTCCGCCTGCCGCTGGTCATCCTCGCCACCCTGGCCACGATCATCGCCAGCCAGGCGGTGATTTCAGGGGCCTTTTCGGTCACGCAGCAGGCCATCCAGCTGGGCTTCATCCCGCGCCTCAGCATTCGCCACACCAGCGAGCATGCCGCCGGGCAAATCTATATCCCTACCGTCAACTGGGCGCTGATGATCATGGTCATTTGCCTGGTACTCGGGTTCAGGTCGTCGTCGAACCTGGCCGCGGCCTATGGCATCGCCGTAACCGGCGCGATGGCAATCGATACGGTGCTGATCTCGGTCGTACTGTTCACCCTGTGGAAGTGGCCAGCCTGGAAGGCGTTCCCGCTGCTGGTGATCTTCGCCACCATCGATATCCTCTATTTTGGCGCCAACCTGCTGAAGGTCCCTGCTGGCGGCTGGTTCCCGCTCTTGGTCGGCGCGATCGCCTTCACCTTCCTCACCACCTGGGCCAGGGGCCGCAAGCTGATGATCGACCGCATGGCCGAAGCCAGCCTGCCGATCGAGGTATTCATCAAGTCCGCCGCGACCAGTGCCGCCCGCGTTCCCGGCACTGCCGTGTTCATGACCACGTCGATGACCGGCGTGCCGCACGCGCTGCTGCACAATTTGAAGCACAACAAGGTGCTGCACGAGCGGGTGATGCTGCTCACGGTCCGGATCGAGGATGTGCCGTTCGTTGCCGGGGAGCGGCGGATCGAGACCAAGGATTATAGCGCCGGCTTCTTCCGCATTATCCTGCGCTACGGCTTCATGGAGGAAATCGACGTTCCTGCCGCCCTGGCGCAGGTCAAGGCGTGCGGCCCGCAGTTCAAGATGATGGACACCAGCTTCTTCCTCGCCCGCCAGACGCTGATCGCCTCGGCCCGCCCGGGGATGGCGATCTGGCGCGAGAAACTGTTCGCCTGGATGCTGCGCAACGCGGAAAGCGCGATGGAGTTCTTCAAGCTGCCCACCAACCGGGTGGTGGAGTTGGGCTCCCAAGTCGAGATTTGAGTCCCCGTGGCCGGCCCGCTGATCGTCACCGCCGACTTCAGTGCCGACGACTATTCATGGCTGGAGGGTCTTCGGCGCGCCCATTATCCGGCCGAGTTGAACCGCGTCCCGGTCCATTTGACCATGTTCCAGGCCCTGCCACCCTCAGAGGTCGAGAATGTTCGCCATCAACTGGCGCTTCATTCCAAATCGCCTCCTCCCACGGCGACGATCGCGGGGCTGATGAACCTCAGCAGCGGCGTCGCCTACCGTGTGGTCTCTGGCGAGCTCGAAACCATTCGCGAGGCCATTGCCGACCATTTCCACGGCATGCTGTCCGCCCCGGATGCCGCTGGGTGGCGGCCGCACATCACCATCCAGAACAAGGTTTCGGGCAGATAGGCAAAGGCCTTGCTCGACGCTCTGGAAAGGGATTTCAGGCCAAGGCCGCTCGGTATCGCCGGCCTGTCGCTGCACGGCTACCGCGGCGGGCCTTGGGAAACGCTGGCGACCTATAAATTCCGAGGCGCTAAGTGAGGTCGCCGATCCCGTCGCAGCTGAGATCGAATGCCGCCAGGCCAGATTCCAGCACCGAGGCCAGCATCGGCATGTCCATCAGCTCGTCGACCACATTGTTTTCCTCGGACGCAGCTTCGAACGCCTCGTCCCAGTCCGACGCGTCATAGGCCCCCTGGCCGACCCAGGCGAAGGCGAGCAGTTCGGCCTGCTGGTCGTCGGCCAGATCCTCGAAAGAAGCGATCAGCTCCTCCTCGACACTCGTGTTGATTGAATCGTCGAGCACCGACAGCGTTTCACCGCTTTCTTCGTCATCGACATTCTCGGGGGCCTCGCCCCCGTCATAATCGGTCGGAACCTGCGCTTCATATTCCTTGGCACGAAGGATGATGCGGCAAATCGTGTCGAGCGGTGTCAGCGGTTCCATCGATTCACAGGCCTCCAGTTCCTCGCCCTTGAACGAGGGTAGGGGTGGTGGGTTCCACCCTTGTTGACGCCCTGATACGTGGCTCTTATAGGCCCGCGTCACGCCTATGAGGCAAGGCCTTTTCGGGGCGGAGTAGCTCAGCTGGTTAGAGCAGCGGAATCATAATCCGCGTGTCGGGGGTTCAAGTCCCTCCTCCGCTACCATTTTCACGCGCAGCCTGTCCGGGGGACATGTTCACCTCAATTCGGGTTCAGCCTGTTCAATCGTCCGGCAGCTCCCAGCGAATCCGGCCCGAATATTCGTCAGGCACGCGGTTTCCGGCGCTATCCCTTGCCGGTACGAAGCGGGCACGGCGCTCCAATATCTTGCAAGTTGCTTCGTCGAGCGCATCGCTGCCGCTACTCGATGTGACGATGCAATCCGACACCCGGCCGCTGCGATTGATCTCCACGCGGAAGGCGGTTGTTCCTTGTTCTTCGTTGCGAATTGCCTCCATTGGGTAGTCATCGGTCGAAAAAAGCGCGACGAGATTAGCTTTTGCGGGGTCGGCAGCCGGAGCCCTCGGCTGAGCGCCCGGTGGTGAGGATGTCTCCTTGGGTTCGTCCGGGGCATCGGGCTGGAGCTGCCATTGCTGCCAGGTCCAGATTGCTCCTGCAGCAAGGAAGGCGAGCAGGAACGGCGCCCACAAAGGGTTGCGAGCGTGTTGGACGGGTGACCGTGGATGGCTTCGACGCTTCACTAGACTCCCCGGGTTGCCGCCTTGCGCTCGCCGGCGCGGAGATCGATCCCACTTCATATGGGAGCACCATGCGACATTTCGGCGCAAACAAAAACGCCCGGGAGCTAGTCCCGGGCGTCCTTGCGTGACGATTGCTCGTCAGCCCCCTTGGAAGTTTCGAAGCGCCTCGGCCCCCTGACCGGCGTCGGCTCCTCCCCGGACTTCCGGCCTGACGACCACGTCCGTGGGCATTGGCTAATCGCGGCGAGCGAGTCTTGTCACGCCGATTCGAGCATGGCGGACACATTCTTCATCAAGCTGTGACCACCGTGCCACAGCCTTTGCGGCGATTGCCTTGCCGGAGACGCCTCTCTAGGACAGCGGCAAATATCGCAACACCAACCCAGAAAGCCGTCCGACTTGCGTCTCTCCCGCACTTTCTTGCCCGTCTTGAAGGAAAGCCCGTCCGACGCGCAGATAGTCAGCCACAAGCTGATGCTTCGCGCCGGCCTGGTCCGCCAGACCGCCGCCGGCATTTACGCCTGGCTGCCGATCGGCTTCCGGGTCCTGAAGAAGATCGAGCAGATCGTCCGAGAGGAGCAGGATCGGGCCGGGGCGATCGAGATGCTGATGCCGACGCTGCAGTCGGCCGACCTGTGGCGCCAGTCGGGCCGCTACGACGCCTATGGCCCCGAAATGCTTCGCATCAAGGACCGCCACGACCGCGAAATGCTCTACGGCCCGACCAATGAGGAGATGATCACCGATCTCTTCAAGGAAGGCGCCAAGAGCTACCGCGACCTGCCACGCACCCTCTATCACATCCAATGGAAGTTCCGCGACGAGGTCCGCCCCCGCTTCGGCGTGATGCGCGGCCGCGAATTCCTGATGAAGGACGCTTACTCGTTCGACCTGGACGAAGCTGGAGCCCGGCTCAGCTATTACAAGCAGTTGCTGGCCTATCTGCGCACCTTCCAGCGGATGGGCATCCGCGCCGTGCCGATGAAGGCCGCTTCCGGACCGATCGGCGGCGATCTCAGCCATGAATTCATCGTCCTCGCCCCGACCGGCGAGAGCGAGGTGTTCTACGACGCCGCGTTCGAGGAGTTCGACTGGGCCCAGGCCAGCCTCACTTACGACGATGCGGCGGGGCTGGAGGCGCTGTTCAACCAGGTTAGCTCGACCTACTCGGCAACCGACGAAACCCACGACGAGGCGCGCTGGGCCGAGGTGGCATTGGACCGTCAGCGACAGGGCCGCGGCATCGAGGTCGGGCACATTTTCTACTTCGGCACCAAATATTCGGCGTCGATGGGCCTCAAGGTCTCCGGGCCCGATGGATCGATCGTGGCGCCCGAAATGGGCAGCTACGGCGTCGGCGTGTCGCGCCTGGTGGGCGCGATCATCGAGGCCAGCCACGACGATAACGGTATTATCTGGCCGGAAGCGGTGGCGCCGTGGAAAGTCGGACTGGTTACCATGCGCGGCGACGACGCGGCGTCGGTCGCTGCCGCCGATGACATTTATGGCAGGCTGACCGCCGCCGGCGTCGAGGTGCTCTACGACGACCGCGACGAGCGGGGCGGGGTCAAATTGGGTTCGATGGACCTGATCGGGCTGCCGTGGCAGCTGATCATCGGACCGCGCGGGCTCGCCCAGGGGCTGGTCGAGCTCAAGAGCCGCGGCTCGGGCGAGAAGCAGGAACTTTCGATCGAATCTGCGCTGGAGCGTCTAACCGCATGATTCTCAACGCTTATGAGAAGATGATTGCCAAGCGCTATCTGGTCCCGGTCAAGGGCGAGCGGTTCGTCTTCGTCGTGGCGGGTTTCTCGGTTGGCGCGGTGGCGCTGGGCGTCGCCGCCCTGATCATCGTCATGAGCGTCATGAACGGCTTTCGCGCCGAGCTGTTCGACAAGGTGGTCGGGCTTAACGGCCACGCCATCGTCCAGGGCTATGACGGCCGCCTCAGCAACTGGCAGCAGATTGCCGATGCCGCGCGCAAAATCCCTGGCGTCGAGTCTGCCAAGCCGCTGATCGAACAGCCGCTGATGGCTTCGGCCAACGGCCGGGTCGAAGGCGTGCTGGTCCGTGGCAATACGCTCGAGGATATCCGCACCAACCCCGTGCTTAATGGCAAGATCGTTTCCGGCGACATCAGGACTGTCACCCCGGGCAGCGGCCGCGTGGCGATCGGATCCGAGCTGGCCAAGGCGATCGGCGCCTATCCTGGCTCGGAAATCTCGCTGATCAGCCCTGAAGGGCGCTCGACTCCGGTCGGGACGGTCCCACGGATCGTCAGCTACACGGTCGGCGCCATCTTCGAGGTCGGCATTTATCAATATGATGAGGCGTTCGTCATTATGCCGATGCAGGACGCCCAGACGCTGCTGCTGCTCGGCGACCAGGTCGGCATGGTCGAGCTCCAGGTCGATAATCCGGACAAGGTCGGCCAGATCCTCGCGCCGCTTCAGCCACTGGTCCAGACCAGGGGCGTAATCGTCGATTGGAAGCAGATGAATTCGGCGCTGTTCGAGGCGTTGGAGGTCGAGCGGATCGCGATGTTCGTCGTCCTGTGCATCATCATCCTGGTCGCCGCGTTCAACATCGCCAGCTCACTGATCATGCTGGTGCGGGCCAAGACCCGTGACATCGCTATCTTGAGGACCATGGGCGCCAGCCGCCGCTCGATGCTCAAGATTTTCATGACTGTGGGCCTCACCATCGGCCTGATCGGCATCGTCATCGGCTCGATTGTCGGTGCGATTTTCCTGTTTTTCCGTCAGGGCGTGGTCGATTTCATCCAGCTGATCACCGGCCAGAACCTCTGGGATCCCTCGGTCCGCTTTCTGACCGAGCTACCAGCGCGGACGGATCCGGTCGAAGTGACGGCGATCATCAGCGTGACCCTGGTGCTGACCTATATCGCCACCCTGTTCCCGGCGCGCGGCGCCGCCAACACCGATCCCGTGCAGGTGCTGCGTTATGAGTGAGCCGGTCCTCGAAACCCGCGGCCTGAAGCGCAGCTTCACCCAGGGCGGGGTGACGATCGAGGTGTTGCGCGATGTCAATCTCGCCGTGCAACCGGGTGAAATTGTTGCGCTATTGGGTCCATCCGGGTCGGGCAAATCGACCCTGCTGCAGGCCGTCGGGCTGCTCGAAGGCGGGTTCGAGGGTTCGATCCGCATCGCCGGCCGGGAAGCGTCCACGCTAGACGATGACGGCCGCACAGCGCTCCGCCGCGACACGCTCGGCTTCGTCTACCAGTTCCACCACCTGCTGCCCGACTTCGACGCGCTCGAAAATGTCCTCTTGCCGCAGATCATCCACGGCACAGATGACGTCACCGCCCGCGCCCGCGCGACGCAATTGCTTGACAAGCTTGGGCTGGCCGAGCGGCGGGGCCATCGCCCGGCCAAGCTGTCCGGCGGCGAGCAGCAGCGCGTCGCCGTCGCCCGCGCCCTGGCCAACCGCCCGCCGCTAGTGCTGGCTGACGAGCCGACCGGCAACCTCGATGAGGTTACCGCTGACCGAGTGCTGGCCGAATTCCTCGCCCTGGTCCGCGGCGAAGGCAGCGCCGCCCTGATCGCGACCCACAATGAGCGCCTCGCGGCCAAGATGGACCGCGTCGTGCGGCTCCATGAAGGAGTGCTGGAGTAGTGAGTGACTACACTGCCGCGCGATTCCAGATGCGGTTGCCGGGAGAAAGGACGCTCTGGAAGGGGCAGCCCGGAGGCGGACTGCTGTTTTCAGCAAGAGATGTATTTTTGATCCCTTTCAGTTTTCTTTGGTGCGGTTTTGCAATCTTTTGGGAGGCAAGCGTCCTCACAATTGGTGCGCCCGGCTTTTTTGCCGTGTGGGGCATCCCTTTTGTTTTGGTTGGGCTGTATTTCGTGTTTGGTCGGTTTCTGGTCGACATCTGGGTTCGTCGTGGGACTCGCTATGAACTGACCGACCAAAGGATCATCATTGAACGGATCGGCATGTTTTCGAAGACCACTGCGTTGATGATCTCGGACCTGCCGCCGATGACCCTGAATGAACGTCGATCGGGGCGGGGTACGATTCGCTTCGGTGATGGCGACTGGACCTCTCGAGGGTTTCACAGAGGAATGGACTCCTGGACGCCTGCCCTAAGCCGCGTACCGCAATTGCTAAACATCGAGCGGGCAGCGGAGGTATTCAGCAAGATTCAGCGCCAGCAAGCCGATTACTGGGAGAAGCGGCAATGACCGAAATCACCTCCATCCCCGTCACCGCGCCCGACGGGTCGACCACCGATCTTAGCTCGCACAAGGGCGAGGTGATGCTGGTCGTCAACGTCGCTTCGAAATGCGGCTTCACCCCGCAATATGAGGGGCTCGAGGCGCTGCAGCGCAAATATGACGGCAAGGGCTTCTCGGTGATCGGCTTTCCCTGCAACCAGTTCGGCTCGCAGGAGCCCGGAAATGCCGAGGAAATCGCCAATTTCTGCAAGCTGACCTATGACGTCAGCTTCCCGGTGATGGGCAAGATTGACGTCAACGGCGACCATGCCGCGCCGATCTACCAATATCTGAAGGATGAAGCGTCCGGCCTGCTCGGCTCCAGGTCGATCAAGTGGAATTTCACCAAATTCCTTATCAACCGCGCCGGCAAGGTGCTGAAACGCTACCCGCCGCAGACCAAGCCCGAGGATCTGACGCGCGATATCGAGGCGGTGCTCTAAGCCAGCCCGCGTTCCGTCGAAATCGGCTTGCCGACCGGCGGTGGACCCCGAAGCGTGACGGCGGGAGGTCCATATGATCGTAGCCACCTTAGCCTTGATGTTGTTGCAGGCGCCGGCCCCGCCGCCGCCCGCCTGCTCCGCGCCCGAGCATAACCAGTTCGATTTCTGGGTCGGCGAATGGGAGGTTACTCCGACCGGCAAGACAAACGTCGTCGCCAACAGCCGTATCGAAAAGCTCTACGGCAATTGCGTGGTGCGGGAGAATTGGATGCCGCTCCAGAGCGCCGGGGGCGGCAGTCTCAACAATTATGTCGACGGACGATGGCGGCAGACCTGGGTCGACAGCTCCAACGCACGGGTCGATTTTGTCGGCGGACTGGTCGACGGCAAGATGGTGCTGGTTGGCGACTGGAAAGGGGTCAACGGCCCCGGCAAGGACGCGATCATCCGGATGACCTATTCGAAGAATGGCGACGGGTCCGTCCGGCAGTTCGGCGAGCAGTCGACTGATTTCGGGGTGACCTGGTCGACCAATTTCGACTTCACCTATCACCCAAAGGCGAAGCCAAAGGGTTGACGTAAAACTGGGGATAAGTCCGGCCCAAGCGCTGGCGATTCGGGAGCGCATTCCCCATAGTCGCGGGCAATGTCCGCGCCCTACGTTCCGCTTCGCGTTTTTTCCTCCTTCACCATGCTCGAGGGCGCCATCGAGCCGAAGGCAATCGCCAAGCAGGCCAAGAAGCTCGGCTTTCCGGCGATCGCGCTTAACGACCGCAACGGCCTCTACGCGGCGATGCCGTTCGGCGAAGCCTGCATGGCCGAAGGCGTGCAGCCGATTGTCGGGGCGATGCTGGCGCTGGCGCGGCCCGACGATATCGGCCCGCCGGGCGCGCTCGACTGGCTGGTGCTGCTGGCCCAGGACGAGGCCGGCTACGACAATCTCTGCCGGTTGGTGTCCTCGTCGCATCTTGATCGCCCGATCGAGCAGGAACCCCATGTGCCCTTCGCCGCGCTCGAGGGCGCGACCGAGGGGCTGATCGCTCTAACCGCTGGCGGCGAGGGTGCGTTGGCCCGCCTGTTCGCTGACGGACAGGCCGACAAGGCGGGAACCTATGCGGGGCGCTTGAAGGCGCTGTTTCCCGACCGCCTCTACATTGAGCTGTCGCGGCGCGGCGATCCGGCCGAGGAGGCCGCGGAAGCCCGCCTGATCGACCTGGCCTATGCGCTGGACCTGCCCTTGGTCGCGACCAACCCGGCGCAATATGCCGAGCCCCAATTCCATGCCGCGCACGACGCGATGTTGTGCATCGCCGGGTCGACCTATGTTGAGAACAGCGATCGACGGACCTCCTCGCCGGAAGCCTGGCTGAAGTCCGCCCCGATGATGGCGGAGCTGTTCGCCGAGCTGCCCGAAGCGATCGCCAATACGGCGGTGATCGCCCAGCGCTGCGCGGTGGCGGCGCCTCAGCGCCGGCCGATCCTGCCTCGATTGAGCGACGACGAGGACGAGACGCTGCGGCGCGAGGCGCACGCCGGGCTGGAGCGGCGGCTGGCGGACAGGCCGGATGAAGAGCGGCAGCAATATCGCGAGCGGCTCGATTTCGAGATCGACGTCATCACTCGAATGGGGTTCGCCGGCTACTTCTTGATCGTCGCCGACTTCATCCAATGGGCCAAGTCCAACGACATTCCGGTCGGGCCGGGCCGCGGATCGGGTGCCGGCAGCGTCGTCGCCTGGTCGCTGACCATCACCGACCTCGACCCGATCGAGCTGAACCTGCTGTTCGAGCGGTTCCTGAACCCGGAACGCGTGTCGATGCCCGACTTCGACATCGATTTCTGCGAAACCCACCGCGACAAGGTCATTGCCTATGTCCAGGGCAAATATGGCCGCGACAAGGTCGCCCAGATCATTACCTTTGGGAGACTGAAGGCGCGCGCGGTGCTCAAGGACACCGGGCGCGTGCTGCAGATGAGCTATGGCCAGGTCGACCGGCTGGCCAAGCTGGTGCCCAATCATCCGACCGATCCCTGGACCTTGGAGCGAAGCCTCAATGGCGTTGCCGAGCTGGAGAAAGAGTATCGCGGCGACCCGGACGTAAAGCGCCTGTTCGATTTGGCGATGAAGCTGGAGGGCCTGCCGCGCCATAGCTCGACCCATGCCGCCGGCGTGGTGATTGGCGACCGGCCGCTGAGCGAGCTGGTGCCGCTCTACCGCGATCCGCGCTCGGACATGCCGGTGACCCAGTTCGACATGAAATATGTCGAGAGTGCGGGCCTGGTGAAGTTCGACTTCCTCGGTTTGAAGACCCTGTCGGTCCTGAAGGAAGGCCAGCGGCTGCTCGCCCAGCGCGGGATCGAGGTCGATTTCGCCTCGCTGCCGTGGGATGATCCTTCGGTCTACGAACTGCTCCAGCGCGGCGATACGGTCGGTGTGTTCCAGCTGGAATCGGAAGGCATGCGGCGGACGCTGGCGCAGGTCCGCCCGTCGAACTTCGGTGACATTATCGCGCTGGTTTCGCTCTACCGGCCGGGCCCGATGGACAACATCCCGCTGTTTGGGGACCGCAAGAACGGCCGCGTTCCGATCGCATACCCGCACCCGATGCTCGAAGGCGTGCTCGCGGAGACCTACGGCATCTTCGTCTACCAGGAGCAGGTAATGGAGGCGGCCAAGGTGCTGGCCGGCTATTCGCTTGGCGAAGCCGACCTGTTGCGCCGGGCGATGGGCAAGAAGATCCAGAGCGAGATGAACGAGCAGCGTGCCCGCTTCATCGAAGGAGCCGCCGCGAATGACATTGGGCCGATCAAGGCCAATGAGCTGTTCGACTTGATCGACAAATTTGCCGGCTACGGCTTCAACAAGAGTCACGCCGCGGCCTATGCGCTGGTCGCCTATCACACTGCCTGGCTGAAGGCGCATCATCCCGCCGAATTTTTCGCCGCGTCGATGAGCTTCGACATGGCCCAAACCGACAAGCTGTCGCTGTTCGTCGAGGATATCCGACGGAGCGGAGTCGAATGCCTGGCGCCTGACGTCAACGCGTCCGAAGCGGCGTTCAGTGTTGAAGACGGTAAGGTGCGTTACGCATTGGGGGCGCTCAAGGGCGTTGGCGAAAAGGCGATGGAAGCGCTGGTCGCGGAGCGGGCAGGGCGAGGCCTCTTCAAATCGCTGGATGATTTTGCCGAGCGGATCGATCCCCGGCTGCTCAACCGCCGTCAGCTCGAAAGCCTGGCCGGGGCAGGAGCCTTTGATGCGCTGAACGCCGATCGCCCGTCGGTGTTCGCCGCCGCCGAAACGATCCTCGCCCATGCCGCCTCCGCTCACGACCAGCGGACCAGCGGCCAGCATGGCCTGTTCGGTGGCGGTTCGGACAGCGGTGTGGCGCCGATTCGCCTGCCACGCGACGCGCGCTGGACCCTGGCCGAGCGGATGGCGGCCGAGCGCGAGGCCTTTGGTTTCTACTTCTCGGCCCATCCGGTCGATGCCCAGCGCCACCTGCTGGCGGCGCACAAGGTGCGCAGCTTTGCCGAACTGTCCGGAATGCCGCTGACCGAAGGGCGCTCGTCGGCGACCATGGCTGGCCTGGTCGAAAGCACGCGCTGGCGGACGTCGGCCAAGGGCCGCCGCTACCTGATGGCGACCATATCCGATGCGTCCGGCCAATATGAAGCGATGGTGTTTGATGACGAGCCGTCGGCCGCGCTGGAAAGCGCCGCCAAGTCGGGCGCGTGTGGCCTTCTGACCGTCGAGCTCGATCGCCGGCCGGGCGACGAGACGCCTCGGGTGGCGATCAAGCGCTTCCAGCCGCTCGACAGCCTGGCCAAGCGGTCGCGCCTGCAGCTGGTCCTGCACCTGGCCGATGCCGGCTTTATCCCGCTGATTGCAAGCGAACTGGCGTCGGCCAAGGGCGGCAATGGGATGGTCCGCGCAACCGTGCCGGTCAGCGGGGGCCGGGAGGCAAGCCTGTTGCTGGGCCGCGACTTCAACCTCGATGCCGACCTTGCTGCGCGGCTGACCCGAATCCTCGGCGAGGGCGCGGTCGAACTCAGCGCTCAAGAACCGCCCAGGCTCGCCCTGGTCGGCTAGTTCGCCGGCGTCGCAGGCGGCGATTGCTGCTCCGCCGGCGGCGAGGCTGCAGCCGGCTCGCTGGCTTCGGGCTGGGGCGTCGCAACCACCTCATTTTCCGCCGTTGAAGTTAGCGGCGGCTGCTCGATCGGCGTTTCGTCGACCGACGTTTCGGGTGGCGGCGGGGTCGCCGTCTCATATTCCTCGCCCGGCAGCTCGCGCGGCGCCTTGGACGGCGGCGGCGACTTGTCCTTGGGCGCGGTCGAACCAGCGTAGACGCAGGCGTCGAGCCCGTCGCGGCGGACCTGCCCGATCCTCGCGGCGATGGTGTTGCCATAGCGGCGGGTAAAACCTTTGGGCGCAATTGCACCGCGCTTCTTGGGCAGCGGCAAGATTGCCGCGATCCGCGCCGCCTCGGTCGGGCTCATCGCGCTGGCGTCATGGCCGAAATAGCGCTCCGACCCGGCGTTGGCGCCATAGGTGCCGATCCCCGTCTCGGCGACGTTGAGATAAACCTCCATGATCCGCCGCTTCCCCCAGAGGTGCTCGATCAGGAAGGTGAAATAGGCTTCCACGCCTTTGCGGGCATAGCCGCCGCCCTGCCACAGGAAGACGTTCTTGGCGGTCTGCTGGCTGATGGTCGAACCGCCGCGGATCCGGCCGCCCGAGGCGTTGCGGCGGGCAGCATCGCTGATCGCGTCCCAGTCAAAGCCCGAATGCTGACAGAATTTTCCGTCTTCGGCGGCGATCGCGGCGCGGACCATGTCGCGGTCCATCTCGTTGAGGTTCATCCAATCCTTGTTGACCCCGCGCCCGGCGAAGAAATCGCCGAGCATCGTCGCCGTGATCGGCGGCGGGACGAAGCGGTAGACGGCCACCCAGGCGATGCTGAACAGGAGCAGGAACAGGACGATTCGCCAGATCCAGCCGAACAGGCCGCGGCGGCCCTTGCGTCGGCGCTTGTAGGTCGGGATGCTGGACGAACGCTTGGCCATGACCGATGCCTAATCAGCCTTTGTCGTGGTGGCAATTAGGGGAGAGGCATGCGCGTCCTGGTGACCGGAGCGGCGGGATTGATCGGCAGCGGCGTCGCCGCGCGTCTTGCTGCGGACCATGACGTCATCGGGCTCGACCTGAAGCCTGGCGAACATGTCGCCATTGTCGGCGATTGCGGCGACGTGGCGGCGTGGCGTCATCGGCTCGGTGGCATCGAAGCGATCATTCATACTGCCGCGCTCCACGCGCCGCACGTTGGCATGCACAGCGATGCGGACTTCCGCCGGACCAATGTCGAGGCGACGGCGCAGCTGATCGACCTGGCTCTGGCGATGAATGCCGGTCACTTCGTCCTGACCAGCACCACCTCGCTCTACGGCCATGCTCTGGAAGCCGAGGGAAAGGCCGCCTGGGTTGACGAGCGGCGCGAGCCCGAGCCCCGCGATATCTACGATGAAACCAAACTAGAGGCGGAGCGCCTGGTGGCGACAGCGGGTGGCACGATGTGCGTGACGTCACTGCGCATGTCGCGCTGCTTCCCTGAACCGGCCGAAGATATGGCCTGGTACCGCCTCTATCGCGGCATCGACCGCCGGGATGTCGCCGAGGCCCATGCTTTGGCGCTGGCGCGCTCCGGATCAGCGGCTACCTATGTCATCAGCGCCGCCACGCCCTTCCGGCCCGAGGATTGCGAGGAATTGGTCCGCGATGCGCCTTCGATGATCGCGCGCCGCTGCCCCGGCCTGATTGAGGAAATGACGTCAAACGGCTGGCTACCACCGAGCTCGATCGACCGTGTCTATGACGGCGGTCTGGCGGCGCGCGAGCTGGGCTTCATCCCGCGATACGGCATCGACTCCTGCCTGGCCGGCGATTGGGACCCGCTTCCGTCGCGCTGACACCACGTCTTGCCGCAATGCAGCAAGAACCGTATCTGTTTTCTTATGACATCGACCAACGACATCCGCCGCGGCTTCCTCGATTATTTCGAACGGAACGGCCATGCGCGGGTGCCATCGGCACCGCTGGTGCCGCACAACGACCCGACCTTGATGTTCGTCAACGCCGGCATGGTGCCGTTCAAGAATGTCTTCACCGGCCTCGAGACGCGCCCCTATGTGACCGCAGCTTCGTCGCAGAAATGCGTCCGTGCCGGCGGCAAGCACAATGATCTCGACAATGTCGGTTACACCGCGCGCCACCACACTTTCTTTGAAATGCTGGGGAATTTCTCCTTCGGTGATTATTTCAAGGAACAGGCGATCCATCACGCCTGGACACTGATCACCAGGGAATGGGGGCTTCATCCGGACCGGCTGACCGCGACCGTCTACCACACCGACGACGAAGCGTTCGACCTGTGGAAGAAGGTTGCCGGCCTGCCCGAAAGCCGCATCATCCGCATCCCGACCAAGGACAATTTCTGGGCGATGGGCGACGATGGCCCCTGCGGTCCCTGTTCGGAGATTTTCTACGACCACGGCGATCACATCCCGGGCGGCCCGCCGGGCAGCCCCGACGAGGACGGCGACCGCTTCGTCGAGATCTGGAACCTGGTGTTCATGCAGTTCGAGCAGGCGGCGGGCGAAATCGTCTCCGAGCTGCCCAAGAAGAGCATCGACACCGGCATGGGCCTCGAGCGCGTCGCCGCGGTGCTGCAGGGCGTCACCGACAATTATGACACCGACACGTTCAAGGCGCTGATCGCCGCTTCGGAAGAGCTTACCAGGACCCGCGCCGAGGGCCAGCAACAAGCCTCGCACCGGGTCATCGCCGATCACCTTCGCGCCTCGGGCTTCCTCGTCGCCGACGGCGTGCTGCCGGCCAATGAGGGGCGCGGCTATGTCCTGCGCCGCATCATGCGCCGCGCCATGCGCCACGCCCATCTGCTCGGCGCCAAGGAGCCGCTGATGTGGCGCCTGGTGCCCGAGCTGGTGGCCGAAATGGGCAGCGCTTATCCCGAGCTAGTCCGCGCCCAGCCGCTAATTGAGGCGACGCTGTTGCAGGAGGAAACCCGCTTCCGCCAGACGCTGGCCAACGGCCTCAAGCTGCTCGACGAGGCGACCGGCGACCTGGCCGCGGGCGGCACGCTGCCCGGTGAGACCGCCTTCAAGCTCTATGACACCTTTGGTTTCCCCTACGATCTGACCGAGGACGCGCTCCGCGCCCGCGGCCTCAACGTCGATCGCGCCGGCTTTGATGTCGCCATGGCCGAACAGAAGGCCGCCGCCCGCGCCGCCTGGAAGGGATCAGGAGAGAAGGCCTCCGACGAGCTATGGTACGATATCGCCGAGGAGGTCGGCGCGACCGAATTCACCGGCTATTCGGGCCATGAAGGCGAGGGCGTGGTGCTGGCCCTGGTCAAGGAAGGTGATCGAGTCGATGACGCAAAGCAGGGCGAAACGGTCACCATCATCCTCAACCAGACGCCCTTCTATGGCGAGAGCGGCGGGCAGGTTGGCGATGCCGGAAAACTTAGTTCGCTCATAGGGTTCGAAGGCGAAGTTCAGGATACGTCGAAACCACTGGGCAAGCTGCACGCGCTCAAAACGAGGGTGGCTAAAGGTGCGGTCAGTGTCGGCGACGTGCTGCTGCAGCAGGTCGACATCGAGCGGCGTACAGCGACCCGCGCCAACCACAGCGCGACCCATCTGCTCCACGCCGCGCTGCGCAACCGGCTTGGCGAGCATGTGACGCAAAAGGGCAGCCTGGTCGCGCCGGACCGCCTGCGGTTCGATTTCTCGCACCCCAAAGCACTGACAAGCGACGAAATCGCCCTGATCGAGGCCGATGTGAACGCCGAAATCCGCGCCAACGAGCCGGTCGCCACCCGCTTGATGACCCCGGACGAGGCGGTCGAGTCCGGGGCGCTGGCCCTGTTCGGCGAGAAATATGGCGACGAGGTCCGCGTGCTCAGCATGGGCCGCGAGGACGACAGCCGCTTTTATTCGGTCGAGCTGTGTGGTGGCACCCATGTCGCCGCGACCGGCGACATCGCCATCTTCAAGATCGTCTCGGAAAGCGCGGTTTCATCGGGTGTGCGCCGGATCGAAGCGCTGACCGGCGAAGCGGCCCGGCAATGGCTCAATGGCCGCGACGAGAAGCTCAAGGAAGCCGCGGCGGCGCTGAAGGCTTCGCCTGACGAGGTTCCAGCCCGGGTTGCCGCGCTGGTCGAGAATGCCCGCAAGCTCGAGCGCGAGCTCGCCGACGTCAAAAAGGCGCTGGCCATGGGCGGAGGGGGCAAGGCCGAAGCGGCGGGGCCCGAACAGGTCGGAGGACATGCCTTCCTTGGCCAGGTGGTCGAGGGCCTCGATCCCAAGGGGCTGCGTGGCGAGGTCGACGGCATGAAACAGCGCCTCGGCAGCGGCGTCGCCGCGCTGGTGGCGGTCAACGAAGGCCGCGGCAGCGTCGCGGTGGGCGTCACCGACGATCTGGTTGGGCAGGTTTCGGCGGTGGAGCTGGTCAAGGCCGCGGTCGAAGCCATGGGCGGGCAGGGCGGCGGCGGCCGTCCCGACATGGCGCAGGGCGGTGGGCCCTCCGGCTCGAAGGCCGAAGAAGCGCTGCAGGCTGTCCGCAAGGCACTAGAGAAGGTGGCGGCGTGACATTCCTTGCGGTCGCCGTCGTCTCAATCGCTATAACGGCGAGCGTAGCGGACCCTCCCGCAAGGCTGACGCGCATTGCCGATGCCAACGACAGAGGCGAACTCAACCCCGACGCGACGATGGGTCAGGTTGTCGTCGGCTATTACATCGAGCTTCAGACCAAGCATCCCAATAGCGTGAGTGTCATGAATGACGACTTCACCTGCAGGAATAGCGTTCCTCAGATCTTGAAGGCGACCACGGTGAAGAAGGCCAGAGGTCTTTCCGGTGATGTGAAGGCGGCGTTGGTCGCGAACAACCAGTCCGCCCTTGAGTCTCTCTCGGTTGACGTAATCGCCGAGCTAGATGGCGTCGATGCAGTGAAAATCCGTACGGATGAAGCCTTGGGTCCCGGTGTCTACCGACCCGCGATCACGGCGATCGCTTACACGATCGGCCGCTGTCGGTTTTACTGATGATTGACATGCAATCCTCCGACCCTGTCACGCTCAACGGCTCCTGTCATTGCGGGGCGGTGAAGTTCACGGCGCGCTTGCCGCTCGGCTTTGCTTCGGCGAGGCGTTGCACCTGCTCCATCTGCCGGATGCGGGGGGCGATCGCGGTGACATCGACCGCTGAGGATTTCACCATCGATGAGGGCGCCGACCAGCTCGCGACCTACCGCTTCAACACCAACACCGCCGAGCATCATTTTTGCCGGAATTGTGGGATTTACACCCATCACAAGCGCCGATCGAACCCCAGCCAGCTGGGCGTCAATGTCGCCTGCCTGGAGGGCGTCTCGCCGTTCGATTTCCGCGAAGTGGTGGTCTTTGACGGCCAGCGCCACCCGGGCGACAATCCGACCCACACCACCTACACCGCCGGAACGCTTAGGTTCGATCCAGCCGCCTAAAACTCCTCCCCGGTACGGGGAGGGGGACCACCTGAAGGGTGGTGGAGGGGTTTGCACTCCCCCAGAATGAATTGAAGCACGGCGTTCAAGTCGGCAAGGACGTCTCGCGCGGCTATTCGCATTGTTCGAAACCCCTGATTGGCGAGCCAAATGTCTCGCGCTTCGTCGTGAGCCGGTCGTGAACCCATGCTGTGAACTTCGCCATCGATCTCGATTGCCAGCCGGGACTCAAGACAGGCGAAATCGAGGACAAACGGACCGGCGGGATGTTGCCGCCTGAATTTGATGCCTCCGGGTCGCTTACGAAGTTCGCGCCAAAGGATCACTTCGGGCAGCGTCATTTTTTGCCGTAGCTTTTTGGCTTTGCCGATGGTTGCTCCCGGCCCTGTCAGCATTGTGCCAGCCCCTCCGTCGGCACTATGTGCCGCCACCTCCCCGTGCCGGGGAGGAATTGTTGACGGAATCGCGGGCCCGCCGCCGTCCGAGGCTCGGCTCTACATCGAGCTGGCCGGCTTCCATGATGTCGGCGCGCAGTTCGCTGCGTTTTTCGTGGATCGAGGCGATGACCGGGCCCATCGCGACGCCAATATCGACCAGCACCGCCTCGCTGAGCTGGAGCGAGGCCTCCAGCGCTTCGGGCACCGCATCGGTCACGCCGGCCCGGTAGAGGGCCGCGGCATGATCGGTATCGCGGGCGCGGGCAATGATCGGCGTTTCCGGATGCTCGGCGCGCAGCCGCTTGGCGACCCGGGCCGTCAGCACCGGATCATCCATCGTCAACACCACCGCTTTGGCCTGGTCGAGGTCCAATTTCTCGATCAGTTCGCGTCTTGAGACATCGCCGTAAAGCACGGAATAACCAGACTTTCTGGCCTCAGTGAAGCCATCGATGTCACTGTCAACCGCAAGATAGGGCTGGCCATGCTCGGTCAGCATGTCGGCGACCATTCGCCCGACCCGGCCGAAACCGAAAATGACGGTCTTGCCGGCGGTCGGGCCGACCTCCTCATTGGCCAGGGCAGCATGATCGACCCGCCGCGCCGTGAAGCGTCCTGCGCTGGCCAGCAGCGGGGTTATGGTGAGGCCGATCGCCGTCGCGGCCGACCAGAAGGCGACGGTGTCCGCGCCCAGAATCCCGGCGACACCGGCGGCGCCGAGCACGATCAGCGTGGTTTCCGACGGGCTGGCCATCAGCAGGCCGGTTTCGGCGGCGACGCCACGTGTTGCGCCGGCCATCCGCAGCAACAGGCCCGTCACCAGCGCCTTGACCAGGATCACCGCCGCCAGCCCACCCAGCAGCTCCGGCCAGTCCTCCGCCAGCGCGCCAACGTCGATCCGCATGCCGACGGTGATCAGGAACACGCCCAGCGCGAGGCCCTTGAACGGCTCGATCACCAGCTCGACCTCATTGCGATAGTCGGTTTCGGCAATCACCAGGCCGGCCACCAGCGCGCCGAGGATCGGCGACAGGCCGACCGATCCGGTGACGGCCGCGGCCAGGATCACCACCAACAGCGAAATGGCGAGGAAAAGCTCGGGCTTTTTCGACCGCGCCGCCTGGGCGAACAAGGCGGGCAGGATGAAGCGGCCGATGACCAGGATGGCGAGGATGACCAGTGACCCCTCCAGCGCGATGCGGCCGAGGCTGCTGGTCGCGGCGCCGCCGGCTGCGCCGATCAGGAAAAGCATCGGCACCAGCGCCAGATCCTCGAACAGCAGCATCGACAGCGCCGCTCGCCCGACGGCGCCTTGCGTGCCCGAAATCGGCAGGACCAGCGCGGTCGAGGACATGGCCAGCGCCAGCGCCAGCCATACCGCGCTCTGCAGCGCCCAGCCGGACAGCACGAGCACACCGCCAATCAGCGCCGCGATCAGGATCATTTCGGCCGCGCCGATGCCGAACACCATGCGCCGCATCGCCATCAGCCGGCGGAGGCTGAGCTCCAGCCCGATCGTGAACAGCAGCAGGACGATACCGAGCTCGGCGAAGGGCTCGATGCCTTCCGGGTCGGTGATCGAAACCCAGTTGAGCCAGGGATAGCGGTCGGTCAGCGCGCCGAGCCCGAACGGCCCGGCGATGATGCCGACCAGGATGAAGCCGATCACCGGGTTGATCTTGAACCGGGCGAAGGTCGGGATGACGATTCCCGCCGCGCCGAGGATCGTCAGCGCGTCGGAGAGTGCCGGTGTGATGTGAAATCCGCCCGCCATAGTGGCGTTTAAGCAGGGCTCGGCCCTTTAGTCATCCTCCCTGCCACACTGTGGTGGGGAGGGGGACCGCTCGAAGAGCGGTGGAGGGGCCAAATTGCAAGGCACTAGGCCCCTCCGTCAGCCCTTGAAGGGCTGCCACCTCCCCACGCCTTTGGCGCAGGGAGGAGCGGAAATTAAGCCCCGACCGATTCCGTGGCCATGGCGGTCTCGAGATTCTCGCGGATCGCCTCGAAGAATTGCTCGGTGGTCATCCACGCTTGCTCCGGGCCGACCAGCAGCGCCAGATCCTTGGTCATCTTGCCGCTTTCGACCGTCTCGACGCAGACACGTTCCAGCGTCTCGGCGAAGCGGACTACGTCGGGCGTGTCGTCGAGCCGGCCGCGAAACTTGAGACCGCCGGTCCATGCGAAGATCGACGCGATCGGGTTGGTCGAGGTCGCCTTGCCCTGCTGGTGCTGGCGGTAATGGCGGGTGACGGTGCCGTGAGCCGCCTCGGCCTCGACCGTCTTGCCGTCCGGCGTCATCAGCACCGAGGTCATCAGGCCCAATGAGCCGAAACCCTGGGCAACCTGGTCCGACTGGACGTCGCCGTCGTAATTCTTGCAGGCCCAGACGAACTTGCCGCTCCACTTCAGCGCCGAGGCGACCATGTCGTCGATCAGGCGGTGCTGATACTCGATGCCAGCCTTCTCGAACGCCGCCTTGAACTCGGCGTCGTAGATTTCCTGGAAGATGTCCTTGAAGCGCCCGTCATAGGCCTTGAGGATGGTGTTCTTGGTGCTGAGATAGACCGGCCAGCCGCGCTGGAGGCCATAGTTGAGGCTCGCCCGCGCAAAGTCGCGGATCGACGCATCGAGGTTGTACATGCCCATGGCGACGCCCGCCTCGGGAAAGTCGAACACTTCATGTTCGATCACTTCGCCGCTCTCGCCGACCCATTTGATGGTCAGCTTGCCCTTGCCCGGCACCCTGAAATCGGTCGCCTTATACTGGTCGCCGAAGGCGTGGCGGCCGACCACGATCGGGTCGGTCCAGCCGGGGATCAGCCTGGGCACATTCTGGATGACGATTGGCTCGCGGAAGATGGTGCCTCCCAGGATGTTGCGGATCGTGCCGTTGGGCGACTTCCACATCTTCTTGAGGCCGAATTCCTCGACCCGCTGCTCGTCCGGGGTGATCGTCGCGCATTTGACGCCGACGCCATATTGCTTGATCGCCTCGGCTGCCTCGACCGTGATATTGTCGTCGGTCTCGTCGCGCTTCTCGATGCCAAGGTCATAATATTTGAGGTCGATATCGAGGTAGGGCAGGATCAGCCGCTCGCGGATCCATTGCCAGATGATGCGGGTCATCTCGTCGCCGTCGAGCTCGACGACCGGGTTCTTCACCTTGATCTTGGCCATTTTCTCTTACCTGTGCGGATTTGTGCTTCGGCGCGCGCCTTAAGCAGACGCCGCGCGATAGGCAACCATCGCGCATTGCTCCTCGTTCCGCTTGTGCCTAATGAACGGCGCCATGCCCGAAATCGACAAGCCCAACAGCCACCTCACCACCGTCAAATGGCGCTTTCCCTCGGTCCATCCGGAGGGGCGCAAATATACGCTGGTCGCCGCCTTCGCCGCCCTGGCGATCTATACCGTGGTTAATCATTTCCTCGGCTGGCTGCTGATCGGCCTGACCATCTGGGTGGCGGCATTCTTCCGCGATCCGATCCGCACCACGCCAAGCGATCCCAAGCTGATCGTCGCGCCCGCCGACGGGCTGGTGACGATGATCAGCCGAGTGACCGCGCCGCTGGAGCTGGCCGGGGAGGGTGGCCTCACCGGGGAGTTCACCCGCGTGTCGATTTTCATGAGCGTGTTCGATGTTCACATCAATCGCTCGCCGATCGCCGGGACGGTCCGGCGCATCGCCTATGTGCCGGGCAAATTCCTCAACGCCGACCTCGACAAGGCCAGCGAGGACAATGAGCGGCAGCATTTCCTGGTCGAGCGCGAGGACGGCGTGAGGATTGGCTTCACCCAGATCGCCGGGCTGGTGGCGCGGCGGATCCTGTCGTTCGTCAAGGAAGGCGACCGGGTCGAGGCTGGCGAGCGCGTCGGCCTGATCAGGTTCGGCAGCCGGGTCGACGTATTCCTGCCCGCGGGCACCGGTAGCCAGGTGCTGCTCGGCCAGCGGACCATCGCCGGCGAAACCATAATCGGCGAGCTCGGTGTCGATCCGCAGCGGCGCGGGATCAGTCAATGACCGACCCCGCCGAGCGCACCGGCCTCCCGTTCCGCGCATTCCTGCCCAACGCGATCACCGCGCTGGCGCTGTGCTTCGGGCTGACCGGCATCCGCTTCGGCTTTTCCGGCGAATGGGAGAAGGCTCTGGGCTCGATCATCCTTGCCGGGGTGCTCGACGGCATGGATGGGCGCATCGCCCGCCTGCTCCGCGCCCAGAGCAAGTTCGGCGCCGAACTCGACTCCCTAAGCGATAATATCGCCTTCGGCACGGCACCGGCGCTAATCATTTTCTTCTGGTCCCTGAAGGAAGCGCCCAAGTTTGGCTGGACCGTGGCGCTGGCGTTGGCGGTCTGCTGCGCGCTCCGCCTGGCGCGGTTCAACGCCCGGATCGACAACAAGGACCAGCCGCACAAGTCGGCGGGCTTCAATACCGGCGTGCCCGCGCCGGTCGGCGCCGGGCTGGCCTTTGTGCCATTCTATCTGTGGCTGATCAGCGGGAACGAATGGTTTCGCCACTGGACCCTGGTGATGCCGTGGATCCTGTTCGTCGCCCTGCTGATGATCAGCAGCCTGCCGACCTTCAGCTGGTCGTCGATCCGCATCCGCCCGAGCTGGCGCCTGTTCGCGCTGGCTGGCGTGGCCCTGTTCGGCGCGGCTCTGATCAACGAGCCATGGTGGACGCTGCTTGGAATTTCCGTCGTCTATCTGGCCCTGCTGCCGCTGAGCTATGCCAGTTACAGCCGCGTCAAGCAGCGGCGCGCAGCTCAGGCCAGGCCGGTTCCGCCGCCCGCTCCGGCGAGCTGAACCGGACGACCGTTGGGCGGGCAGGGCGTACTTCCGCGGCCCATGATTAGCCCCGCATCGCGGCGATGATCTTGGCGCCATCGTGGCGGGCAAGGTCCTTGAGGCCGGCAATGGCGAAGCTGATCACTGCCAGGCTGATGAAGGTAGCGAACATCGGACATTCCTCCCTGTGTTGTCGCCAATGTTCCTATAATGTTCTCATGCCGTCAAGCCATTTTGTTCTGCGTTCGTTCCTGTGTACCCGATAACACGGAAGCGCTTGATATCATTCGCTTCATCGGCTAGGGGCCCGCGCATCCCACAGGTGGAACCACCATACCGGTGCCAGCCGAACGGCTGGTGACACGGTTCCACCGA
>NZ_JAHFPY010000017.1 GCF_023266535.1 Sphingomonas sp. | reverse complement strand
AGCGGATTAAGGGGAAAATCAGTTCTTCGAGGCGGAATAATAGGATTGGAGCGATTTTACTTCAAGCGCGTGCCCGCGCAGCGCCTCGATCGCCCGTGCGGTCGCCAGGCTGGCAGGGGCGGTGGTGTAATAGGGCACCTTGTTCTTGAGCGCTGCCTCGCGGATCGCCTGGCTGTCTTTCAGCGACTGCCAGCCTTCGGTGGTGTTGAACACCAGCTGGACGTCGCCGTCGACGATCCGGTCGACGATGTGCGGCCGGCCCTGTGCTACCTTATTGACGCGCTCAACCGGCAATCCCTGCGCCTCGAGATGCGCTGCCGTGCCGCCGGTAGCGATCAGGTGAAAACCGAGCTCGACCATCTTCTGAGCGGCCGGGACGATATGATCCTTGTCGGTATCCTTGACCGAAATGAAGACGGTGCCCTTGTCGGGCAAGAAGACTCCGCCGCCGATCTGGGATTTGGCGAATGCGATGTCGAAATCACTATCGATTCCCATGACTTCGCCAGTGCTCTTCATTTCTGGTGACAGCACGGGATCGGTGCCGGGGAACCGAACGAACGGGAATACGCTTTCCTTGATCGCGATGTGACCGATGTCGCGGTCGATCGGGTCGAAGCCACCCAGCGCTTCTCCGGCCATGACGCGGGCCGCGATCTTGGCGACCGGGCGGCCGATAGCCTTGGCGACGAACGGTACAGTCCGGCTGGCGCGCGGATTGACCTCGATCAGGTAGATTTCGCCATTCTTGACCGCGAACTGGACGTTCATCAGCCCCTTGACGCTGAGCGCCAGGGCCAGCGCCTCGGTCTGCCGTTCGATCTCGGCGATCACCTCGTCCGACAGGCTGTAGGGCGGGATCGAGCAGGCGCTGTCGCCCGAGTGGACGCCTGCTTCCTCGATATGCTGGAGGATACCGGCAACCGCGACATCCTTGCCGTCGCAAATGGCGTCGACATCGACCTCGATGGCGTCGCGCAGGTAGCGGTCGATCAACACAGGCGAGGTTCCCGACACCTGCACCGCGGTGGCGATATAATGGTCGAGTTGCTCGGGGCCGTCGACGACCTCCATCGCCCGCCCGCCAAGCACATAGCTGGGGCGCAGCAGCACCGGGTATCCAATGCGTTCCGCCACCGCGATCGCCTCGTCGCGGCTGCGGGCTAGGCCATTGGCCGGCTGCTTGAGGCCGAGCTTGTCGACCAGCTTGGCGAAGCGCTCGCGGTCCTCGGCCAAGTCGATGCTGTCGGGTGAAGTGCCAAGGATCGGGATGCCATCGGCCTGCAGTTCGGCAGCGAGCTTCAATGGCGTTTGTCCACCCAGTTGGACGATCACGCCCTCCAGCCTGCCCTTTTCCGCCTCGCGATGAAGGATTTCGAGCACATCTTCCGCGGTCAATGGCTCGAAATAAAGTCGGTCGCTGGTGTCCGGATCGGTCGAGACCGTCTCCGGGTTGCAGTTGACCATGATGGTCTCAAAACCCGCGTCCTTCAGCGCGAACGACGCATGACAGCAGCAATAGTCGAACTCGATGCCCTGGCCGATGCGGTTGGGCCCGCCGCCGAGGATCACGACCTTGCGACGGTCGCTGATTTCGGCCTCGTCCTCGGGTTCGCCGAACAAGGGCGCTTCGTAGGTCGAGTAGAGATAGGGCGTTGCCGCATCGAACTCGGCCGCGCAGCTGTCGATCCGCTTGAACACCGGCCTGACACCGAGCTTCAACCTGGCATTGCGCACTTCGGCCTCGGTGACGCCGCCGGTCAGACCCTTGAGCGCATCATGGACCACACCGCCGCTGCGCGCCGCGGCCTCCGACATCTGCCGTTCGACATGGGCCGAACGAAGCGCCAGCTGGGCCAGGCGCTTGTCGGAAAAGCCCATCGCCTTCAGCCGCCGCATGCCCGCGGCATCCTGCGGCAATCCTTCGTCGCGGACCTGCTCCTCGGCCTGGACGATCTCCGCCAGCCGCTCGATGAACCAGGGGTCGAAGCCGCTGACCTCATGGATCCGCTGGACGGTGAAACCGTGACGCAGCGCCTCTGCCGCGACCAGCAGGCGGTCGGGCGTCGGTTTTCGCAACCGGTTCTCGATCTCCGCTTCGGGCGCGGTCTCGAGCTCGCGAACCCGGTCGAGTCCGTTGAGGCCGGTCTCCATGCTCCGCAGCGCCTTCTGCAGGCTCTCGGCGAAGCTGCGGCCGATCGCCATTGCCTCGCCGACCGACTTCATCGCCGTCGACAGCATCGGGTTCGAACCCTTGAACTTCTCGAAGGCGAAGCGCGGCACCTTGGTCACGACATAATCGATGGTCGGCTCGAAGCTGGCCGGGGTGGCGCCGCCGGTGATGTCGTTGGCGATCTCGTCGAGCGTATAGCCGACCGCCAGCTTGGCCGCGACCTTGGCGATCGGGAAGCCGGTCGCTTTCGACGCCAGGGCCGAGGAGCGCGACACGCGCGGGTTCATCTCGATCACGATCATCCGGCCGTTTGCCGGGTTGATCGCGAACTGGACGTTGGAGCCGCCGGTCTCGACCCCGATCTCGCGCAGCACGGCGATCGAGGCCGAGCGCATCCGTTGATATTCCTTGTCGGTCAGGGTCAGCGCCGGGGCGACGGTGATGCTGTCGCCGGTATGGACCCCCATCGGGTCGACATTCTCGATCGAGCAGATGATGATGGCGTTGTCCGCGCGGTCACGGACCACCTCCATCTCATATTCCTTCCAGCCGAGCAGCGATTCCTCGATCAGCACTTCGTCGGTCGGGCTGGCGTCGAGACCGGTCTTGACGATCTCGACGAATTCCTCGCGGTTGTAGGCGACGCCGCCGCCGGTGCCGCCGAGCGTGAAGCTGGGGCGGATGATCGCCGGCAGGCCGGTCACCTCGAGCAGCTTCAGCGCGTCGTCGAGGTTATGGGCGATGCCGGATCGGGCGCTTTCCAGCCCGATCTTGTCCATTGCCGCCTTGAACTTCTCGCGGTCCTCGGCCTTGTCGATCGCCTCGGCCTGCGCGCCGATCAGCTTGACGCCATATTTCTGCAGGACGCCGGTCTTGTTGAGGGTCAGCGCGGTGTTGAGCGCGGTCTGCCCGCCCATCGTCGGCAGCAGCGCGTCGGGCCGCTCCTTCTCGATGATCTTGGCGACCACCTCGGCGGTGATCGGCTCGATATAGGTCGCATCGGCCAGCTCCGGATCGGTCATGATCGTCGCCGGGTTGGAATTGACGACGATCACGCGGTAGCCCTCGGCCTTCAGCGCCTTGACTGCCTGCGACCCCGAATAATCGAACTCCGCCGCCTGGCCGATAACGATCGGGCCGGCGCCGATGATGAGGATCGATGAAATGTCGGTACGCTTGGGCACTCAGTCCTGCTTTCCCTGGCGGACCATCGAAGCTTCCCAACCGTCGTATTCCGCGCCGAACCGGTTGGCCAAATCGCACATCTTCTTCATCTCGCTTTCCGACCAGTTGCGGTCGGTAACCGCGAATATTTCGGCGATCACGCCCGGCGATGCCTGGGTCGAGCTGACGACATAGCCGTCGTTGCCCAGCACCTCTTTCAATCCGTTGACGTCGCCATCGTAGAAATAATGGATGACATGGCGCCCGTCCGACAGATCCTCGCCGTTGGAGGTCAGCGCCGAAAACACCGCTTCGTTCATCAACACCTGCTGCTGCCAGTCATTGTCGGCCATCAATTCGCCTCCTCGGGGAATTGGACAGAATCAAGCACCACCATCTTGAGGTGGTTGCGGCGGGCATATTGATGGACGCAGTGGCGGTGCTCGGGGGTCGGCTTGGTCCGAAACAGGATCAGCAGCTTCTTGGCCTCTTCATCCTGGATCAGCTCGCCATAGGTGAGCCCGCAGGCCAGCGAGGCGCTGTTGAGCTCGTCCACCGTATGCATCCGCGGCGTTGCACAGGCGGAGAGAGCCAGTCCAGCTACCGCTACGGCGAGCCACCCAAAGCGACTGTGGGTCACGAGAGCCACCCCTGCTTTTCAAGCTGAAAGCCTCTTGGTGCCCGTGCACGGATGCAGCCAATGTCGTCCTGCTCGAATTCGGGGCTTACGGTGAATGCCAGCGATGGTCGGCCCTTCCATTCGCCGGCCTTGCCGAAATGCTCGCAAGCTCCATGCCGTTGGAATAGATCGAGCGCCGCTTTTTGATTCTGACGATCCGCCTCAGACAGAGGTTCACTAGAGTACATCACATAATGATTTGGACGGCTGATGAACCATAGGTAGGCCAGTAATGCGACGTACAGGCAGGCAATGAAGGCAAGCAGAATTGCCAATCCTCGAAGAATTGATGCGCCGAAGCCTGCCGTCTTCGCAACGTAGCTCACCGCATCATCCCCACGAACTTCTCGAACAGGTAGAAGCTGTCCTGCGGGCCGGGCGAGGCCTCGGGGTGGTACTGGACGCTGAACGCCGGACGGTCGGTCAGCTCGATCCCGCAATTGCTGTCGTCGAACAGGCTGACATGGGTTTCGCGGACGTGTGGCGGCAGGCCGGCGCGCTCGACCGCGAAGCCATGGTTCATGCTGGTGATCTCGACCTGCCCGTCCTCCAGCCGCTTGACCGGATGATTGGCGCCGCGGTGGCCCTGGAACATCTTGGCGGTCTTGCCGCCGACGGCCAGCGCCAGCATCTGGTGGCCGAGACAGATGCCGAACAGCGGCTTCTTGCTGTCCAGCATCGCCTGGATCACCGGCACGGCATATTCGCCAGTCGCCGCCGGGTCGCCCGGGCCGTTCGACAGGAAAAAGCCGTCGGGCTTGTGGCTCATCACCTCGTCGAACGAAGCGGTCGCCGGTAGCACCGTCACCCGCGCCCCTGCCTCGACCAGGTTGCGGAAGATGTTGCGCTTGGCGCCATAGTCGATCGCCACGACATGCGGCTGCGACATGTCGTTGCCGCCGAGCGCATAGCCCTCGCCCAGTTCCCATTTGCCGCCGCTCCACGCCTCCAGCTGGTCGCGGCTGACCTCCCTGGCCAGGTCCATGCCCTCGAGGCCCGGCCATTCCGCCGCCATCTGCTGCAGGGCGTCGAGGTCGAACTGGCCCTTGGCGTTATGGGAAATGGCGATGGTCGGCGGCCCCTCGCGGCGGACCAGCCGGGTCAGCGCCCGCGTGTCGACGCCCGAAATGCCGATACGGCCCGTGGCAGCCATCCAGGTCGGGAAGTCTTGGGTGGAGCGGAAATTCGATGGCGACGTCACCGCCTCGCGCACCAGGCATCCCAGCGCATGCGCTTCGCCCGCCTCGACATCCTCTTCATTGGCGCCGACATTGCCGATATGCGGGAAGGTGAAGGCGATGATCTGCCGCGCGAACGACGGATCGGTCATGATTTCCTGATACCCGGTCATCGCCGTGTGGAAGCAAAGCTCTCCAACCATCTGGCCCTCGGCGCCAAAGCCCCTGCCCCAGATCGTCCGGCCGTCGGCAAAAACAATGACTCCCGTCGCTCCCTCGGGTTGTGGGGTGCGCTCGGCCAAAGGGACATGGCGTGCATCGGCCATCGGCGGGAGGAGCCTTCCGTCTAAAGTTTTGCGGCGATTTCGCTAAGCCATGGCCGCTACGCGGGAAAGCGCTGCACGTCAACGCTGTGAAACCCGCCAATTCGCCGTTAGGACTGGTCCTTTCCGATGAAGCAAAATGGGTGAGCGGATGATTCGCGACGAGATCAAGGCTGCGCTGATTGGCGCGATGAAGGGCGGCGACAAGGAAGGCACGGCGACGATCCGGCTGATCCAGTCGGCGATCAAGAACCGTGACATCGAGCTGCGCACGGCGTCGCAGCAGCCGGACGACGCCCAGCTGGTCACCGAAGTGCTGCAGAAAATGATCAAGCAGCGGCGCGAATCGGTCGAGCTTTATCGCAAGGGCAACCGCGAGGAGCTGGCGGCCAGGGAAGAGGCGGAGATCCTGGTGATCGAGCGCTTCCTGCCGGCGCAATTGAGCGAAGCCGAAGCCGAGGCTGCGATCCAGTCGATCATCGCCGACACCGGCGCCTCGTCGATGAAGGACATGGGCAAGGTCATGACCGAGGTAAAGGTCCGGCTCGGCACCCAGATCGAGCCGGCCCGCGCCAGCGCGCTGGTCAGGGCCGCACTCGCCTGAGCCCAAGAAAAAGGGGCGCCGGATCAGCCGGCACCCCCTCTTCAATTTAGGCGATGGATCAAGCGGCTATTTGCTCAGCCCCTTCACGTCATCCATCACAATCTTGTAGAGCCTGGTGGCAACGCCCGTGGCGGCTGCGCCAGCGGCCAGCAGGGCAAGCCCGCCCATGACCGCGCTCAACTGCGTTCCCACTGCCGGGATGTTGCCCAGCGCCGTACCGACGAGCGGCAGCACCGCGACGTACAGCAGGACGGTGACGAAGCGGTCATCTGGAGTCGTGAGACCGGCGATGAGGCCGAGGACCACGAGCACCAACGCGACGTTGAGACCGCCCGGTATGGCGACGAAGCCTGCCACAATGGCAAGCAGGATTCCCAGCGCTCTGCCGAGCCCGGACAATTTATTCATGATCTATTCCCCTCCCATTTGATTCCGCCCGGACGGTCTTGCGCCACCTCGTTTCGGAACCGGGACAGGTTACCTGCAATTAACTCCATTCATAGTCGAAATGAATCGTTTCAAATCAAAGCGCTGGGCCGCGCGTTAAATTTTCACACGGCGACAATGGGGTGAAAGCAACGACTCGGTTGAGCCGTCCCGCCTGTCGCTCTATCGCTTGGCGGTGACGCTTTCCCCCGCCTGGCTGGATGAATTGAGAGCGCGGACGACGCTGTCCGCGGTGATCGGGCCGTCGGTCAAGCTGATCAAGGCCGGGCGCGAGTTCAAGGCCTGCTGCCCCTTCCATAACGAGAAGACGCCGAGCTTCACCATCAACGACGAGAAGGGATTCTACCATTGCTTCGGCTGCGGGGCGCATGGCGACGCGATCCGCTTCCTCACCGACCATCGCGGGCTGCAATTCATGGATGCGGTCAAGGAGCTGGCCGGCAAGGCGGGGATGGAAGTCCCGGCGATGGATCCGAAGGAGAAGGAGCGGCAAGACCGCGCGGTCGGGCTGCACGAGGTGATGGCCGAAGCTCAGAAGTGGTTCGCCGACCAGCTGAACGGGGTCGAGGGTGGTGAGGCCAGGGCATACCTAGAGGGCCGCGGGATTACACCTTCGATGACCCAAAGGTTCGGAATCGGCTATGCGCCGGACGCCAGGGGGAAGCTCAAGGCAGCGCTCAAAAAACTGGGCGAAGACAAGCTCATCGACTGCGGACTTATCATCAAGACTGAGGAAAAGGAGAGCTACGACCGGTTTCGCGGGCGGGTGATGATCCCGATCAAGGACCAGCGTGGAAGAGTGATCGGCTTTGGGGGAAGAATCCTGGGCGCGGGGGAGCCCAAGTATCTGAATAGTCCGGAGACTATCCTCTTCGACAAGGGGCGCACGCTGTACAACATCGACCGCGCGGGACCAGCCAGCCGGCAGGCGCGAAGATTGATCGTGGTCGAAGGTTATATGGACGTTATCGCGCTGGATCGCGCCGGAATCGCCGAAAGCGTGGCTCCAAACGGCACTGCGGTGACCGAAACGCAGCTGGAACGGATGTGGCGGCTCGACGGACAGCCGATCTGCTGCTTCGACGGGGACGCGGCGGGGCAGAAGGCGGCGGTGCGGGCGGCGATGCGCGCCCTGCCCCATCTGGCCCCCGAGCGGACGCTGCGGTTCGTGGCGCTGCCGGCCGGCCAGGACCCCGACGATCTGGTGCGCAGCGGAGGCAAGGAAGCGGTCGAGGCGCTGCTGGCCGCGCCGGAGCCGCTGGTCGAGCGGCTGTGGCGCTACGAGGTGGAAGCGGCCCCGCTCGATACGCCCGAGGCCCGCGCCGGCCTCAAGCAGCGGCTGATAGAGCACAGCCAGGCGATCGGCGACCCGTCGGTGCGGCAGCTGTACAAGGAAGAATGGCTGCGGAAGTTCGACGCGCTGGTCCGGCCGCAGCGGGAGCAAGTGCGCAGCCTCTATCCCAAGCGGGAATGGCAGAAACGCGGCGGAAAATTCGTACCGCCGAACCCGCCGACCCTCGAATCCACCCGCGGCGTCCACCGCGGCGGCATCGAACCGCCGATCGCCCGGGCGCTGCTATCGGGCTTCATCCTCTACCCCGATGCGCTGCACGACCATGTCGAGGAACTGGCGCACCTCAAGATCGCCGACCACGGCTGCGCGGCGCTTCGCGACAACCTGGTGCAAATTGCCATGTCGGGCCAGCATCTTGATCGCGAGGGCTTAAAAACCATATTGGCAGGGCAAGCGGCGGGCACGGATGTTCGGCGCGGTGCGATGCGGTTTTCCTTTACGCAAGCCGGGAGCAACCCACAGGTCGCGCTGAACGACCTTGGCTCGGCGTTGGAAGCGGTCATTGCACGGGGCGAAATCGAGCTCGCGCTGAATGAGGCGACGCGGCGGCTGGAACAGGATTTTTCCGATTCCGCCTATGCCGAGCAGCAGCGACTGATGGCTGCCCAAAAGAGTTACAACGACAGGCTGGCTTCTCTCGCCAGCAGTGAGTAAGCGGCGAACCCAATGGCGAAGAACGACACCACCGAAATCGAAACCGAAACCGGCGACGCGCCGCTGATCGACCTCAACGACGTCGCGATCAAGAAATTGATCGCCCGGGCGAAGAAGAAGGGCGTGATCACGGTCGACGAGCTCAATGACGCGCTCCCCAGCGACCAGATGAGCCCCGACCAGATCGAGGACATCATGTCCGCGATCAGCGAGATGGGCGTCAACATCGTCGAGAGCGCCGAAGAGGCCGAGGAAGACGAGCAGCAGGACGAGCCCGAGGACGAGGTCGACCCGCTCGACGAAGGGTCCCCGCGCCCGGCGGTCGCGACCAAGAAGGAAGCGGTCGACCGCACCGACGATCCGGTGCGCATGTATTTGCGCGAAATGGGCGCGGTGGAATTGCTGTCCCGCGAGGGCGAAATCGCCATCGCCAAGCGGATCGAGGCCGGCCGCGACACGATGATCTGGGGCCTGTGCGAAAGCCCGATTACCTTCAACGCGATCATCGAATGGTCGAACGCGCTCAACGAAGGCAGCATGCAGCTGCGCGAGATCCTCGACCTGGAAGCGATGCTGTCGAAAGGTCCGACCGCCGAGCAGCTGGTCGAGAGCGAGGAAGGCGGCGAAGGCGAAGGCGAGATCAGCGAGAAGGTCGCCGGCCCGGCGTTCAAGGAAGAGGAAGAGCCGGAAGAGCCGGAAGCCGCGCCATCGGACGACGAGGACGACATGGTCGAGCGGCGCACCCAGCGGCCGGTCGAGGAAGATGACGAGGACAATACGTTGTCGCTCGCCCAGATGGAGGAAGCGCTCAAGCCGACGGCGCTGGAGAAATTCGCCGGGATCACCTCGCTCTACAAGAAATTCTCCAAGCTGCAGCACGCCCGGATGGAAGCGCTGTCGAGCGGCCAGGATCTCGCCCCGTCGGACGAGAAAAAGTACCAGAAGCTCAGCGAACAGCTCACCGCCGAGGTCGAGAGCGTCCAGTTCCACGCCGCCAAGATCGAATATCTGGTCGACCAGCTGTACAGCTATAACCGCCGGCTGATGGCGCTGGGCGGTCAGATGCTGCGCCTGGCCGAGCGCCACCGCGTGCCGCGCAAGGCGTTCCTGGAAAGCTATACCGGCAGCGAGCTCGACGACAGCTGGCTCGATCGCGCCAAGGGCATCGACAAGAAGTTCGCGGCCTTTGCCGCCGCCGAGCAGGACAGCGTCGAGCGGATCCGCGGCGAGATCGCCGAAATTTCGCAGTCGACCGGCATGGCGCTCAGCGAGTTCCGCCGCATCGTCAACCAGGTCCAGAAGGGCGAGCGCGAGGCGCGCATCGCCAAGAAGGAAATGGTCGAGGCGAACCTGCGCCTGGTGATCTCGATCGCCAAGAAATACACCAACCGCGGCCTGCAGTTCCTGGACCTGATCCAGGAGGGCAACATCGGCCTGATGAAGGCGGTCGACAAGTTCGAGTATCGCCGCGGCTACAAGTTCAGCACCTACGCCACCTGGTGGATCCGGCAGGCGATCACCCGCTCGATCGCCGACCAGGCGCGGACCATCCGCATCCCGGTGCACATGATCGAGACAATCAACAAGCTGGTCCGCACCAGCCGCCAGTTCCTGCACGAGACCGGCCGCGAGCCGACGCCCGAGGAACTGGCCGAGCGCCTCTCCATGCCGCTGGAGAAGGTCCGCAAGGTGATGAAGATCGCCAAGGAGCCGATCAGCCTGGAGACGCCGATCGGCGACGAGGAGGATTCACACCTCGGCGACTTCATCGAGGACAAGAATGCGGTGATCCCGGTCGACGCCGCGATCCAGGCGAATTTGAAAGAAACGGTGACGCGGGTGCTGGCGTCGCTCACCCCGCGCGAGGAGCGCGTGCTGCGCATGCGCTTCGGGATTGGGATGAACACCGATCATACGCTGGAGGAAGTCGGGCAGCAGTTCAGCGTGACCCGCGAGCGGATTAGGCAGATCGAGGCCAAAGCCCTCCGCAAATTGAAGCACCCCTCACGTTCAAGGAAAATGCGCTCTTTCCTCGACCAGTAGGAGGGCTTTCCACAATTCGAGGCGAAGGCCTGACGGACGTGCCACGCGCAGTCCGTCCGGGGGACGGACGAGCATGGCGCGGAAGTATGGCTATTGCGGTCTGCAATGAGCAACAACTTGCTCTATGAAATCCGTAAGAGGATGTCCGTTGGGGAGTGGGTCGGCGAGTACCGAAAGCGCCTTAGCCGTCCAAGCGTTCTTGTTTTTGGTGTAGGGCAATGCTTCGCCCAGCCAAGCTTCTCGTTCCCCGACCGGGACCGCAAATATTCCCAACGCACGAAGCATTTGATCAAGTTCTTTAAATAGCGCCCTACCCTGGTCCGAAAGGCGGTCTTGGCCACGGCGCTTCAAATCTTGCCACACCGATGCGACATCCCGAACAGCACTCAATTGAGTTCGCGTCTGCTTCAATTTGGTTCGGGGATCACCGTCATTGTCTAACAGTTGCATGACGGTCGTCAGGTTCGATTTGACGTCGAAGAAACGATAGCGTCACCGTCAGACTCCACGATGATCACGCCATCGTAGAATAATCCATCAAGCACCCGCTCGGACGAAAGTACCGGATCTTCCGCTATCTTTTTTAGCTCAACAGGATCCAATTGACGGCGTAAGAATGCGTCCAATCAGGATTACGGTGATCACGGTGACAGGTGATTACGGTTGATTACGGTGACACGATTACGGTGACGATTACGGTGGATTACGGTGACAGGAGTACGGTGACAGTGCACCAATTTCGCGCACCACCGCTCCTCATTGCCCGCAACCATGAAAGGGACTAGGTAATCCGCCGCTCGGTAGAGTCGCCAAAGGCGCTCGGGCGAACCTTGTTTTTTCCGCCTCGAACGCCTCGGACGACCCAATAGGAAAGGGACGTCGAAATGGTGATTGAGACGCTCGAAAAGACCACGACCAGCAGGAAGGAACGCCGCCGGAAGGCCGTTGGCGCCATCCTGGACGGCATCGAGGCGGATGGCCTGCAAGGCCTGTTCACCGCTGTCGGCAGGATGATCGGCGAAAATCAGCCGTCGATCGACTGCGTGCGGGAAGCCGAGGGTGCATTTGGCCCCGGCGCCACCAGCGGCGGCTTTAGCGAAGACGACACGCTGGAGGATATCGAAGGGTCTATCTTTGGCGACAATGTGTGGGACAGCGCGCTCGATTTTGCCGCCTGCCTGAGGAACGCCGAGCTGGAGCCGGTCGAGCCTGACCCGGTCGAGCCAACGGACCCGCACCCCGACCCGCCCCCGCCTCCGCCATGGGATTTGAAGGACAATGTGGCGGATATCGTGCTGGCGGGACTGCTCGTCCGCCTGAAAAACGGGTGATCGCCTGCCTGGACGCGGCGGGGCCGAACGCCCCGTCGCTGCCGTCGGCGTAAGGCGTTACGGAGTTCGCTTTCGCAATGCTGACGAATGGTTGCGGCGGTAAAAAGGGCCGAGCGCGAGGCCCGGCCCTTCCTTACTCGACAATATGCCGCGGCCTAATTGCCGCGGTGGGCCATGGCCCACGTCTTTTGCGTCGCGATCCAGGAATCGCGAGCGGCGAACCAGTCGGCCCGGCGCTGCGCCCATTGCCCGGCGGTCAGGCTGCTGCGATCGACCAGCCACTGGTCGCGCATCGCCTGCCATGCCTTGCGGTCGACGGTGAATTCCTCCCGCCACGCTTCGATGTCGTCCTTCAGCGCGGCGCGAATGCGGGCCGCGGCACTGTCCGGCAGGTCGGCGCCACCGCGCACCGCCGCTGCCAAAGCCGCCGCGTCGGCGCGATGCTGCTGTGCCTGAACCTTGAGCTCGGCGGCGGAGAGATGCTGCTGGGCAGCGAAATCACGGCCGAACTGGCCATGTTGCGAGCCAAGATCGCGGCCGAGGCTGCTGGTGCCCATACCGCCACCCAACTGGCCCGGAGGCGTCATCGGGGGGCCCGCGCCCATGCCGCCGCCCGCGCCGCCGCCGGCCCCGCCGCTGCGGCCCTGGGCCAAGGCGGTCCCCGCGCTGGCCACGGCGATGCACGCGACTGCTACGAGAAGCTGTTTGCGCACGACATTCTCCCTAAAGCATACAGGATATCACCAACGCACCGGCAATTCGATGGTTTCATTTTCGAGTGCGGCGTACCTCCGCCGCGCCCGGCTACCCTCTGCGCCCCGGCAGGCGTATGCTGGCGCGTCCGCTCCGCTCAGGCTCGGGAGTTCGCCCACATGACCAACCACGTCTATAAAATTCTCGAGCTGGTCGGCTCGTCGCCCGACAGCATCGAGGATGCGATCCAGGACGCCATCTCCCGCGCCTCCAGCACGCTGGAAAACGTCCGCTGGTTCGAGGTGCTCGAAACCCGCGGCCATGTCGAGGACGGCAAGGTCTCCCACTACCAGGTGACGATCAAGGCCGGATTTACGCTGAAGGGTTAGCTTCGCTGCAGCCATTTGCGGGGACACGGAATACCATGTCCCCGAAATGCCAGTTCGTGCGTTTATTCGCGCGAGGAGGCTGGCTGTGCCGCGTCATATCGTCGCCATCGGATTGCTGACCGAGGAGGACCTGGACCTGCTCGGCCGGACTTTCACGCGGCTGTGGCCGGTCGACAGCGTGCCCCAGTTCGACGAGCTGCTGGCGGCGATCGACGAGGCGGATTGCCGGATGGAAGCGGCACTGGCCATGGAAGAACCGGGGGTGGAGTAAGCAAGCGGTTGTGAATATGGGGACACTCAATAGAGACCCCAATTCACTTACCTGACAGCTAGGCTTCCTTAAGGCCGCACTCTTGAGCGCGACATTCCAACATAGCGAAAACGGCCAGGAACGTTCGCCAGTAAGGCGGCGGCTGGCGTCGCTGGCGCTGGCGCTGGCGATCGAGGTGGCGCTGCTGCTGGCGCTGCTGACGATCGACCTTCGGGAACCGCAGAAGCCGCAGTTCAAGGGCGGGAGCATCGCCACCTTCGATGTGTCGAGCGCCAGGGAGAACAAGGCCGCCGCCTCGGCCGAGCGGATGGTCAAGGCGCTGAAGGAGATCAAGCACCCCAGGCTGCCGCCGCTGCCCAACGCCATCACCGAGCGGCCGCTGCCGATCATGGAGGTGAGCAAGGATTTCCTCGACGCGGCGGACATCAGCAAGCTGGGCAGCAATGCGCCGGGCGCGGGGAAGCTGGCTGGCAATGCGCCAGGGGACAGCGAGATGGTCGGCAATGCGCCCAACGGCGAGCCGCTCTACGCCGCCGAATGGTACCGCGAGCCGACCAACGCCGAGCTGTCGACCTATATGCCCAAGTCGCTGGCCGAGGACGGCTATGGCTTGGTGGCGTGCAAGACGGTGGCGCGGTTCCGGGTCGAGAATTGCGTCGAGCTGGGCCAGACGCCGGGATCGCACCTGGCCGGCGCGGTCCGGCAGGCGGCGTGGCAGTTCCTGGTCCGCCCGCCCCGGGTCGGCGGCAAGTCGATGGTCGGCGAGTGGGTAAGGATCCGCATCGACTATCATATCGAACGCAGCAGCGACGCGGCTCCGGCTTATTAAGTCCATAGCCGGTTTCGATTGGCCGCCGCGGGCCCGCGCCGGTAAATGGGACAAATTCCCAACCGGCAGCCGGGAATTGGCGCGGTGCACCAACTCCGCCGCACCATTCAACCGCTAAACCACGCAAATCCGCCATTGGCACGGCAGTTGCTTAAGGATGGGTACAGAACCCTGACTATAAGCCGAAAGGTATGATGATGACCAACACGACCCCGCTTCCTTTGCGTAACGACACCATCCTTGGTGTGTGCGAAGCGATCGGCCGCGATTTCGGCTTCAACCCGCTGTGGCTGCGGCTGGCGTTCATTGCCCCGCTGTTCTTTGCCCCGACCCTGACCATCCTGGCCTATTTCGGCCTCGGTGCGGTGGTTGGCCTCACCCACTGGTTCGCCCCGAACGTGCCGGCGTCCGAGCAGGTCGTCGAAGCCAAGGCGACCCAAGTGTTCGAGGACGACGACGCGCTGCCGATCGCGGCGTAAGTATTCACAGGTTTTTCGGGCCCGGAACCCTTCCCCATCCCCTCCGGGCCCGGAAACGTACCAATTTGAGCCGCTTTTTAACCTGCCTCACCAAATGATGAAGCCGGTCTAAACCCTGTCTTTACGCTAGCCGGTTAGAAGCTTGTCCCAAGGTCCCTCGCCAGGACCCTTTAAAGCGTAGGACAGGAGAGACCGGGCATGGCGATCAATCAGGCAGTCGACCGGACGGCGATGACCGCTGCCCAGCTGCAGCTGTCGCGAGTCGAGGCTGAGGGCTCGGCCGACCATGCCTATCGCCTGCGCCTGATGAGCGCGTCGGGTCCGACCCACGCGCGCGACCTCGCCGACGCCGTCCATCTGTTCTGCTCGCTCTATGGCCGTCACCCCGGCCTGATCGAGCTGGCGCTCAACAATTGCCCGGCCGGATCAGTCCGCGACTGGCTCAAGGAAGCCTCCGACGCCTATGAGCGCGAGCGGCTGTACCTGGTGCGGCTGACCGCCTCGGTCGGCCCGCTGCCCTCGACTCCGGGCGCGGCCGAGACCGAAGCGGCGCTGGTCGCCGCCCGCCACGCGATCGAGACCCTCGCCGGATCGGAGCGGCGCGGCTGCGCGCTCGGCGCGGCGACCGCGCTGATGGCCGACTGGCCGGCGATCCGCGCCCTATTCGACCGCGCGGCCAACCGCGTTGGCATGCAGATCCCCGTCCTGACCCTGCCCGAGGAAAGCTCGATCGTCCGGGTGATCGGCGACGGTACCGACGGGCCGGCAAGCGAGCGCGCCCTGGGCTTCGGCGGCGAGCAACTGCTACTCCAGAACCGCGCCCTGTTCGACCTGCTCGAAGCTCGCGCCGGAGCGCGCATCGACTAGACTGAAGCGCGCAGCCTGTCCGGGGGAGCGTTTTAGTACGCCGCGCCGGGGGCGCGGCTGCGCAATACGGCGAGCACTGGAAGCCGGCAACTTGCCAAACCAAAATGGACAGCCAATAGGCAGTCCCCATGCGTTTCGAAGGCACTTCCAACTATGTCGCGACCGACGACCTCAAGGTCGCGGTCAATGCCGCGGTCAAGCTGCGCCGCCCCCTGCTGGTCAAGGGCGAGCCGGGAACCGGCAAGACGGTGCTGGCGCACGAGATTGCCGAGGCGCTCGGCGCGCCGCTGATCGAATGGCACATCAAGTCGACCACGCGCGCCGTCCAAGGCCTCTACGAATATGATGCGGTGGCGCGGCTCAGGGACGGGCAGCTCGGCGACGAGCGGGTCCACGACATCAGAAACTATATCAAACGCGGCAAGCTGTGGGATGCGTTCACTTCGCCCGAGCTGCCGGTGCTGCTGATCGACGAGATCGACAAGGCCGACATCGAATTTCCCAACGACCTCCTCCAGGAACTCGATCGGATGGAGTTCCACGTCTACGAGACCAACGAGACGGTGAAGGCGGTCGAGCGCCCGGTGGTGGTGATCACCTCGAACAACGAGAAGGAATTGCCCGACGCCTTCCTGCGCCGCTGCTTCTTCCACTACATCCGCTTTCCCGACCGCGACACGATGAGCGCGATCATCGACGTCCATTTCCCCAAGATTCAAAAGCTGCTGGTCAGCCGTGCGCTCGATATCTTTTACGACATCCGCGAGGTGCCGGGCCTCAAGAAGAAGCCGTCGACCAGCGAACTGCTCGACTGGCTGAAGCTGCTGTTGCACGAGGACATGCCGCTCGAGGTGCTGCAGAACCAGGACCCGACCAAGGCGATCCCGCCGCTGCACGGCGCGCTGCTGAAAAACGAGCAGGATGTGATGATGTTCGAGCGGCTGGCGTTCATGGCGAGGCGCAAGGTCTAGATGGCGGACGAGCCGAAAAAACGCCGGCTCGCTACCAGGCTGATCCGCCCGGATCGCCGCGCTCCAACCGAATTCCAGTCGCTGGCGACGCCGACCGCGCGCGGATCGACAGTGCTGTTCAAGTCGGTCGCGGACGCGCGCGATTCAACCGATCCCGACCAATATCGCTACGGTCTCTACGGCACGCCGACGGTCCGCGAGCTGGCGCTGCAGATTGCCGCGATCGAGGGCGCCGACCATTGCCTGATCGTGCCAAGCGGACAGGCCGCGCTCGCCCTCCCCTATTTCGCTTTCTGCAAGTCAGGCGACCATGTGCTGCTGACCCGCAGCGCCTATGGCCCCAATACCGAGCTGGCGTTCGACATGTTGAAGGGATTGGGCATCGAGGTCGAGCGCTACGAGCCGATGATCGGCGGCGGCATCGCTGACCTGATCCGCCGCAACACGACGCTGGTCTGGACCGAAAGCCCGGGTTCGATCACCATGGAAGTGCAGGACATTCCGGCCATCTGCGCGGTGGCGCATGAGCGCGGCGTCAAGGTCGCGATCGACAATACCTATGGCGCCGGCGTGCTGTTCGACGCCTACGCCGCCGGCGTCGACATCAGCATCCAGGCCCTCACCAAATATGCCGGCGGGCATAGCGACCTGCTACTGGGGTCGGTCACCACGCGCGACATCAAGCTCGACCAGCAGCTCCGTGCCGCCCAGCGGCTGCTGGGAATGGGCGTGTCGCCCGACGATTGCTCGCTGGTGCTGCGCGGACTCAAGACGCTCGACGTTCGCCTGCAGCGGCTGGGGGATTCGGCGCTGAAGGTGGCGCACTGGCTCAAGCAGCGCGACGAGGTCACCGCCCTGCTCCACCCCGCCTTTCCCGATTGCCCCGGCCATGAAATCTGGAAGCGCGACTGGAGCGGCTCGGCCAGCATCTTCTCGGTCATCTTCGGCAATTGGACACGCGAACAAGTCGTTCGCCTCGTTGACGCCTTGGAGCTGTTCGGGATCGGCTACAGCTGGGGCGGCGCCGGCAGCCTGGTGATGACCTATGGCGATTTGAGGCGCCCGACGCCGGAGACAGGCAAGCTGCTGGTCCGGCTGAATATCGGGCTGGAGGATCCGGACGATTTGATCGAGGATCTGGAGCAGGCGCTGGCAGCAGCGGCCTGATGTGCCTGGGCCCCGGCCTTCGTCGGGGAACGCTCACTCTTCCCGGTACGCCAGCTCGAAATTGCCCCAGCGGCGGCCATTGACCCACAGCGGTACGAAGATGTCGTGGGCGACGACCCAGCTGTCGATGCCGAGGTCCCAGCGGAAGGCCGCGACCAGGGCCTCGGCATTGCTTTCGACCGCGCGCTTGGTGGTCTCGTCGAGCGTGATCAGGCGGTTGCGGCAATTGGCCGCGTTCCAGTCCGGATCGTCGCGCTGCGGCTGGCAACGTTCGCTGATATGGGTCGGCAAATAGCTGTTGGTGTCGCTGATCACCGCCGCGACGACCCGCGGATCCTCGCGCATGACCCGGTCGAGGATCGGCCGAACCTGGGCGTCGGCGAAATCGCAAAAGCGGTTGAGATATTGCTGCGGATTGCTGCCCGGCACCGGGACATAGTCCTGGTCGAACACGTCGCCGATGGCGATGCGCCCGTCGGCGACAGCCCGTTCGATCAGCGCCGCGATCTCGACCGCGGTGTCCTTGGCCTTGTCGACCAGCGGCGTGATGGCGAGGCGAATGCCCGAGTTCGCCAGTGTATCGAGCATGTTGTTGGACAGCATTTCGAGGTGGCTGAGGCGTTTCTGGGCCTTGATCAGCTTGCCGCCATTGTCGCGGGCATCGCCGGCAAAGTCGCTAAGGCCGGCCTTCACCCGGTCGACGCTGGTCTGGATGAGGCTGGTCGAATGGGCGATGCCCTCGGTCTGGCGGTCGACCATGGAGACGATCTCGGTCACTTCCTTGACCGTCTCGTTGATTTGGCTGAAGCCGGCCTGGGCGGTGCGGCTGCGCTCGACCCCGGTCTTGATCTCCGACGTGACAGCGCTGGCCTCGCGGGTCAGCTCACCGATGGTCGAGGCAATCTGGCTGGTCGCGGCGCGGGTATCATGGGCCAGCTTCTTTACCTCGGCGGCAACCACCGCGAAGCTGCGGCCGGCGTCCCCGGCGCGGGCCGCCTCGATCGTGGCGTTAAGGGCGAGCATGTTGGTCTTCCGCGCGATCGTCTCGATCGTCGAGGAGACGGTCTGGACCTGGTTCATGGCGCCGGCAAAGCCGGCCATCCGCTCGCCCAGCTGGACGATCAGCTCGGTCAGCCCCTTGAACCCCTGGATGGTGCCGTCGATCGCCTTGCGACCGGCCTCGAGCTTGGCCTTGGCCTGTTCGGAAAGGAGCCGCGCCTCGTCGGTCGAATCCGAAACCCGCGCCTGGTCGGCGAGCAGCCGGGTGGTCACTTCCTCAAGCGTGTCGAGCACCTTCAGATGCTCGCCGATCCGCTCCGCCACCCCCTCGACATAGCCGGCAACGTCGCTGCACTCGATCGACAAAGACCCGCAATCGCGGGCGACATCGGCAATCGCGTCGGCGTTAAAGTCGGTTGAGGCTGATCGCGCCTGTGTCACGACTATTCGTCGCGGTAAGCGAGCTCGAAATTGCCCCAGCGGCGGCCCTTGAAATAGAGCGGCACAAATACGTTCTTCACCGGGATGTAGCGGTCGCCCAGCTCCATCCGGTAGGTCGACAGCATCGCCGGCTGCTCGCTTTCGCAGGCCTTGCGGGTGATTTCGTCCATGAAGATGCGCTTGTTGCGGCAATTGGCATCGTTCCACACCGGATCCGGACCGGGAGTCTGCGACCGCTCGCTGAGGTGGGTCGGCAGATAGCCGTCGAGATTGGTGATGGCCGAGCCGATGATCTTGGGCTCGGTCGACTTGAACTTGTCGAGCAGCGGCCGGACATATTTGTCGGCGATATCGCAGAAGCCGTTGTTGTATTGCGGCGGGTTGGAGCCTTCGATCAGCTGGTAGTTGCGGTCGTGGACCGCCTCCATGCTGATCTCGCCCTTGTCGATGGCCTGTTCGACCGCCGCGTTAATCGCCCGCATCGCTTCCTGGGCAAGCAGGATCATCGGCGTGTCGTCGATCTCGGCGCCCGAGTTGGCCAGTGTATCGAGCATGTTGTTGGACAGCATTTCGAGGTGGCTGAGGCGTTTCTGGGCCTTGATCAGCTTGCCGCCATTGTCGCGGGCATCGCCGGCAAAGTCGCTAAGGCCGGCCTTCACCCGGTCGACGCTGGTCTGGATGAGCGACGTCGAATGGGCGATGCCCTCGGTCTGGCGGTCGACCATCGAGACGATCTCGGTCACTTCCTTGACCGTCTCGTTGATCTGCGAAAAGCCGGCCTGGGCGGTGCGGCTGCGCTCGACCCCGGTCTTGATCTCGCTGGTGACGGCGCTGGCCTCGCGGGTCAACTCGCCAATGGTCGAAGCAATCTGGCTGGTCGCGGCGCGGGTGTCGTGGGCCAGCTTCTTCACTTCGGCGGCCACCACCGCGAAGCTGCGGCCGGCATCGCCGGCGCGGGCCGCCTCGATGGTCGCGTTAAGCGCCAGCATGTTGGTCTTCCGCGCAATCGTCTCGATCGTCGAGGAAACGGTCTGGACCTGGTTCATGGCGCCGGCGAAACCAGCCATCCGCTCGCCCAGCTGGACGATCAGCTCGGTCAGTCCCTTGAACCCCTGGATGGTGCCGTCGATCGCCTCGCGCCCGGCCTCAAGCTTGGCCTTGGCCTGTTCGCTAAGGAGCCGCGCCTCGTCGGTCGAATCCGATACCCGCGCCTGGTCGGCGAGCAGCCGGGTGGTCACCTCCTCGAGCGTGTCGAGCACCTTCAGATGCTCGCCGATCCGCTCCGCCACCCCCTCGACATAGCCGGCAACGTCGCTGCACTCGATCGACAAAGACCCGCAATCGCGGGCGACATTGCGGATCGCATTTTCGGTAATTTGTTCGATGCCGAGCGTGGCCATTGCACCCAGTTCCCCACTTGAATTCGGGGCATGGCTTACCGGCCAAGTGCTAAAGCCTAGTTAACCACGCGAAACATGGCATCGCCGGGCGGGCCGCGCTAAGGCGGGACCATGTTCATCGGTTTCGTCGAAGCGCTGCGCCGCGGGGGCATTCCCGCCTCGCTGAAGGAGCATTTGCTGCTCCTGGAAGCGATGGACGCCGAGGTGATCGCTGCGGAGCCCGAGCAATTCTATTACCTCGCCCGGGCGACCTTCGTGCATGACGAGAGCCAGCTCGACCGCTTCGACCGGGTGTTCACCGAAGTGTTCAAGGGGCTGATCGCGACCGGCGGCGAGGAGCTCAAGACCGAAATCCCCGAGGAATGGCTGAAGCTAGTCGCCGAAGCCTATCTCACCCCCGAGCAGATGGAGGAGATCAAGAGCCTCGGCAGCTGGGAAGAAATCATGCAGGCGCTGAAAGAGCGGCTGGAAGAGCAGAAGGCCCGCCACCAGGGCGGCAACAAGTGGATCGGCACTGGCGGCACCTCGCCCTTCGGCCATGGCGGCTACAATCCGGAAGGGGTCAGGATCGGCGGTCCCGGACAGCATGGCCGTGCAATCAAGGTGTGGGAGAAGCGCGAGTTTCGCGATCTCGACGGGACGCAGGAGCTGGGCACGCGCAACATCAAGGTGGCGCTTAGGCGGCTAAGGCGCTTTGCCCGCGAAGGCGCGGCCGAGGAGCTCGACCTCGACGGGACGATCGACGGCACGGCGCGGCAGGGCTGGCTCGACGTCCAGATGCGGCCCGAGCGACACAATGCGGTCAAGGTGCTGCTGTTCCTCGACATCGGCGGGTCGATGGACGGGCATGTGAGGGTGGCGGAAGAGCTGTTCTCGGCCTGCAAGAGCGAGTTCAAGCATCTCGAGCATTTCTACTTCCACAACTGCATCTACGAGGGCGTGTGGAAGGACAATCGCCGCCGCCACGTCGAGAAGACGCTGACCCATGACGTCATCCACAAGTTCGGCCGCGACCATAAGCTGGTGATTGTCGGCGATGCGTCGATGAGCCCCTATGAAATCACCCATGCCGGCGGCTCGATCGAGCATATGAACGAGGAAGCGGGCGCGGTGTGGCTGAAGCGGCTGACCGACACCTATCCGAGCGCGGCGTGGATCAACCCGACGCCCGAAGCCTATTGGGGGCACTCGGCCTCGACCGCGATCCTGAAGCGGCTGATGGACGAGCGAATGTACGGCCTCACCCTCGACGGGCTCGACGAGGCGATGCGCGAGCTGAGCCGGAAGCGGTGATGGCGCGCGAATGCGGCGGCTGCACGCTATGCTGCAAGCTGATGGTGATCCCCGAGCTGGCCAAACCCAAGGATGTGTGGTGCCAGCATTGTGCGATCGGTGAAGGATGCAACATCTATGACCAGCGGCCGGGGAGCTGCCGGGACTTCAACTGCGCCTGGCTGATGTCCGAGGGCCTGCCCGACCATTGGTACCCGGCGCGCTCGAAAATGGTGCTGGCGAATGAACTCGATGGACGGCGGATCGCGGTCCATGTTGACCTGTCCCGGCCCGACGCCTGGCGGCAAGCGCCGTTTTACGATGAGTTGAAGCAGCTGACGGCGGGCGGTGCGCGCCAGGTGGTGATCTATGTCGGGGCCCGTGCGATTGCGCTGCTTCCGGACCGCGAGATCGACCTGGGGGAATGCGCCGAGACCGACCGGATCGTGACCTACCAGCGCGTCGGGCCGAACGGCGCCGAATGGCATGCCGAGAAGGTCGGCAAGGACGATCCGCGCTTTGCCAACTGAGCCGGAAACGATGATCCGCCACAGCCGGTTCGCCTATGTTCGCGAGCAGTTGGAGCGGGCTTCGGTTTCGCCGGGCTGGCCGGGGTGGCTGTTCGAATTTTCGGTATTCGTGTTCAAGCAAGGGTGGGCGTGCCTGTTCGGCGCGCTGATGCTGGCGGCATTGCTGGCGACCCATTTCTGGTGGCCCGTCGACGCTCCGATCCAACGATACGACGCTTTGACCATCTACGCCGTGCTGGTGCAGGCGGCGATGCTATCATTTCGGCTCGAAACGCCGCGCGAAGCGTCGGTGATCCTCATCTTTCACGTCGTCGGGACGATCATGGAATTGTTCAAGACCGCGGCCGGAAGCTGGGTCTATCCGGAGGCGGCGGTGCTCAGGATCGGCGGCGTGCCGCTGTTTTCCGGCTTCATGTATGCCGCGGTTGGCAGCTATCTTGCGAGGGTCTGGCGCGGGTTCGACTTTCGCTTCACCTTCTATCCGCCGCGGTGGGCAACTTGGCTGCTGGCGGTCGGCATCTACGTCAACTTCTTCGCGCATCATTGGGTGGTGGACATGCGCTGGGCGCTGTTCGCGTTCACTGCTTTGCTGTTTTGGAAATGCTGGGTCTGGTTCCGTCCGCTCTCGGCCTTTAGGTCTATGCCCTTGCTGGTCGGCTTCGGGCTGGTGGCGCTGTTCATCTGGTTTGCCGAGAATCTCGGCACGTTCGCGAGAGCATGGACCTATCCCAGCCAGAATGACGGGTGGCACATGGTACCAATGACCAAGCTCGGCAGCTGGTACCTGCTGATGATCATTTCATTCGTGCTGGTGTCGCTTGTGTCGCCGATCCGAAAGCCCGAAATCAGTAGAGCAAGTAGGGCCGGCGGTCCTCTTCCCACGCCCGCTCATCCGGCAGGGTGATGGCATCGAGGTCGCCGGGTTCGGCGCTGAGATCGTCAACCCATAAGCGCAGCAGCGGCGAGCCGTTGATGACGTCGATCGGCAGCTTCCCAAATGCGTATTCGTAAGGGAAATCGCGCCAGATCTCGTAATCGGGGAAGAGCTTGCGGATCGCCTTGAAGGCGAGCGACTGCAGCCGCCACGGCTTGAAGGCCTGGTGATCGTAGAGATCACTCTCAGCGTGGATTTGAACCCCGCTGCACAGCTGGCCGACATGCTTGTGGAAGGTCGGCTCGAACGAGATGTCGCGCAGGATGCAGCCGTTGAGCCATTGCGGGGCGGTTTCGTGCATGATGCCGATGATGGCGCGAGCGTCGATATCGGGCGCGCCGAACAGTTCCAGCGGGCGGGTCGTACCCCTGCCCTCGCTCAAGGTCGTGCCCTCTAGCATCACCGTCCCGGCATAGCAGCGCGCCATGTTGAGATTGGCGGCGTTGGGCGACGGATTGACCCAGATGCGGTCGGCCGGCCAGCCGAAACCGGGACCCTCGTCGGGCCGGTAATTCTCCATCTCGATCACCCGATAGTCGACGTCGAGCTTGAAATGGTCGACGAACCAGCGGCCAAGCTCGCCGAGGGTAAGGCCGTGGCGCATCGGGATCGGCCCGGCGCCGACGAAGCTTTCCCAACCCGGACGCAATGTCAGCCCCTCGATCGGGCGACCGGCCGGGTTGGGCCGGTCGAGCACCCACACCTCCTTGCCATGCTCGGCCGCAGCCTCAAGCATGTACAAAAGCGTGGTGATGAAGGTGTAGATGCGGCAGCCGAGGTCCTGCAGGTCGATCAGCACCACATCAGGGGTCGACATCGACTGGCCGGTCGGGCGGCGGACCTCGCCGTAGAGGCTGAACACCGGGATTTCATGGACCGGATCGATGAAGTCCGGGCTCTCGACCATATTGTCCTGCTTGTCGCCGCGAAGGCCATGCTGCGGGCCGAAGGCGGCGGTGATCCTGATCCCCATTTCCGCCAGCGCGTCGAGGCTGTGGGTCAGATGATAGGTGACCGAGGCCGGATGGGCGACCAGCGCGACGCGCTTGCCCTCCAGCGGTTTGCGCAGTTCCGGATCGACCAGCAGCCGTTCAACCCCCAGCATCATTCCGCGCTTACTCCATCCAGCAGCAAGGACCGCACGGCTGCGGCGTGAAAATCGGGCTTGCCCGGTGCGAAGCTGGTTGACCAGTAGCCGATGGTGCCGCCGAGCTCTTCTACCACCGCAGTCAGGCCGACCAGGACAGGATTGGGAAACTCAGTCCTAATCCCAACAGCGAACTGCAAAATATTGTTTTCCTGATAAACTTCGGATTCAATTTGCGCGTCAATATTGCGCATCCCTGACCGGTAATCATCGAACTGATAGGCGGCCCATTGGCCCGAGGGCGAGAAATTAAACTCGCGATAGGAGGTGCCCTCGCCCGCAACAAACAGCTCGAAACAGGTAGTCCGCCACAGATTGTCGGCCCGTTCGGGCTCAGCGGGCGGCGGAATAACCAGCTTCGAGATATCGCCGCGCAGCTGGAAGATGGCGACAGCGCCGTCATCCATCCGCTCAAGCTCGGCATCGATCGACTGGATCGCGCCGGCTGGAGCATCGGGATGGCGGTAAAGGCTGGGCATGCTTCACCCCCTATCGTCATTCCCGCGAAAGCGGGAATCCCGATTTTCTTCGAATGGGAAGAAAAGAAGCGGGACCCCCGCTTTCGCGGGGGTGACGAGATGGTTAGAGCGTCAAAATGAGTTTCCAATCTTCCCTCCTCCGCCTGCTCGACGAGCGCGGATATATCCACCAGGCGACCGATGGCGCGGGTCTCGACGCATTGGCGTCACGCGGGGCGGTGACCGGCTATATCGGCTTCGACGCGACCGCGCCGAGCCTGCATGTCGGCAGCTTGGTGCAGATCATGATGCTGCGGCGGATGCAGCAGGCCGGCCACAAGCCGATCGTGCTGATGGGCGGCGGGACGACCAAGATCGGCGACCCCAGCGGCAAAGACGAGAGCCGCAAGCTGCTGACCCATGAGGTCATCCAGGCCAATATCGCCTCGATCCGCAAGGTGTTCGAGCATTTCCTGACCTTCGGGGACGGCCCGACCGACGCGATCATGGTCGATAACGACGAATGGCTCGGCCAGCTGGCCTATATCGACTTGCTGCGCACCGTTGGCCCGCATTTCACCGTCAACCGCATGCTGACCTTCGATTCGGTCAAGTTGCGCCTCGACCGCGAACAGCCGCTGACCTTCCTGGAGTTCAATTACATGATCCTCCAGGCCTATGACTTCCGCGAGCTGTCGCTGCGCCACAAGTGCGTGCTTCAGCTCGGCGGGTCGGACCAGTGGGGCAATATCGTCAACGGCGTCGACCTTGCCCGGCGCATGGATGGCACGGAACTCTACGGCGTCACTACACCGCTGATCACCACTGCAGACGGCGCCAAGATGGGCAAGACCGCGAGCGGAGCGGTGTGGCTCAATGCCGACCAGCTGTCGGCCTATGATTATTGGCAATTCTGGCGGAACACGGCCGACGCCGATGTCGTCAAATTCCTCAAACTGTTCACCGACCTGCCGCTTGAGCGGATAGGCGTGCTGGCGAAACTCGAGGGCCAGGCGACCAACGAGGCGAAGATCGCGCTGGCCAACGAGGCGACGGCGATGCTCCACGGGCGCGAGGCAGCCGAGGCCGCGGCGGAGACCGCGCGGCGGACCTTCGAGGAAGGTGCGGCCGGCGGCGATTTGCCGACGCTTGCCGTACCCGAGGGCAGCATCGGCGTGGTCCAGGCGCTGACTGGGCTTGGCTTTGCCGCCTCCAATGGCGAGGCGCGGCGCAAGATCGGCGAAGGCGCGGTCAAGCTCAACGGCGAGACCGTCAGCGATCCGATGCTAGTGATCGAGATCGCCGGCGAGCCGGTCAAGCTCAGCCTCGGCAAGAAGCGGCATGGGTTGCTGACCAGATAGTTCTCCCGCGAAGGCGGGAGCCTAGACCAGCGCCGCAAGCGCTGCCTTTGGCAGCGGACTGGGCCCCGGCCTTCGCCGGGGAACTATCCGCCCCTGATAAGTTCCACCGCCGCGTCTCTTTCGAACAGGTATAGGCACAACCGGGCCGCCTGGCCGCGTTCGCTGGCGAGGCCGCCGTCGCGGTCGAGCAGCAGGCGGGCATCGCCCTGGGCAATCGGCGCCAGCTCGGCGACATCCTCCGGCGATGCGACCTTGAATTCGATGTCGCCCGACTGGCGGGTGCCGAGCATTTCGCCCGGCCCACGCAGCTTCAGATCCTCCTCGGCGATGCGGAAGCCGTCATTGGTCTCGCGCATCAGGGCAAGGCGCGCCCTGCCCGTCTCGGTCAGATTCTGGCCGCGAAGCAAGATGCAGCGGCTGGCCGCCGCGCCGCGCCCGACCCGGCCGCGCAACTGGTGCAGCTGGGCAAGGCCGAAGCGCTCGGCGCCCTCGACGATGATCAGCGAAGCGTTGGGGACGTCGACCCCGACCTCGATCACCGTGGTCGCCACCAGCACGCCGAGATCGCCATTGGCGAATGACGCCATGACGTCATCCTTGTCCGGGCCCTTCATCCGGCCATGGACCAGGCCAACCCGATCTTCGCCGAATCGGAATCGCAGCAGCCGCGCCCGCTCCTCGGCCGCGGCGGCATCGACTGCCTCGCTCTCCTCGACCAGCGGGCAGACCCAATAAGCCTGGCCGCCGGCCGCTAGGTGCCGCCCCAGCCCGTCAATCACATCGGATAACTTCTGGTCGCTGATCACCAGCGTTTCGACCGGCGTCCTTCCGGGCGGCATTTCGTCGATACGGCTAACATCCATTTCGCCATAATGAGTCAGAGTCAGGGTCCGCGGAATGGGAGTCGCGGTCATCGCCAACAGGTGCGGCGGCCGCTCGGCCTTTTCGGAGAGAAGCAACCGTTGCGACACGCCGAAACGGTGCTGCTCGTCGATCACGATCAGTCCGAGCTTCTGATAGGCGACATGCTGCTGGAAGATCGCGTGCGTGCCGACGAGGATATCGATCGAGCCGTTGGCGAGGCCCATCAGCACCGATTCCCGCGCCCGGCCCTTCTCGCGGCCAGTGAGAACGGCAATGCGCACCCCGATTGCCTCGCACTGGCGCTGCAGCGTGGCGTGGTGCTGCCGGGCGAGGATTTCGGTCGGGGCGAGCATCGCCGCCTGGGCGCCGGCCTCGACCGCCTCCAGCATCGCCAGCAGCGCGACCAGTGTTTTGCCCGAGCCGACGTCGCCCTGGAGCAGGCGCAGCATCGGCCGGTCCTGCGCCATGTCGCCGCGAATTTCGCCGATCACCCGCTGCTGCGCGCCGGTCAGCTGGTAGGGCAGTTGCAGCTTGCCGCTGAGCCTGCCGTCACCCTGGAGCGGCACGCCCTTCTTGCGCCGCGCCACCTGGCGAAGCAGCATCATGACCAGCTGATTGGCAAAAATCTCGTCGTATGACAGACGTTTGCGGGCGTTAGTCGCGGCAGGATCGGAATGTATTTCGGCCAGCGCCGCGCGCCATGCCGGCCAATGGTCACGCGCCAATTGCGACGGTTCGATCCATTCGGGTAGCTCCGGCGCGCGTTCGAGCCCGGTCAGCGCCAGCTCGCGCATACGCTTGTTGGAAATGCCCTCGGTCAGGCCGTAGACCGGCTCGCGCAGCGCCACCTCGCCGGCCTTGGCCGGCTCCAGCACTTCGGGATGGACGATCTGCCACTCCTGCCCCCATTGGTCGAGCTTGCCGATGACAGTGCGCTTCTCGTGGAGCGGCAACTGCTTCTTCGCCCATGCCGGGTTATTGAAGAAGGTCAGCGTCAGTGTGTTGTCGTCGCCGTCGCGGGCATAGATGCGCAAGGGCGCCTTGCCCGTTCCGGCACGGACCTGGACCGGCACGACGTCAAGCACGACAATGCGGCCCAGCAAGGCCTGACTGGCATGCGGCGCGCGGACGCGGTCGATGGTCCCAGTCGGCAAATGATAGGCAAGATCGATGGCGCGGGTGAGGCTGAGGCGGGCCAGCGCCTTGGCGATACCCGGCCCGACGCCCTTCAGCGCCTCCACTTCGGCAAACAGCGGATTAAGCAGGTCGGGGCGCATTGGTGCGACCCTAGCGGGGAGGAACGCAACTGCCTACATGGGCCGTGTGAGCCCGCTGCGAATCCGCCGCGGGTCAATTTGCGTTGGAGGTCGGCGAGTCGTGGATGAGGTTCTCAGGGCGCTGAAATACCGTGCCTGGCATCGCGGGACGCGCGAGGCCGACATGATGATCGGCGGCTTCTTCGAAGCGCACCACGCAGGCTGGGACGCGCATGAACGCGCGCTGTTCGCAGCGCTGCTGACCGAGCAGGACGTCGACATCATGGCCTGGGCAATCGGCACGCAGGACGTGCCCGAGCGCTACCAGGGGCCGATGATGGATGCGCTGAAGCGGCTGGATTTCATCAAGGTGAGCAAATGAGCGAGCCACTGAACCGCATATTGAAGGCCGGGGCGCCGCTGACCCTGGCAGGCGTGCCGGCGGGGTTCCTGCCGTGGCTGGCAGCGGACCTGGCGCGCGCAGCGCATGGCACGGGCGATGGCGGACGCGCCGTCGTCATCGCGGCGGACGAAGCCGCAATGCGCGCGCTGCAGGACACGGTGCCGGTGTTCGCGCCCGACGTGGAGGTGCTGAGCTTTCCGGCGTGGGACTGCCTGCCCTACGACCGCGCCTCCCCGGCCCTCAGGGTCATGGCCGAGCGGCTGGCGGCGCTGGAGAAGCTGCAGGGGAAGCGCAAGGGCCCGCAGCTGCTAATGACCACCGCCAATGCGGTCACCCAGCGCATCCTGACGCCGTTCCGCATCCGCCAACTGACGCGGACGCTGGCCGAGGGTGAGCGGATCGAGCGCGACCGGCTGGTCGAGCAGTTAGTGGCGATCGGCTACCAGCGGACCGACGCCGTCCATGATGCCGGCGAGTTCGCCGTGCGCGGCTCGATCGTCGACCTGTTCCCGGCCGGCGAGGACCAGGCGATCCGGCTCGATTTCTTCGGCGACGAGATCGAGACGATGCGGCGGTTCGACCCGGCCGACCAGCGCAGCACCGGGACGGCCGGGACCTTCACCCTGATGCCGGCGAGCGAAGCACTGCTCGACGAGGAGACGGTCAAGCGGTTCCGCGCCCGTTACCGCGAGCAGTTCGGCGCAAACGCCACCGGCGACCCGCTCTACCAGGCGATCAGCGACGGGCGGCGGCTCGCGGGGATGGAGCATTGGCTGCCTTTGCTCGAGGAGAAGCTTTCAACGCTGTTAGATCATTTGGGCGAGCATGACGTCATCGTCCGCGATGCGAACGCCGACGGGGCCCTGGAGGCGCGGCACGAAGCGATCGAGGATTATTTTGCCAACCGCGAGAAGGCGATGATCGCCGAGCCGGGCAGCTACCGGCCGCTGGCGCCGTCGGCACTGTACCTGTCGAGCAAGGAATGGCGCGGGGCGGTCGAGGAACGGCCGATCCATCTCGCCACCCCCTTTTCGCAGCCGGCCAGCGACAAGGTCATCGACTTCGGAGTCGACGGGCCGCGCGATTTCGGCGCCGAACGGGCGCAGGGCGCCAATGTCTATGAGGCGGTCGCCAAGCACGTCGCCAAGCTGCGGAAAAACCAGAAGAAGATCGTGCTGGCGAGCTATACGACGGGCGCTCGCGAGCGCCTCGCCGGACTGCTCGAGGATCATGGCCTCAAGAGCCTGAAGCTCGCGGCAAGCTGGCAGGAAGCGCTGGGGGCACGGACCGATGCGGCGCTGATCGTGCTGCCGCTCGACCATGGCTTTGCCGGGCCGGAAGTGGCGGTGCTGACCGAGCAGGACATGCTCGGCGACCGACTGGTCCGCCGCAAGAAGCGCCGCAAGAGCGCCGACGCCTTCCTCGCCGAGCTGGCCGCGCTGACGCCCGGCGACCTGGTCGTTCACATGGAGCATGGCATCGGCCGCTACGAAGGGCTGACGTCGGTGATGGTCGGCAAGGCGCCGCACGATTGCGTCGCCCTTAGCTACGCGGGCGGCGACCGGCTCTACGTGCCCGTCGAGAATATCGACGTGCTGACCCGCTATGGCGGGGCTGGAGATGGCGCCAACCTCGACCGGCTGGGCGGCGAGGCGTGGCAGCGGCGCAAAGCGCGGATGAAGGAGCGGATCCGCGAGATCGCCAATGAGCTGATCAAGACTGCCGCGATTAGGGCGACCCGGCCTGGCCAGGTGGCCGAAGCAGACGCGACCCTGCCCGAGTTCGTCGACCGTTTCCCCTATGAGGAGACCGACGACCAGGACCGGGCAATTGCCGAGGTGCTGGAGGATCTGGGCAGCGGCAAGCCGATGGACCGGCTGGTGTGCGGCGATGTCGGGTTCGGCAAGACCGAAGTAGCGCTGAGGGCGGCGTTCGTGGCGGCGATGGCGGGCTACCAGGTGGCGCTGATCTGCCCGACCACGCTGCTGGCGAGGCAACATCATCGCAATTTCGTCGAGCGGTTCCAAGGATTTCCGGTCGAGATCGGGCGGCTGTCGCGGCTGGTCCCGGCGGCGGAGCAGAAGGCGACGAAAGAGCGGCTCGAGCAGGGCAAGGTCGATATCGTCATCGGCACCCACGCGCTGCTGTCGAAATCGATCAAGTTCAGGAAGCTGGGCCTGGTGATCGTCGACGAGGAGCAGCATTTCGGGGTTGCCCACAAGGAGAAGCTGAAGGCGCTCAAGGAGGACGTCCACGTCCTGACGCTGACGGCGACGCCGATCCCACGCACCTTGCAGATGGCGATGTCGGGGCTGCGCGAACTCAGCGTGATCCAGACCCCGCCGGTCGACCGGCTGGCGGTGCGGACTTATGTCGCGCCGTGGGACGCGGTGGTGATGCGCGAGGCGCTGCTGCGCGAACATTATCGCGGCGGGCAGAGCTTCCTGGTCGCGCCTAGGATCGCCGACCTCCCCGACCTGGAGGAATGGCTGCGCGAGGAAGTGCCCGAGGTGAAGGCGGTCACCGCCCATGGGCAAATGGGCGCGGGCGAGGTCGAGGAGCGGATCAGCGCTTTCTACGACAAGCGCTACGACGTCCTCCTATCGACGACGATCGTCGAGAGCGGCCTCGATATCCCGTCGGCCAATACGCTGATCGTCCACCGCGCCGACCGGTTCGGCCTGGCCCAGCTCTACCAGCTCCGGGGCCGCGTCGGCCGCGCCAAGACCCGCGCCTATGCCTATCTGACCACGCCGCCCGACCGGGCGCTGACCGAGGGGGCGGACAAGAGGCTGCAGGTGCTGGCCAATCTCGACAGCCTAGGGGCCGGATTCCAGCTTGCGAGCCATGACCTCGATATTCGCGGCGCCGGAAACCTGCTCGGCGACGAACAGTCGGGCCACATCAAGGAGGTCGGCTTCGAGCTTTACCAGTCGATGCTGGAGGACGCGATCCTCGAGCAGAAGTCGGGCGCGGCGGAGCGGCGCGAGGAGTTCATGCCGCAGATCAACGTCGAGGCGCCAATCCTCATCCCCGAACATTATGTGCCCGACCTCGACCTTCGGATGGGCCTCTATCGCCGGCTCGGCGAGCTGGAGGACCGGCAAGGCGTCGAGGCCTTCGCGGCCGAGCTGATCGACCGCTTTGGCAAGCTGCCGGAGGAAACGCAGAATTTGCTGCAAATCGTTGAAACCAAGACCAATTGCAAAAAGGCGATGATCGCCAAGCTGGATGTCGGCGCCAAGGGCGCGGTGGTGACGTTCGCGCCGTCGGGCTTCCCCGATCTGCCCGGACTGCTCGACTATGTCGCCAAGCTGAAGGGCGCGGCCAGGCTGCGGCCCGACAGCAAGCTGGTGATCAGCCGCGAATGGCCGACCGGCGAATCCCGATTGCAGGGCGCACTGCAAATCTCGCGCGGGCTGATGCGGGTGCTGGCGGCAAGCGAGAAGAAGGAGCTGGAGCCGGCCTAGGCGGCAGCGGTGCGGGCGGAAGCGGCGACGAAGCGTTTCAATTCGGCCTCATCGAGCGGCTGGGCACCGAGGAAGCCCTGGTAGAGGTCGCAGCCCCATTCCTCGAGCAAGTGAAGCTGGGCGATATTCTCGACGCCCTCGACGACCACCTTGAGGCCAAGCTCGCGGGCGAGGCGGATCATCGCCTTGACGACAATCCGGTCGCGGGTGCCGCCGACGATGTGGTTGATCAGGCCGCGGTCGATCTTGATCGCGTCGATCGGGAGTGAGGTCAGATAGGCGAGGCTGGAGTAGCCGGTGCCGAAGTCGTCAATGGCGATGCGGACACCGGCGGCGCGCAGGCGGGAAAGCCGGCCCGCCACTTCGAGGCTGTCGGCCATCAGGCTGCTTTCGACGATCTCGACGGTGATCTGCTCAGGGATGAGGCCGGCATGGGCAATCTCGGCCAGCAGCCATTGCTCATAGCCGGGGCGGTCAAGGTCACGCGGCAAAAGGTTGATCGACAGATGCAGTTCAGAGAGGGGCCCGGTCCAGGCGCCGGCGGTGCGCAGCGCCTTGCGCTGGATGGCACGGGAGAGGCGCTCGGCGAGGCCCGTGGTTTCGGCGCGGGCAAACAGCTCCTCGGGGCTTTCGGCGCCGCTCCAGCGGGCCAACGCCTCGACGCCGAGGATGCGGCCACTGGCCGGCTCAATCTGCGGCTGGAAGCGAAGTTCGATGCGGTCGCGGCGAATGGCCTGCTCGAGGTCGCGGTCGTTCAATGGCAAAGCGGGCGCCGAAACCTTGCGGTCCGACACCCGCCTGCCCCCGAACCCTGGCCATTTGAGCCAATTACGCATGGTGGGGACTTAGCCCCGGCCAGCCTACCCGACCAAGGCGCCAATCGGGCGCGTGCCCAATCGGGACAGTGGCGCTTTCCGGGCAATGCTCTATTTTGATGCGCGTGAACGTCGCCCGCCCCTCGCCCGCCACGCCCGAGCGCGACCTCGCCGCGCACGGCATCGCGCTGGTTGCCTCGCCGGGCGAAGCGGCGAAATCGGCCGAGGCGCTGCTCCGCCGCCGCTACAGCTGGGCGGAGGAAGACAAAGCGGAAACGTTGGTCGCGCTGGGCGGCGACGGCTTCATGCTGCAAACGCTGCACGCGATGCTCGAGGACGGCGAAGCGCGCCCGGTATTCGGCATGAACCGCGGCACGTTCGGCTTCCTGATGAACGAGTGGCGGCTGGACCGGCTGTTCGAGCGGATCCAGGGCGCCAAGCAGATCCGGGTCGCCCCGCTGACGATGGAAGCGACCAATATCCGGGGCGAAACCTGGGTCCATCCGGCGATCAACGAAGTGTCGCTGCTGCGCGAGACGCGCCAGTCGGCGAAGATCGAGATCAGCGTCAATGGCCGGGTGGTGATGCCGGAGCTGGTCGCCGACGGCGTGCTGGTGGCGACGCCGGCGGGATCGACCGCCTATAATCTTTCGGCGCATGGCCCGATCCTGCCGCTGCAGGCCAAGATGCTGACGCTGACCTCGATCAGCCCGTTCCGCCCGCGCCGCTGGTCAGGCGCGATCCTGCCGGACGATGTTTCGATCCGGCTGAAGGTGCTGGAAGCCGACAAAAGGCCGGTGGCGGCGGTCGCCGACCAGTTCGAGGTGCGCGAGGTGTGCACGGTTGACGTCACGCTCGACCGGGAACGGTCGCTGACCCTATTGTTCGACCCCGAACATGCCCTCGACGAGCGCATCGCGATGGAGCAATTCGCCCACTAACCGGACATTCAGATTTTCCGTGGCAAAAGCGCGCTGTAGGCGCTTGCAACGGACGATTAGGGCGTTATAGGCGGCGGCGCATCCTGTTCCCCGATAGCTCAGCGGTAGAGCTCTCGACTGTTAATCGAGCGGCCGTTGGTTCGAATCCAACTCGGGGAGCCACCCTTCCTTTCGCTGCTGTTCGCCACTGGCCACTAGCGCGATGAATTATCATCAGAAAACAGCCATTTTCGTGTGCGCCACTGTGCGTTGACATTCACGCCCGTTCGGCTTACGAGTGTGGGACTTTCTGTTGGAAACAACTGAAAGCAAAGAGCGGGGCGACCCGGCGTTAGCGCGCCGAGCCACCCCTGACCGCAACCGTCGCTAGGAGACGATCATGGCTAACGATACTCTAGAGAATACACCGGCACCGGCTAGCCCCGACATGCGCCTGATAGCCGCGGCGTGGATTGACCGCTTCGAAGCCTTGGGTGGCATCTTTGCACGCGATCGGTCGCGCTCGCTGGAGATAACCGGCTGCAGCATGGGCTATCCGATGCCCTACGTCTGGAATCCGCCCGCCCGAGACAATCCCATGCTTCCGCCTAGCGAACAGCTGTTGGACCGGTCGCATCACGAAGGCGCGATCAAGGTGCTCTTCAGCCTGCTTACGCTCACGCCTGGCTTGAAGCGCGCGGTCTATGAAGTTGCCGAAGAGTTCGGGGCGGTGCTGTCATGATCGCCTATGTCGACGAAGCGCCGGAAATCGAGCTGCACGGCCGTCACTTCAAACTTACGATCGCCAGCGGCAGCGAGCGCGCCGAATTCATGCTCACCGAAAAGGCGTTCCGCCTGATGAAGGCGTATTGCTCCCAGGCCGAGGCGAAGCGCATCCTCGCCGACATGGAAGCCCGGGAAAAGGTAGTGGAGTTCCGAAGGACGCGGAAGGCGAAACGGGAGCGGGCCGATGGGTAAGCTGAGCGCAGCCGGAGTTAAGGCGCTCTTGGAGAAGCCCGGGAGATACAGCGACGGCGACGGGCTGATCCTGTTCGTCCGATCGCCCGGGCAGGCCTCATGGGTCGCCCGAGTGCAGCACAACGGCAAGCGGCGCGACTATGGCATCGGCAGCGCCAAGCTGTTCAAACTGACCGAGGCGCGCGACCGGGCGTGGGAGGTACGCCGCGCCCTTGCCGACGGTCGCGACCCGCGTACGCTCTGGAAGCAGCCCGAGGCGCTGGTGATCACGTTTCGGGACGCTGCCGACAAGTTCCTCGACCATCGCGAGGGAAAGGTTGGAGGCAAGAGGCTTAAGCAGGGCTCGTCGCAGCTGACCGCCTACGCCTTTCCCGCGCTAGGCCGGCTGCAGGTGCAATCGATCGACGCGGACCGCATTGCCGACTGCCTACGGCCAATCTGGACAACGAAGCCCGAGGTTGCTCGCCAGGTCCGCCGGCTGATCGTCGACATATTGAGCTATGCCAGGCCGGACGCTGGCCACTTCGAGGCCACGCTGACAAAGGCGATCGGCCAGCGCCTCCCCAAGCAGCCGGCGAAGGGCAACTTCGGCGCCCTGCCCTACCAGGACGTGCCGGCGTTCATGGAACGGCTTGAACCGAAGACCGGCATTGCCGCGCTCGCGCTCCGGCTTCTGATCCTTTGCGCCAGCCGCAGCGGCGAGATCCGCGGCGCGACGTGGGATGAAATCGACTTGGAGCGAGCCGTCTGGACGATTCCGGCCGAGCGGATGAAAATGCGCAAGCCGCACCGCGTTCCGCTTTCGGGCCAAGCGCTGGCCGTGTTGCAAAGGGCGGCGGAGGTTCGGCGCACTGGCTCCAAGCACGTCTTTCCCAATGGCAAGGGCGTTGCTCTGTCCGACATGGCGCTGACCAAGACGCTGCGCGACATGAAGATGGATTGCACGGCGCATGGCTTCCGCAGCTCATTCCGCGACTGGGCAGCCGAGCAGACGTCGGTTGCAGGAGAGATCGCCGAGGCTGCGTTGGCGCATGCGGTGTCGAACGCCGTGGAGGCGGCTTACAAGCGGACCGACTTCTTCGATCGCCGTCGCGAGCTGATGAACGCTTGGGGGCGATTTGCGAACGGTGAAGGCAGCGCGGAGGTCGTCAAGCTCAAGGCTTAAACCTCATGTCGACGTGAGGTTTCAAACGTCCCGTCGACGGGACACTCTGAGCTTGTTCTCCAAGGCAATGTTCCCGCCGGCGGGAAGTTTCAAATGTTCGCGACGTCGCGAAGTTTCGAAAGTAACCGACGTCGGTTAGCTCAAGTCTTTTCGGCGCCTGAAAGTGTCACGGCGCCGTGACGTTTCGACGCGACTTATCCACAGAAAAAGTTTTGCACCGGTCCGTGGCCAAGTGAAATTCTCGCTGTTTTCCGTGCGTTCCATTCGGCACCAGCGGACCTAACGCCCTCGGAAAATATGTGACTAATAGGAACCCGTCCTTTTGAAGACGGGAGCATTCCATGAACAACTCTCCAAAGATTGCCTACACGGTGCCCGAGGCCATGAGCGCTATCGGAATCGGCCGGACATTTCTCTATCGCTTGGCAAAACAGGGGAGGCTCGACTTGCGCCGGGTCGGCGGGCGCACGCTCGTCACCGCAGCCTCGCTGCAGCGCCTGATCGACGAAGCCGAGGTTGCCTAGCACCTGACCGTCGAAGGAGGGTGCCATGGGCGACGTCGTCCGATTTCCGAGGGTGTTGCTGCGCAAGATCGCGGTGCAGCAGACGCGCGACGGCTGGCTAGCCCAGGTCGTCGGCTTTGACCCGCGCTTCT
>NZ_JAHFPY010000102.1 GCF_023266535.1 Sphingomonas sp. | reverse complement strand
GCCGAGCGCCAGGTTCATGGCCTCTGGCGCTTCCTGGAGGTGGGCGACTATGTCGCGCTCCTCCGCCTCGCTCATTCGTCCTTTGGCGCGGGCGAGGTTGGCGGCGAGCGCGGCGAGCACCGCCAGCTGGCAGGTGAACGCCTTGGTCGAGGCGACGCCGATTTCCGGGCCGGCATGGGTCGGCAGCAGCAGGTCGGCTTCGCGCGCCATCGAGCTGGTCGGGACGTTGACCACGACCGCGATGGTCTGCCCTTCATCGCGGGCGTGGCGCAGCGCGGCGAGTGTATCGGCGGTCTCGCCCGATTGTGAGATGAAAAGCGCCAGCCCGCCCGGCTCCAGCACGGGCTGGCGGTAGCGAAACTCGCTCGCCACATCGATGTCGACCGGAACGCGGGCGAACTGCTCGAACCAATATTTGGCGACCATCCCGGCGTAGAAACTGGTGCCGCAGGCGACGATGGTGACGCGATTGACGGTCGACAGGTCGAAATCGAAATCGGGCAGCGCCACCTTGCCCTCGAACGGGCGGATGTAGGAGCGGAGCGTGTCGCCGACGACGACCGGCTGCTCGAAAATCTCCTTCTGCATAAAGTGGCGGTAATTGCCCTTCTCGATATGCGCGGCGGTGGCGCCGGATTCGACGATTTCACGGCTGACCGGCTGGTTGGCGCGATCGTAGATCTGGATCTGGTCGCGTCCCACAACCGCCCAGTCACCTTCCTCGAGATAGGCAATCCTTTGGGTCAGCGGGGCCAGCGCCAGAGCGTCGGAACCGAGGTAATTCTCACCCTCGCCATAGCCGACCGTCAGCGGTGCTCCCATGCGCGCGCCGATGATCTGGTCGGGATAATCCTTGAACAGGAAGGCGATGGCGAAGGCGCCGTGGAGGCGCGGCAAGACGGTTGCCACGGCCTCGGTCGGCGAGCTGCCACGCTCGACCTCGCGCGCGACCAGATGCGCGACCACTTCGCTGTCGGTTTCGCTGAGGATTGTGCGGCCGTCGGCCAGCAACTCGTCGCGCAGCGGCTTGAAATTCTCGATGATGCCGTTGTGGACCAGCGCCACCGGTCCGGCGATGTGCGGATGGGCATTGTCGACCGTCGGCGCGCCATGGGTCGCCCAGCGGGTATGGGCAATGCCGGTATCTCCGTGCAGCGGTTCGGCAGCCAGCTCGCGGGCCAGATTGTCGAGCTTTCCCTCGGCCCGGCGGCGCTCGAACTCGCCATCCTGTACGGTGCAGATGCCAGCCGAGTCATAGCCGCGATATTCGAGGCGCTTGAGGCCATCGAACAGGCGCTGCGCCACCGCTTGTTTGCCGACAATTCCAACAATTCCGCACATGGTTGAAGCGCTGCTCCTTTGACCGTCGCCGACGTGGCGCTATGCAGTCAGATAAACAAGGGGGGAGGTGGCGATGTCGCGCACATTGTTGTTTGCCGCAAGCGTCGCCTTCATGCTGACGGCGGCATGCCAACAATCGCCTGCCAATTCGGACGCGCAAGGCGCTTCCAGCGCTTCATATTATGACATCAAGGAGCATCCAGACGCATGGTCCGGCGGTGTGCGAATGGTCGAGATTTCGACGCCCAAGGGCAAGTTTCACGTCTGGGTAAAGCGGGTAGGCAACAACCCCAAGCTCAAGCTGCTGCTGCTCCACGGAGGACCCGGCGCCACGCATGACTATTTGGAGGCATTCGACAGCTTCCTGCCGGCCGAAGGCGTCGAATATTACTACTACGACCAGCTCGGCTCCGGCCGCAGCGACCATCCTACCGATGACGATTTATGGACCATCGACCGTTTCGTCAGCGAGGTCGACCAGGTGCGTGCGGCGATCGGCGCCGACAAGTCCAATTTCTGCCTGCTGGGTCAAAGCTGGGGCGGCATCCTCGCCATGGAATATGCGCTGGCCCATCAGGACCAGCTGAAATGCCTGGTCATTTCCAACATGATGGCGTCGATCCCGGCGTACAACGCCTATGCCGACAAGGTCCTCAAGCCGCAGATGGATCCGGCCAAGCTGGCGTTGATCGAACAGCTGGAAAAAGCCGGGAAGACCGACGACCCGCGCTACATGGGCACGCTGATGTCCGAATTTTACGAGAAACACATTTTGCGGCGGCCGGCGGCCGAATGGCCCGAGCCGGTTCTCTACAGCTTTGGCCAGATCAACAGGCAAATCTATGTGCTGATGCAGGGGCCGAGCGAAATGGGCGCGAGCGGCAGGCTCGAGCATTGGGATCGCTTCGCGGACTTGAAGCGCATCACCGTCCCGACGCTGGTCATTTCAGGCAAATATGACACGATGGATCCGGCCTACATGGCGCGGATGGCGAAGCAAATGCCGAACGGAACGCTGCTCGCCACCAATGGCGGCCACTTTGCGATGTATGACGATCAACAGGCCTATTTCGACGGCCTGAACGCGTTCCTCAGGAAGTACCGCTAGCCTTTTTTGCTTTCTGCCTTGCACGGAAGCGGGCGGCCCAGCCAGCAAATCCGCGCTGCTCGCCGCGGGCGATGGCCAGCTCGTCCGCCGCGACGTTCTTGGTCACCACCGATCCCGCGCCGATGATTGCTCCCGCACCGATCGAGACCGGAGCGACCAGCGCGCTGTTCGACCCGATGAAGGCGCCCGGCCCGATCTCGGTCAGATACTTGCCGAACCCGTCATAATTGCAGGTGATGGTGCCGGCTCCGATGTTGGCATTCTCGCCGACATTGGCATCACCGATATAGGACAAATGGTTGGCCTTGGCGCCCTTGCCAAGATTGGCCTTTTTCACCTCGACGAAATTGCCGACCTTGGCGCCCTCGCCCAGCACCGCTCCAGGGCGCAGCCGGGCGAAAGGGCCCACCACGCAACCCGTCGAAATGATCGCGCCTTCGATGTGCGAGAAGGCCTTGATCGTCGCGCCATCGGCAATCTTCACGCCCGGGCCGAACACGACGTGCGGCTCGATGGTGCAGTCGCGGCCCAATTCGGTATCGGCAGAAAACCAGACGCTTTCGGGATCGATCAGGGTCGCGCCCTGCTCCAGCGCCTGCCAGCGACGGCGCGTCTGCCAATCCTCCTCCAACGCAGCCAACTCGGCACGGCTGTTGACGCCGGCGGTCTCGAATGCCTCGCCCTCGATTGCCACCGGCGCGCGGCCCTCTTCCTTGGCGATCATGACGATGTCGGGGAGGTAATATTCCTTGGCCGCATTGGCGTTGCCGACCTTGGCCAGCCAGCGGAACAGATCCTTCGACTGCACCGCCATCATGCCCGAATTGCACAGCTTGACCGCGCGCTCGGCTTCATTGGCGTCCTTATATTCGACCATCTTCGAAATATGGTCGCCATCGCCGAGGATGACGCGGCCATAGGTCTTGCCGTCGGCAGGCGAGCTGGCCAGCACGACCACGCCCGGGTCGTCTTTCGCCGCCAGCCGATCGAGCATCTCGGTCAACGTGTCCCGGGTGACGAAGGGCGTGTCGCCGTAGAGGATCAGCACTGCCCCATCGAATCCGTTTAGCGCTTCGTCGGCCATTTGCACGGCGTGGCCGGTACCCTTCTGCTCGGCCTGCAGGGCGGTCACGACGCCGTGCCCCTCAAGCGCTCTCTCAAGCTGCTCGCGGCCCTTGCCGACCACCACGACGCGGCGGTCGGCACCCATCGCCTCGAGCGTCGACAACAGGTGCAACAGCATCGGCTTGCCGGCGATCGGGTGGAGCACCTTGTGCGTATCGGAACGCATCCGCGTGCCCTGCCCCGCAGCCAGGATCACCACCGAGAATTTCGCCTGAGTCATCCCGCTCGACATCGCATGCCCGATAATGCTTTTCCATAGAGGAAGGGCCCCGGACGAACCGGAGCCCTTCGTTCAAATAGATTGTGGCTCAGCTGGCTGCCGGGGCCTTGGGCTTGGCCGGAGCCCGCTTGCGCGCTCCGGCGCTTGACCGGCGCTTGGCCGGCGCTTTCGCCTTGCGCGCTGCCGGCTTCTTGGCGGTGGGCTTTTTGGCGGCGGGCTTTTTTGCCGCCGTCTTGGCCTTTGACGCGGTTTTCGCTTTTGCCGTCGGAGCCTTGCGGGTCGCGCCGGTCTTACGCGGCGCCGACTTCTTGGCGACCGGTTTGGTCGAGGACATCAGGCCCGTACCGGCTTCATCGGCCCATTTGCCCGACAATACGCGCTGTGCGGCATCGGCCACCGCCTCGGCAATTAGCGAGCCGAGCTTGGAGGCATTGGACATCATTTGGGTCGCGGCGTGGCTGGCGCTGTCGGCGGCATCGAGCCCCGCATCGCGGATCGCCTTGCGCGCCTTGGGGCTGGCGGCAATCGCCGCCGCTGCCGCGGTCAGGCCCGCTGCCAACATTTCACGGCTCATCGCCGCCTTGGCGATCTTGTCGAACGTTGCTTTTTTACCGCCACCACTCTTGGCGCGGCCCGTCGATGCCTTGGCCATTACTGCCTCCCTCTTCGATCCTACCGCCAAAAGCGGCTCATGCCCGAAACGGTTCCGAAATAAGCGAAGATTTGCGTAAGTAAAAGGGAGCTGCCGCACCACACGACAGCTCCCTTCAACATGGTCAGCGACCGGACGCTCAAGCCCGGAAGGACATGAATGGCTGGTTAGGCCATCACCTTCCAAGCGAACTGGACCGACCTCCCTGCTGAACCATGAGACATCGGATCACCTCCTTTCGCTGCTGGATTGCAACCACAGAATGTTGTGGTCGGAGATGATAAACAAGACTTGTAATTGTGGTCAGTTTCGACAATCTTCGATGCTTCGCGCCGCTTCGGGCCAGCTTGGCACCGCGATGGTCGGCCCGATTCCACCCGACACGATGAACCGTCCGCGACTGAACGCGATGGCGTCGAGCAAAGGGTCCGTCGCCAGCAGGCGACCGCTTGGCGGCAAGTTCCTGGTCATCGTATCGGTGGCGATGGTGAGCGCAGCCGGTGCAGCATTGGGCCGTGCTATCGTGACCGTCCGCGTCGCCTTGTCGCAGCGCAGCTGGATCTGGGTGCCGTACATCGCGATCGAGCCGTCGGCGGTGGCGAAATGCGACCATTGGCCGTTCGCCAGCGGCAGTGACTTGCCGGCTTCGAACGTCAAAGGAGATTGCTGGGCCGCAGCGGGCGCCGCGGCCAGGAGCAATGCGGCGACGAACCTCATTTGCCGAGCTTGTCTACCTTCGCTTGAAGGGCGGCGAGCTCGGCCTTGAGCTTGGCCAGTTCGTCGGCCGATTGCTCGCCTGCGGGCGCCGGCTTGGCCTTCTTGCCGGTCATCGCCTGCGCCGCTTCCTCGAACATCGCCATGTTGCGCTTGGCCAAGTCGGCAAACATGTTGGGTCCGAACGCGCCGGCCATCGCCTGCTGGTTCTTCTGGAACGCCTCCATCGCCGCTTCCAGGTATGGCGGCACCGCTCCCTGCATCTGGCCGCCATAGAGGCCGATCAGCTGGCGCAGGAAATTGACCGGAAGCATGGTCGAACCGCGCGACTCTTCGTCGACGATGATCTGGGTCAGCACCTGGTGCGTGATGTCTTCGCCGGATTTGGCGTCCACCACCTCAAAATCGCGGCCCTCGCGGATCATCGCCGCCAGCCGGTCGAGCGTGATGTAGCTGCTGCTCTCCGTGTCGTAGAGCCGCCGGTTGGCGTATTTCTTGATGGTCACCTTGTCGGCGGACTTGGCCATGCAATCTCCCCTAGGCTTTGGGCGAACCTAGTCCTGCCTTTCCCGCGCTGCAACATTCTCCCGCGCGTGCGAAATCGATGGTCGCTCGGCGCTTGCGGCCAGGAACGCTCCAAGCTAAGCGGGCGCCCACGCACCCGTAGCTCAGCTGGATAGAGCGCTGCCCTCCGAAGGCAGAGGCCACAGGTTCGAATCCTGTCGGGTGCGCCACTTCCTGAACCACCGAAGCCAAGCCCGAAATTGCGTGGCAATTTCTGGATTGGATGAGAGATGGTGAAGGCGGCCGACGACCGGCCCATGGCCGTGTCGATCGACGGCGCGAATTTACTTCGCGCCGGACTTCAGGTCACGGACCAAGTCTCCAGCACTTCGACGAACCGGGTCAGCCAGGCATTGGTCTGATGGCCGTCGACCACGCGATGGTCGATCGTTAGCGTGACATAGGCCATCGGCCGGATCAGGATTGCGTCCTGGCCATTGACCTCGCGCACCACGACGCGCTTCTCCAGCTTGCCGACGCCGAGGATCGCCGCTTGCCCCGCGTGCAGGATGATCGGCGCGGCGAGCAGGCTGCCCGATACGCCATGGTTGGAGATAGTGAAGCTGCCCCCGGAGACGTCGGCGGCCGTGAGACTTCCCGAACGCGCCCGCGAGGTCAGGTCATCGAGCTTGTGGCCGATTTCCTCGAGGCTGAGCGACCCCGCGTCCCTGACGACGGGCACGATCAGCCCCTTTTCGCCGAGCGCGGTGCCGACACCAACATTGATGGTCGGAGCGACCGCAATGCGATCCTCTTCCCAGCGGCCGTTGATCGCGGGAGCGACGGCCATGGCTTCGGCTGCAGCCTTGATCAGATAGGCAGTGTAACTGAGCTTGATGCCTTTTGCCGAAAGCGCTGCCTTGTGTGCGGCGATGGCCGAGAAGTCCGCCTCGAACAGCGCGGTGACGTGCGGCGCCTCGCTGACTGCGCGAACCATATTCTCGGCGATCTTGAGCCGCATCCGGTCGTGCGGAATGTCCTGCGCGCTAAACTGGCGCGACTGGACGGTTGCCGATTTGCCAGCGTTTGCAGTTGTCGCGGAAGCCGCTGCGCGATCGACATCGTCGCGGGTGATCCGCCCATCGCGGCCCGTGCCCTCGATGTGCGACGGATCAACGTTATTCTGCAGAAGTGCGCGACGAACTGACGGGCTAAGCCTCGTCTCCACTTCCCCGTTCCACGGCGCAGGCCGGGGTCCAAGGGCGCCATTAGGCGCTGCTATCGCATCGCCCTGGGCCCCGGCCTGCGCCGGGGAACTGCTGGCTTCCCCCGCTGGATCGATTTTGGCCAGCAGGGCGCCCGGCTCGGCTTCGTCATCGGTGTCGAGCAATATCTCGGTTAGCACGCCGGCGGCTGGTGACGGCACTTCCTGCGTCACTTTGTCGGTTTCGAGCTCGACCAGCGGCTCATTCTCGAACACCAAATCGCCGACCCGCCGCAGCCAGGCACGAACGACCGCCTTGGTGCCCTCCTGCTCGTCGGGGACTCGAACTTCGATCATCTAAAAGCCCACCAGCCGGTCGATTTCGGCGCGGATCTTGTCGACGCTCGGCAAGGCCCATTCCATCAGCGCCGGATGGTGCGGGCTGGGCACGTCGGGCATGGTGACGCGCGCCACCGGCGCATCGAGGTCGAGGAATGCCTCGTCAGCGACCACCGCGGCAATCTCCGCCCCGAAGCCGCCGGTCCGCAAATCTTCATGGACGATCAGGCAGCGCCGCGTTCGGCGGACGCTGTCTAGTACCGTCTCTCTGTCCCACGGTTGCAACGTCCGGAGGTCGATGACGTCGGCGCTGATTCCCTCCGCCGCCGCCTCGCAGCGCGGCACCATCGCGCCCCAGGTGACGATCGTGATCCTGTCGCCCTCGCGCGTCTTCTTCGCCTTGCCGAAGGGCAGGACGAACTTGTCGCCCGGCCAGGGGCGGCGTGCCCAGCTATCGTCGAGCATCGCGCGATGTTCGAAGAAGATCACCGGGTCATTGCCGCGAAGTGAGGCGCGCAGCAGGCCGACCGCATCCTCGGCATTGCTCGGCACCGCCACCTTCCAGCCGGGATTGTGGACGAATGCCACTTCGTTGGTCTGGCTGTGCCACGGGTCGCCGCATTTGAAGAAGCCGCCAGGAATCCGAAGCACCATCGGCGCGGAGAAGCGGTTGGCGGTGCGCCAGCGCATTGTGCCGCAATCGTTGATCTGCTCGGTCGCCGGCTCGGCATATTTTCGGAACTGGATTTCCGGCACCGGCATCAGCCCGGCCAGCGCCATGCCGACCGCGCGGCCGATAATGCCTTCCTCGTTCAATGACGTGTCGAATACTCGCTCGACCCCATATTTATCCTGCAGGCCGAGCGTCACTGCATGGACACCGCCCTTGGGGCCGATATCCTCGCCGAACAGCAGCACCTTGGGATTGGCCGCCAACTCCTGGTCGAGCACCCGCCGGATGGCGGTGACCATATTGATGCGCTGGCCTTCGGGCTGCGGCACCTCGATCGTACCATCGAGGCTAAGCCCCGCGCCGCCGCCGACCTGGCTGGCCTCGCCATCGAAATAGACATGGTCGGTGACCCGGTCCGGCGACGAGAT